>JAKACM010000119.1 GCA_021821465.1 Bacillota bacterium
GATCATCGATTGCTTGGCTGACACCCATGGGTGCCATCACGCAAAGCTCAACACCTTGTTGACACTTAATTTCCAAGTCTTTAAATCGGCAACCTAAATCATCAATTGTTAGCCATGAGGAGTATAGGTACGAGCGATAGGTCTAAAACTGTAATCGCGCTATCTTCCTCATCACCAGAACCAATGTAACTATGAAGCCATTGTTCCAAAGTTACGATTTCAGACGGTGCGATAATTGCCCCGAGCTTCGCATCTTTAAGAAGTGCCCGGATACGTGCGCTCAATGTTTGTATGTGCTGAACATTACCCGGACTCTCTTGTAGGGTCATGTCATCCAAATAGTCTGCTAAGGCGTGCACATTGAAGGGAATTGGAGAATTTGCATCCACCTCTGGTATTTGTTGAACACTTTCTCCACACTGGGCTATCACGGCATTCGTACGATTCAGTAACTCCAATAATTCTGATTCGACGAATGAAGACCAATACCCCTTGTCGTTTCTCCGGCGTCTAATAATCTCTCCACATTGGTTGACTACTTCTTGTATCGCCGTCGACAAGCCTTCATCTGCTACTTGAAATCTCATACATTTATCTTGAACAGAGACGAGAAGCCCGCCAACATCCTTGTATTTTGTATACTCGGTATACTGAGTAGGATCATTTACGATAAATTGGAGTTTCTGCCTGACGAAAGAGAAGTATCGTCTTACTGCATCTACTTCGGTTAGGTCCAACTTGCCTCCAGCTTTTAATTCCCGTAAGGCGCGTAATAACATTGGACGCTGTACACCAGGTCTTGCACCAGTAAATGCTACCCATTCCTGTTCGTCCCACAGCCAGGCAGGGACTTGTATGTTTCGTGCAGAATTAGTATCTGTGGATTCATTGTGCCCCCCTTGCACCTGAAACACACGCGCATGTAAATCACCAAAAGTATTACGATATTCGCCATTCGGATCTAATACAATAAAACGGCAGTTGAGAGGTTTTTCTGACTCTCGTTTTCTGCGCTCCTCTTCAGCACGCTCCAACGTCCATCTAATTACCCCTGTAACCGTACAAGATTTCCCGCTTCCCGTATTTCCGAGTATAGCCAAGTGTCTTCCAAAAATTCTATTTGGGTGAACAGAAATAGTGGCATCTGCAGCAAGAACCGAAGTTCCAATCACTACTCCTTGTTCCGCTTCACCTCCCTCAATAATATTCCTTAGTTGGCTTACGGAAGGTAAAATCACCTTATCTCCAACCGACGGATATACACTCAGTCCACGGTTTAACTGGTATATAAGTTTATCTGGGTATTCACGATCCACGGTCTGTTGAAGTGTTCCAAGTGGCAAGACAGTCATTTTCCGAAGTGGGAACGGTAAATCTAACAATCCAAAGTCCTTGAAACCACTGCGTCTAGGATAAGCTGACCTTTCAATGCCAAGCCAAGTAACCATTCCGACAATTGAACCAACTTCATTGGGAATGAGGACATAGCCATTTAATCTCGGGAATCCCTGTGGAACGACTGCATTGAGTGCAGTTGTTTGCGGAGCATCAATATCGAGCAGAACTCTAAATTCATTGGGAGCAACTGACTCAATTGTTCCAACCGTCAATGAAGCGACTTCTTCGATATATGAGTTCATTTATCATTGCTCCCTTGTTCTGCATCGCCTTCAGGTTCGATTGCATAGGCTCGCCTTGCCTCCAATGCGGTCCTACGAATTGAGATATCATCAATTGATGGTTTTGGCAGATAGTAATTCACCAAATTCTTTATATCCCCGTAATGATGCCCCACCAATAAAGATATTTGCGCCTGACGCCCCACTCTTTTCAAAAATGTCTCTAGTCTTCCGCCAGCATGATCCCATGAAATGACAACGAGATGCGTTGACGAAATGGAAAGCATGTCTGAGATTACACGATTGATATGATCATCTCCAAAACCATATCCATAGACGACAAGTGCGGAATTAGGTCTGCACAAGGCAGAAGAGAAGTCACGAAAGAGCTCTGCATAAGGAAACAGTAGGGTCTCAACATCTTTGGCTGGATTAGGATAAATCATCACCGAATGTAAAGGATCGCCGGAAAAATCCGAATGATTGGCCGACGCTCCAAACGGGATACCGTACCTCTTCAACTGATTCTTTTCGAATCGCCAATCCAACGAACCGTGAAGTTTAGTGAGTCGAACTACTCCCTCTAAATACCGTGGTTCTCCACGAATACCTGGAGGATTATAATGCATGTCAACAGCGATACGGGATGAGCGGAACAATGGAGTTAATGTTCCAACAAACCGGTCGATTGTCCGAAGTCCAACAAGGTCACATCCATATTCAATTAAACGATCATAATTCGTTGTAAAAACGTTGAGTCGTTCTCTTGAAGCCGTGCGGCTTGCAAAACTCAGGAGGAACGAAACCAATGTTTGCTCCACTTCATTCATATTCTCATGAACACTCTTGAGGATTCCAGCCTCAGTGATTAGTACCGATTCAAGCAAACTCCTAAACACACGATTCAACGCAGAAGTCCATTCATCAACCGCAGGATCTTGAGTAATTCGCAAACCTTCAACAAGATTTAAAGCACCACGAATTTGGTCCTCTATGTTGGCACTTCCGCGCTCGCACGCAATTGCACTTTGCTCTGCCACAATATTGACACGGTCTTCATATGGCAATGGGTCCGGATGACCAAACGATACTCGGTTCATATTCGTTTGTGAGGCGCCCGCCAAATTCGCTAACGCACTAGTAAAACCACTTCCAAGTAACAAGGACAAGTGCTCCGATTGGAAGACGGAAGATAGCCAAGGTTCTATATCTCTTTTATATTTCAGGATATCGCTTAATTCAGGTTCACTATCACTTGTTTTCGTTCCCATACGATAAAAATGCGTATTACTGTCCCATACCATGGAAACAACACATCCAAATCCAGAAGTTTCTACTATCATATCACAAACGAAGCTAATCATATTCCACACTACCGAGTCGTATTAATTAAACAAGAAACGAGGAAGGTGAGACTATGACGCTTCAAATAAGGATTTTTCAAAGTGAGAATAAAAACGTAAAAGTCTTAGAGCACGATGTAAACACGTGGCTAAATGAAGTCGACGAAGATAGTGTTCTGGGCATACAGACCAGCTCCACATCTTACGGCTATGGAGAAAATTGTCCGACAACATGGCAAGACCTGTTCGTGACGGTTCTGTATAGATCTCTCCCAGATAAAATTGATTAATCAATCAACAGAAAGTCGACAGAGTTTGAAGAACCGGGATTTCTCCCTTGGTAGTAGACTCAAATTTCATGCACAGAATTCCCCACTTGCTGGCTCAGCGCATCACCCGAAACAAATACTGAATACACTTACTCACCTGCGCTACTAATTTACATATTAAGGAAATGCAAACTCCCCAAAAACTAGAACAGACAAATAAGGAACATTTGTCACAGGACTCCTAGTGGACGTCCTGCGTTCCTTAAATGAATTTTGAGCCGTGCCAATCAGCCCGAACAAAGTGTTTGAACTCGTAACCGCGAAGTCTCAAATCACCGACATGATCGGTAACAATGACTTGGGGACGAACGCCGGTTTTCGCGGCGACTAAATCAATTTCTTTCAAGATCGTCGTATAGATCCTTCGGACCTTCTCAAAGTCACTATCTTCATTGCCCTCATCCAGTACCGCATCTGAATTAGGGAAATAAACTTGACTTGGTTGATCAAGAAACAGAAAATTGGGCACCTTCGACTCGGGCTCACGCGCAAACAAATGTAGAAAGCCCAAAAATACAGCTAAGTGACAGGATAGCCAGTTTGCGCCACTCCCCATTTCACTGAGATATATCTTTTGATGGTGGGAACGGTCCTGCTGATATAAGTCAAACGTCTCCTGCAAGTCAATGACCAGATTCGGTGGATTAAACTCGTCTTCAAAATCGAGTTGTGCTACGATTCGATTCATGTCCTTACTCATTGCGGCTATGGCTTCGCGATAGTAATGCGCCAAGTCATACCCCGAAATCAGGTCTTTAAGGGTCGCAACTTCTGCACGCAACGTGTCAAGGTCATCCGACTGTCCAAATACACGAAGGTTATTTCTTACCACATCGACATGTAAATCAATTTGCGCTTTTGCATACAAGCTCTGCTCCTGTAAGGTCTTACTTTTTTCGTGTACTTCCTTGTGAACCCGTTCAATTTCATCCAGTCGACGTGTCACGCGTTGAATGTCACGAGATACCTCATCGCGCTGATGCGTTAGCTTCCCGATTTGCTCGTCGAAATCATTTTGATGATAATCAATCTGTAGCAGTTGCTCTTGGAGCCAAGATAAAGATTGCTGAACGCGCATTGTCTTAACGGGCAGTTCGTCGTGGGGTTTACCACATACGGGACATACAATTACTCCCTCTAACTCTTCAGGTACCGCCGCAATTTTTCTTAATCGACGTAGTTCTTGTGCATATTCACTGCCATGGTTTTGGCTAGCTTTCAATTCATGGATTTTGATTTCAAGGATTTGTTTCTCTCGGCGCAGATCTTCCAAATCGCTTTTCAAACTCAACCATTCGTTTTGCGTTTCTGCAGTTAAGTACCGACTATAATTAAATCCAGGTAAGTGGTCCTGTAGTTCCAACAGTTTTTCGAGGGGCAGTTGGTCATCCAGTTTCTCCCCGACAAGCATGTAATACTTACGGAACGTATTAACAAGTTCTCTTTGTTTTTCACTCATATATCGTTCATTAATCTGCGTTTCGCGTTCCAGCCGACGAAGCTGCTTTTGCTTGGTATCCAGTTCATACTGCATAGTGTAATACTTTTGGTCTACCCATCCCGCAAACACAGGTAGTTGGCGGATGACCGCCTGTCGCTTTTCCGCTTTATCAAAGCGATAAAATAATGCAAACTTGTTTGCAATCAAATTCTGATGCTGAAGGAGAAATGACATCATATTTCGGATGCTCGGTTTGCCTTCTTTCCGCTCATCGGACACCTCGCTCATGTCCGTAACGGTCAAGCCCAGCAAGCTCCCCACTTGATCGAGAATCCGACGAATCTGTGCAAAGCCATTAGGGTCGAAATCATCAAGCGAAATCTCCCTAATGCTCTTGACGTTCGGTTCAACCCCAAGAAACATTTTGGTACGACCATCATGAGCAAAGGAGTGCCTGCCCAGAATTACGCTTGTCTTACGAATCTGTAATATAATGCAGTACAGAAAACCAAAGTTCGTGATAACACCCTTTGGAAGCGTCGCTTGTGAACTCCCTAGACAGTAGTCAATGATCTCAAGAAGGGCACTTTTGCCCGATTTAGAATCACCCGTTATGATGTTCAAACCCTCTTTGAGTTCGATGTATCGCTTATCGCCTTGGCTATTGAAAACCGCAATCCCTCGAATAAATGTCGTCATAAAGGATACACTCCCATTTTCATAAACACCGCTGCGTCATGAGATTCCTTTTGAAGGACGACGCCGAAATAATGTGCCGCCTTGTATAGCTCCCGCAGGTCACGGTCGGTACAGTCTTGGAATCGAACCTGCGAATTTACCGCAACTGTCGTATCCACATGGAACGCATTTCGGGTAGCCCCAACTACGAGGGATTCATTCGTCAGCGTCTTATACAACAAATAGCGGCGCTGAAGTCCTGCGAGGTTTTCTCTTTTCCTTTGATCGTCAAGAAACAAGCTGTACAAAGAACTCCGCTTGTTTGCCCCCGCCAAGACCGTACGAGAAGGCTCATACAGCACCATCGGCAACACCAAGTACACCCGGGGGAAGGTTGTTCTACCCCCTGCCCCGCTTAAGAAGTATGTCATAATGCGTGCCATATGAAAGGGATTAAATGATAGCTCCGCGAGGTTTTCAATTCCCATCAGAATCCTCCAAATGCCATGTTAGGCTGCCATCATCAACGATCGAGTGAATGATTCCGTTTTGAAAATATTGTTGATTGTCACTGAACGAACTCAGTGACCGTGGCGTGAGCGTCATTGCTTCGTCATAATACGTCTGTGAAGAACGAACGGAATCCCCACCTTGCACTTGCATGTTCCGTCTCTGTATGCGTTTCCTTCGATGCAGGTACTTTTTTAGGTCATTTTCGTAGCTGAGGAGTTCCTGTGTGTACACGTAGCTGTTGCGAAAATAACTGCTGACGATTGCCATGGCTTGCCAATAATTCTCGACCGCCTCATTCACTTCTTCATGATATTCAATCCGCAGAATTTCCTTAACGAATCGATACTTACCATGTCCATCACTGGTCTTATGACCGACATCAGGAGGGTTAATCGGGATGGGGATTTTCCCGCTCACGAATTTATCTCTCAATTTCACGAGAAGATCGCTGAATTCACCGTGATTAATCCTCCAACTATGGGGAGGCAGTGTCGGCTTCAAGAGAATGTATCCTAGAAGCCCCTCTATATAAAAAGGGATTTGTTCCTGAGGGACGTTATTCAATACTTTATGTTTACAAAGTGATTCCGCCTTCGTTGCAACCGATGGATTTCCCGTGCATAGCTCAACACGTCCGACGATGTGAATTAACGCGTCATTTGGACATCCAAATACCGCATCGAATAAGGGACGAAAGGTTTTTTCCTGTTCCTTTTTGATGCCACCGATTTCCCTCAACCTCTCAACCCGCTTTTGTACATCCAGCTTGTCCCACCCATAGAATGCGGATTCATCCGAAATCGTTGAAGTGGTTAGCAGGATGAGACGCTTATACACCGCGAGATGGTCACGATTCATGATCCAGTTTTTCAGTGTATTCCAAAACTCGCTATCGCGATTCGAGAGATGATGTTCCACAAGGTGGCTTTTCACTTCGATGTTAGAGGCGTCATGCGGAGAGACCTTGCTCAGGTCACCATGTTCTTCTACATAGATGGCTTCGCCCTCGTCTAACTCAAGGCAATGTTCTAGTACAACGAGGTAATGATAAGTATCGCCTAATTTGGCCAGGGTGTCATCATTCGATAGCCGTTTCAAATGTAACTAACCCTCTCAATCACATTCGCATCGTTAACAGTATTTTACTTCTAACGGATTTTGAATGCAATTGTAGAGCTAGATTGTCAAGTGGACAAATGATGGTATAATCCCGAGGTCAATTCGAAAGAACGGTGCATCGAATTAGTTAAATCTTTGCTAACTTCCGTCCATCTTCCTCCAATGGAGTAATATATGGACTCGGCATCATTGCCATACACTCGCCAAAACATCTCTCCTTGCCCGAGACCAACTCATCTGTCTTCCTGATCGTGTGCATTTTATAAAAGCCGCAGTGTGACAACGCTCACAATGATCAGCGTTTGGGACAAACGGCCCTTGTGGTAGGAACCAACGGACTTGCGGAGCTTTGGATCACAGCCTTTTCACGCAGATGGGATATGGCTTGTCGGAACAAGATCGGCATCCTCAGGCTTGTTGTCCGCCATCGACGACGATGATACTGCCGGTCATGTACTCAGATGCCCGGGAACTCAAGAAGACGATTAAGCCTTTGATATCGTCTTCGGTGCCAAAGCGTCCCAAAGGGATTTGTTGCAATATGGCTTCACCATGGCGTTCGAGGAGGACCCGGGTCATTTTTGTGGGGAAAAATCCGGGAGCAATGGCATTGACTGTCACCCCATATGGCCCCCATTTGACAGCGAGATCTTTGGTCAAGGCAATGATTCCCGCTTTACTGGCGCTGTATCCTACGGCATCCAGCACATCGGGTCGAGATCCACCGAGCCCCGCTACCGAAGCAATATTGATAATCTTTCCCGATTTACGGCCAACCATTTCCCGTCCGACCCGCTGACTCATTAAAAAGGTCCCGGTCAAATTCGTTTCTATGACTTTGTGCCATGCATCTAAGGGCATATCAAGCGCGGGGGCACCCCAGCTGGTGCCGGCGTTGTTAATTAAGATGTCGATGCGCCCCGACATTTCCATGATCTTCTGAACCGCTTGTTCGACATCCTCGGGATTTGTGACATCCAGAGCCATGGACAGGCTTTTATGCCCGGATTTTTGGATTTTGTCCGCCGTTTCTTTCAAGGCTTCAACTTTACGGGAACATAAAATCACTTGCGCTCCGGCTTCGGCCAAGGACTCCGCCATAATTCGGCCCAATCCTCGCCCTCCCCCGGTCACCAAGGCAATCTTGTCCGAGCAATCGAATAATTGCATCAAGGTCATGACTCTTCTGGTTTCCGAAACTTATAGCCGTTATCGGCCCCGCAGTTTCAATGGGATCACCACCAAAAGTTACTCCTAGGACTCTTAAGGAAGAAATAAAGGCCTGTGTTCGAGCCCTTTTAGGATAGTTCACCCAGAACCCAGATAGCCTCCTTTCAGTTATGGAATCGGTCAGTTCCCCCGGCTCAAAAACAGAACTGGCGGGTATTCATTCGGCGTAAGATCCCGCGTCTGGCCGGATTACTCGAGATGCATTTTTCATGCCGGACCCAGATCATCGGAAAGCATTCGGAATAAGTCGGATAAAGCATCACAGATCCAAGAGCGCACGAGAATTTACAGGATAAGGCATGGATCTCAGGATAATTTCGTCCAAAAATCCTTTCCTAGGTGTCGATATTATCGGGAATCATGTCTTGGACCCATTGTCCGATGTCAGCAATGGCCGCATTTGCCTCCGGAACTTTGGCAAAGAACGCATGGAAGACATGCCACAATCCAGGAAAGGTTTTGAGGGTAACGGCAATGCCGGATTCTTGCAATCGTTTGGCTAACCGAACCGAGTCATCCAACAACACTTCGTCGTCACCGACATGGATTAAGGTGGGACAGAGTCCCTCAAGTTTGGCATACAAAGGCGAGGCCAAGGGGTGTTTGGGGTCCGTTGATCCTAGATACAGTCTGCCGGCCCCGGCAACCTCACCGGGATCAAGCCACGGATCGCGATCCCTTCGGTTAACTAGTGATGAGCCGGTAGCGGCTAAATCTGTCCAAGGCGACAGCAAAACCATGGCTTGGGGCATCGGAATACCTTGATCACGTAAGCTGACCAACATTGCCACGGTTAAACCGCCACCCGATGAATCTCCCCCTACGATCAAGGATTTGTGCGAAATGCCCTTCTGTAAAAGAGCCAGATAAGCCTTGATGCTGTCTTCCACGGCCGCCGGAAACGGGTATTCCGGCGCCAGTCTGTAGTCGACAACGCGAACGCGAGTCCGAGATGCCAGCGCCAATTTAGATGCGAGAGGGCGGTGAGAATCACATCCCCCGGAGGCATACGCCCCTCCATGAAGATATAGCCAGGTTCCGCCTTGATGGTTGGCAGGTTCAATCCATTCGCCGGCCACTCCTCCCTCTATGCTGCGGCTTACATGCACCGCCGGATCGATCGGGAAAGAGCCGACGGCCCTCAATCTCTGCCGCTGTTCTTCTAAGCTGGGCCGCACTGTTTGATTGCGCATTTTTTGATACTGCAGCCACAGCCGTACTTCTCTGGCCTCATCACTCAAATCGGTTTTCCTGGTCAAACAATAACTAAATCACCGACAAGATCCCGCCGGCGACCTCCAACAATAACCTCTTTATGACCAGGACTTCGCTCCTTTCGGATGGAATTCCCCTTTAGAGACATAAATTGCGTTACCGAGGCCTTTCTCGGTTCCCATAGTCTCCTTTGGACAATGAACCTGACAAATAATCGGCCGGCTTTTTTCATTGAGATGCTTATAAAACATACATCCCCAGATAAGTCAGGTTGGACCTCGTCGGAGAAAGACAGGGCGGTAATCTGATGTATTGAGTGTCAGTGTACGCCGCCAGAACGTGCATTACGGTGCTGATTTTGGGGCCTCATCCCTGTCACCTGACTTAACCGATCATGTATGTTATAAAATGACCTGACCGAATCAATATGACAGATTATCTCAATGACTATTGTGTGTGTCAAGATTCTCTAGACGAGCTTGCCAACCTCATTTTTTCCTGCAAAAAGTTCTTGCAAATGATGCCGAGCACTTGTCAGTTTTCTTGGCATAAAGGTTGCTTGGCTGATCCTTGCCCGCCATGAAAACAAAACCGATCTGATGACCGAATGGCGGTTTTTGGAGAGATGAGTGCCACAGCATTAGGACTTTAGCGGACCCAGAGCAAAATCAAGACGCTAGTCACACATACAAAGGCTAAATACAAGAAATCCCAAAGGGTTACCGGAGTGTCCAGGTAATATGTGCGCGCATTCGGAGATTCTGCGACATTTCCTTTGAAACCTCGGCTTTCCATTGCAATGGCTACCCGTTCGCCGATCCGAATGGCCTGGGTCATAAGAGGCAATGCATAGGTGACAATACGCACAATACCGGGCCGCTTAATGTCTTTTCCCCGTAAGGATCGGGCCTGACGAATTTTACGCCACTCTTCTTCAAACAACGGAAAAACTCTAATTCCTGCCAGTGTGCCATAGCTGAACCTGGGAGGTACCCGAAAATTGCGCGTCAGACTTACCACCAACTGCGTCACGTCGGTGGTCGACACATAAAGCACACCAAAAGCAACAGATGCCAACATTCGAAAGGCCAGAACCAATCCATTGTGGAAACCTGGCCAACTTAAGCGAAACCATAAGAACCAAAATACCGGAGTATGGGGCCCTATCCGGGAATAGGCCGTGAGGGTCCATGTGTAGAGGATAAAAAACCCCACAAAGGGAGCCATGCGTTTGACGATCTGCATGGGAGTCAATCGCGCTCCCAACCATAAGAGAGCCAAAGGCAAAAGCCCCAAGGCGACGGCTTGAAGAATGTGACGGGCGAACATAGCAATTCCCATGGCAAGCATGGTGGTAATAAGTTTCCATCCCGGATTAAGTCCCCCTATCGGTGATTCGGCCTGCCTTGAATCAACTTCGATAAAGCGGGGAACCATGGCGGCGCTGCTTAGAGTGTCAATCGCCTGTTGGCCGGCCTCTACCGAAACGGTTAAATGGGCCTTTTTCATAAGTTCTTGGTGATGGTAGAGATCTTTTGGCAATCCGTCAAAGACTACTCCACCGTCCAACAACACAACGACTCGAGTGGCATAGCGCCAGACCAAGTCCATATCATGCGTGGTTAATACCACCGCTTTGCCTTGATCCTTGAGCAAGCTCAAGCGGTTCATGATAAATTCTTCGGTGTGAGCATCCTGTCCGAATGTCGGTTCATCCAGCAAATAGGCCATGTGGTTATCGCGAACCATTACAGCTACCGACAAACGCCTCTTCTGTCCCTGGCTTAAGGCAAACGGACTCTGTTGCGCCAAACCTTGCAATTCGAATTCTTCCAATAATGTTCTGACATCCCAGGGAATATCTTGATCCACGAACTTATTGGCCAGTTCGTCGCTAACCCGTTCAAAGATGAACTGATGTTCGGGATTCTGAAAACCAAATGCCACGGGAACCGGCATCTCGGGGCAAGATGGTGGGCTCATCACCGTTCCAGTGCTGGGATTATTCAAGCGAGCTAATAGGCTCATGAGTGTAGACTTGCCGGAGCCGTTAGGACCGACAATTGCCACCAATTCTCCTTCTCTCACCATCAAGGAGACATGATGTAAGGCGTAAGGAATCCTACGCCCTTGTTTTTGGAGCCGTCTTTGCTGGCGTTTGGCAACATAGGTGTAAGATACGTCTTCGGCTTGCAAAATCGTTTTGGTGATAGAGCTATTCGCTTCATGATGGCGAAACAGATTTTCGCGTTCAAATCCGACACAGAGCTCCTCTGGAATCAATCCTTCGTACTGAAGCCAATTCCATTCCCTGCGGAGAATTTCGGCAGTGGGTCCATGGTTTCGTATTTGTCCCTGTCGATCCATAACCACTAAATGAGGCATGATATCGAGAAGGGCTTCAAATTTATGCTCGATAACAAGAAGTGTGTGTCTTTTATTCACGAGTCGTTTGATTTCGGCAAAAACTTGACTGGTAGCCTCCGGGTCCAGGTTAGCCGTCGGCTCGTCAAAAATTAACATCTGCGGATCCATGGCTAAATCGGCGGCCAGAGCCAATTTCTGTTTCATGCCTCCCGAAAGCGCATAATTGGGCGCATTCAACGCCATGCTCAGGCCGGCAGTGGCTAAAGCTTCATGAATACGATCGGTCATGGACCTTGGTTGAAAACCAATATTCTCCAAACCGAAAGCGATCTCAGGGCCTACGGTTAGCTGGCAAAATTGCGATTCGGGATCTTGAAATACATAGCCCACTGCCCCGGGTTGCCGGATAAGGGAAGCGTGGCGCACCTCTCCTTGGATGGTGGCCTCAACGGAATGCGGAATAAGCCCGGCAAGAACCATGGCCAATGTGGACTTGCCGCACCCACTGGGTCCAATCACCAATACCGCGTCACCGGCAAAAAGAGAGAAATCAAGGTGTCGCAATGCCGGATACTCTTGTCCTGGGTATTTAACACTCAAATCCGAGACTTCCACCCAAGGTTCACCTTGGGTGGAATTTAAACGCGGGTCCGCGCTCATAACGCTTTACCGATGGTGTGAGAAATAGCGAAATTGCGTAATGCCCCAGTCCTATTAACCGCATCGCCCAACCATTTCGACAAAAGACCGGATAAAATAGCACCGCTTAACATGGTGACGATGAGATAGCCAATTTGAGTTAATTCGGTATACTGATCGACTCCATAGTAAAAATAGGAGTAAATATAGTTGCCGATGCCCCCAAGTGCCGTGGCGAACAACATCCATGCCGTGCTGTACTTTTGATAACGTCCTACCATAAAACCCACTTCTACACCGAGACCTTGGGCGATGCCAATTGTAAAGGCTTGGATACCATAAGGACTTCCCAAGGCAAATTCTACAAAACCTCCGATAGATTCCGCTAGAACTGCGGCACCCGGGCGGCGGATAATATAAGGCACAATGCCCGCAGCAATCCACCATAACCCATTGAAACCCGCGGACACCACCGGATTGATACCACTGGGCACAAATTTATACAGGAGATCCCATCCTAAATACACGGCTCCACAAGCCGTTGCCAATACAGCTGTTACTACAATATCCCGCAATTTCCACTGCATGAGTCTTTTCCCCCCGTTTTCACCTATGGTGAAAGGGGCATAGAGACAGAAAAACCCCACCATGCTGCACGGCATGCGCGAGGCAACTTTCCCATCATGGCACTTTCCTCCCGCTGGCATTACCCAGATCGAGTTGAAAGGGTTAGTAGCCGCATACGAACTACTTCTCAGCCTCTTGGCACCCCTAGCACCCTTAGTACAATATAGAATT
>JAKACM010000120.1 GCA_021821465.1 Bacillota bacterium
CATCCCGGTCGACGATGAGACCTTGGCGCATTTGGACTTAGCACCGGAATCATTCCATGGTGAATGGAATTACATCATTAAACCTCAGTCCCTAAATAACGAAGTTATTTCGTCGTGAGTCCTAAATTTAAGCTCCCCGGGAGGAAAAATGATGGACGAACAAAAAAACACCCCCGTTGACGCGGGAGTGTTGGACGCAAGACAGGAAAACCTTCACATTAATCACATCGTATCACAATCCGAACAATTGGGCAAAGAAAATAATGAGTTGTTCGGATTGACCGCGGGGGTGATGCTCCATGGCTAAGATCACCCGGATTCACGCGGGCCACGACACATCTGCGGACGTGCCAAAAAGTGTGCAAATCGTGCAAAAGATTCAGCACGCTGCGCAGACAGTTCAAGAACCGCCATTGTGGACGAGGGCTTGGACACGGTGGTTCGTCGGAAAACATGCGCAAGAATTGGTGCGCATAGTCAGCCAGGATAGCGTGAAAGCCGAAGATGCCACGATTTGGGCGGCCACGCTGGCGGATGAACTGGCACTTGGCTGGTACCATGATGATTTGTACGGAATTTTGAGCCGTACCGATCCCCTGTTTGTCCCAGTGGATCTTGGCCAAATTGTCACGACTGCCGCCAATTTCTTGCGGGCGATGGGTGTCCCGGTCGAAAAATCGGTATTGCGGGCTAAAGACGTGGTGACAGCACTCAGCATGATTCTGTCGCGGCCTGTGGACGACGATTGGATCGCCTGGGATCGGGAGCATTGGAATCTCAGTGAAGGCATCGTGTTTACGAATGGGATACTGGATCTCAACACGTTGCAGCTGCGAGCGCTTTCGGTGAACGACAAGGTGACCTGGAGAATTCCGTACCGCTGGGTGGGCGATCACCCATACGCGCTAACTTATGGGGAGGTATTGTACTGAAGACGCCGTTTCCCGGGTCGTTCATGGAGATGTCGTTTCCAGTGTTGAGTGGGTCGCCTCCAGTCCTGGATATCGAGAAATCCTGGCACGAGTTGGCAGAGGTCATTCCAGATGAGTGGGGTATAGCGCCAAACGGCGCGGGATATCGGGGCGGAGGGGATATCCATAGGGAAAAAAAGACCCGTCCGGATTCTGGAACGCATCGACGAGAAGGGCTCCCAGGACTTTGGCTAAGAGGTAGGTTTGTGCCAGTTTGGGATCGAATGCGCGCAAGTGGTCCAGATGAAGGAGACTTTTGAGGCGCTTGAAAGCACACTCGATTTGCCAGCGCAAGCGGTACAGATCCAGAATGTCGGTCGCGGACCCAGGCCGTTTCGGGTCAGGGGGTCACAATCAATACATATCGGCCGCGTCCAACGTCTTGGCTGACACGGTATGGTCATGACGACGCGCCGTTTGACGAGCTTGACGGCGACTCGCTGCCGCGGCCTCCGGGGATTTGCGGATCGCGACAACGCGGAGCCGCAAGGGTGGGCTTTGGCGAGTCGGGCGAATTTGCACCTACCATTGTCCGGGGGTCGTGTCCGTCAGCGTCCGCACGGCTTCCAGGACATCCCATGGGTCTCCCTCCAATGTTTCCCAGCGTAAAGCATTCCATCCAAACCGGGTGATCACATGCGCCTGCTGATCTACGATCCCGGCCAACGCCGAGGCTTTGGCGTAATTCCGATCACTCAAGACGACATCATTGCGCCGCCAAAGCAACCGGGTTAAGGATTCTCCTCCGTGCCGATCCGTGAGGGTGAGCCCTTCCCACCGTTTTTCCGCCAGATTCCATGGGGCGTGGAGGCACCAGGTCGTCCCAGCGCTGCCAGGTTCTTGAATCGTCGTGCTGTCGGTCAAGACGAGACGAAAAGGGAAGGTTCGCGGTGTCTCCAGGCCTCGTTCCACAAACCCACGGTCCACTCAATGACCCAGCCACGCCTCGGCGTGGCGTAACCGCTTCAAGACAGCCACATCCGACAGACTCCCGAGACCCGTCCGCTCGATCCCACTCGCCACGGTGCGCAAAGACCAATCATTCCAGGCATACGCGAAGATGAGACGTAAAAGAGCTTCGGCACTCTGAATGGCCCGCCGGCGCATCATGGCATGCTGCTCCCAGGCCGCATCTTGCCAACCTTTCGGCAAAAAATGCAACAAAAATGCCCCGCTTTCCTCCCATACGGTCTCTGAAGACTTCACCACCATATCCTCCTCGTGCCTAAAATGTTCCTCTTTAGATCACTTCGGGATATCTGGGAAAAGTCCTTTACGTTTCGAAAAATTTTTTTAAGTTTATTTTACAGGGCAAGCTAAGTTAGCGCGTATGGGATGCTACCCGGCGTTAAAGACGATACACTATCAGGTAGCTTATGCGTGGTATCAAGTGCTGCGACGACGCAGTCAACGCAGTGCCCAAACCAAAACGTGGTATTTTTCCCAACGATGGTTTTGGCTACCGGGGCCGACACTACGTCCTCGGTTGACAACGGCATTATAATCGGGAGCCGAATGCGGTAATTCCGCACGTTCGGTTCTGCAGGGAGGAGGGTGCTCAAGGTGAACCCGCTAAAACAGCCAGGCTCCGAGGCCCCTCTTTACCTACCCACCCCGGTACCACAGGGTTTTTTCGCCAGCAATGATGCCGCCAACGCTTGCTAGCTCTCGGGTTGCGGGCTCTTTCCACTGGGGCGGTTTAAGCGGTTTTATCGAGGGTTCGTAATTGATAACCCAAGAATGACTCCGCAAACAGGGTTTTCAGGGCAGCATATTCAGGCGACCGTTTGAATTGCGAGAGGTCGACTGCGCCCGACTCGGCGATGGCATGGACGACCGCGTCCAAGAGCTCTTCGAACAGGGCCCACAACCGTTCGGCGAGATTTTTTTCGACCAGTTCGGCCGCCATGCCCTCAAATAACGCCCCCAAGGGGGCGTACGCATGAACCCGTCGGAAGTACGCGAGAAAGATGTAGAGGATACAGCAGGTCGTGACGTGGGCAATTTGGGCATCGAAATCACGAGATTGGCAGGGGCCTAAGCGGAGCTGTTGCGTCATTTCTTTGAAAAACACCGCAATGGTCCAGCGCGTGGCGTAAATCTCCATCATGGCGACAAAAGACAACGCGGTATCCGTGGACAGCAATACACGCCACTGTTTTTGAAACGGGAAGCGGCATACAGATAATTTGACATCCCCGATCTCGTCGTCGTGCACCGGCACCTCATAATAACGCGTGTTAAGTTTGCGGCAACGCTTGGCGTGGCCGGATTCTTTCAGGGGCGCGAGCAGAGCCTGGGCGTTCACCTGGTTCCCTTGGTATCGGTACTGTCGCTGGTCTTTGCGCACCCCCCATATCACGTGGAGGGCGCCCTTTTTGATCGGCCGAATCGCCGGGATGAACCCCTGGCTGCCGAACCCACTATCGACCAGCACATAGTGGGCCTGAAACCCGTGCTTGACGGCCCGCTTGGCCCGGGCAATCGCTGGGGTAATTTTGTCTTCGGCGCATTCCTGGCGCCGGATGGCCCCGGGGGAACCGGGCTGGCAGGTTTTCCGCTATGGCTCCCGACGCTTGCGGCCCCGCAAGCGTTGTTCGGCGTGAATACTGAAATCCAGGGGAATAAAGGTCGTGCCGTCAAAGAAGCCCCACACGAGATGTTTAAACCCCCACAGCGTCTTCCCGATCATAGGGTCGAACACATACGAGACGTTTTCGCGGTGCCGCCCGACCCGGCGGTCGGCGGTGTCGTCAAGGATAAAGGCCGAATTCGCCGCCACGATCTGGTTCGGATTGACGATCTTCTGGAATCGCGACGCGATTCCATACAAAACCGCACGCCACGGAGCCCACTCGTTGTTTTTCAGGCGATACAGGGCGTCCTTTTTCATGGTCGTGATCGCGTGAAACTCGCTGCGAAAGAAACTATTGACGCTGCTGACCATCATCAGGGGAAACATGATGAGGAGCGCCAGAATTTCGGTGACCGCGTAGCCCTCCGGCTTCTCAAACTGCGTGTGCCGGACGATGGAATGGAGCTTGAAGGTCTGCATGACATCGAATATAATCGAGTCGATCGACTACGGGTGTTTATCGAACACCTTTTTGAT
Organism: Bacillota bacterium; assembly: GCA_021821465.1. GTDB lineage: Bacteria > Bacillota > Sulfobacillia > Sulfobacillales > Sulfobacillaceae > Sulfobacillus. The sequence goes on from JAKACM010000120.1 coordinate 4,084, forward strand.
TTCTGCCGGGGTCTCCCGCATGATAACCCTCCATTTTTGGTGAATTTGGCTAGCACCTAATTATACCAAAAACTCCAGTGCTCATGCGGGTTTTGCGGTCTTTTGACCCATGAAATTTGTTGTGATTTCGAGGTGCGAAAGTCAAGTAATATGGTGCTCGTACCCATTACACGGTAGTTCATGGATCTTTTTCATCATCAGCAGTATTACGATGTAAAAAATCGGCAATGGTTTCATGCTCAGGGTACTCCCAACCTATTGGTCTTGGGAGCCCATAGTAGTCCACCGGTGAGTGTTTTATTGCCGTCAGGGAGCCCTTGGCAAGACGGACCCAGGAGCGACCGCCAGCATCCGTAAAGCAGATCTCGATAGCAAAACGGAGCATCATTCCATGGCCTCCAGATGGAATAGTCAAGTAAAATTTCCCTGGTGGCAATACCCCTAGGTAGGCACGATAAGGCCATGAGGGCCCGCCTTCGAGGCCAGTCCTGGCGGCAGCGCCTTGGATTGCAACGATTGTCAGTATCACCTGGTAGGCGGGTTCATCTGAGTTGTTTAGTACTGCTGCCACGGCGGGAATATCCCAGGGACGCACTAACCATGCCGTAACTTTTGCAGCCTGTTGCCGCTGTTCCGCCAGTTTCCTGTTCCGCCGCTCCATTCCAATTTGATAGAGAGCCGAACCAACGGCGAGTCCTGTAAAAACAGAACCGGCCCAAGTTCCCCATAAAATGGGCATTGATATCATCCCCTTAGATCCACCACCAATATGCTGTCAGTGCTGGCTTTAAACGTTAGAACCGGGAGACCAACTATTGCCGTGTATATCGGCAATTTCATTATGTATTTCGCGTTCTTAGTGCGCTTTCCTGCACCAAAACCGGATAGCACCCTTGTTAACGTGGCCCATTGTAATCCGCGCTGGCATCCTCCCACTGCGGACGGAAAAGGGTCGATGGAATGCAACCGGGTCTTGGATTGGGTGTTCCATTATCCGGAATAAACAAGGTAGACTCAGCCACTGACCGCAACGCATACCGACACTTGCCGATGGAGGCTTTAATGATTGTCTCATCGGCATGGCGAGCCCGGTCTTGTCGGCAACGAAGTTCTCTAACGGTCAATGCTTCCTGAAGAACCTGCATCTGATGGAGGACATCGTTCATGTCACGAAAGACTTTTTCGCTCGGCTTGGGACTGCAGTGTTCTCCACCCTAACAGCACGTTCCATGCGGCCAGCATAACGGTGACGATGGACAAACCCGTATTCTCATGATTCAAAGCTCAACCTTGGCAACGTCCTCACAATCCGCACCGTCCCCATGCTCACCCGCAACCCGTTTCACTAAATTCACAATGTACCGCGGGTCATCGGACCACGCGTTGGGATCATTGAGAATGCCGGTGTCCTTGTCCGTTTTGACCTGATACCGTGCCATGACTCACTCAAGAGCCGACTTGCCGTTAACGATGTAATCATAAGCTTCGAATGGAATACCCAGTAGGGTGACAAACGCATTGTAGTTAATGGTGGGCGTTTTCGTTACGCTATCGCGAAACCGTTTCTTGGAGTCCGCAACGATCGCAATTTCGAAGAAGGGTATTATCGTCGATACGGACTTCTTGCCATAAATGGCCCGGACAAGGGATAGTCGTTGTGGTGCCACACCGGCCACACCAAACATCGATGTATCCCGAATGGCCGTTTCCTATTGTCGAAATGTCCTGCCAATCGTGTTGGCACGCAGGCAGTTCCATGGTCTCTCTTCTTTCCTCTCTCATGTTATTTTTCTTAGAATAGGGAATCTTGGATCGGGTCGTCGAGCTTGGGATCCATAAATATTAACATCTGACAACTATGAGGCCTGTCCCTAAATGGTGGTAACGCCGTATTGACTCCTCGTAATTTTCAGTCGAGTCGATAACTCGGACTATCCATCAACTCTTGAGTACCTTACGCAAGGTATTCCCATATGACAACAACAATGGTATCATTTTCAATAATATCCGGCAAGAAGAGAGAAAGGGATTACTTATTTACTGTGAGTCAGAACACATCAAATTGGGAGAAGGTGCCCTTGAAGGTGGAATTGGTGGGGCGATTGGCGGGATTGTAGGCACCTTCGTATTGCCTGGCGTTGGTACCGTGATAGGCGCATCTGCTGCGGCATTGATCGGCAAGGCCCTTGGGAAAGAGGCCAGGAAAAACTCACGTTGAGGCGATGATGGACGATGATGGGGTTCACAACAAAACAGGTGGCGGCTTTCACAGGACTCACGATTCGGCAATTGAATTATTTTGATATCAGCGGATTGCTTTCCCCTTCTGTGCAATCCGCCCAAGGGCGCGGCACTTATCGTTTATACGCGTTTCGTGATGTGGTGGCCCTGCGGCTAATCGCTAAGTTGCGTCAACAAGGCATTTCTCTGCAAGCGATTCGCAAAGCGGTGGATTACTTACGGACCATGGAACAGACTGCTTTATCAACTAGTATTTTGGCTATCAATGGCGACAATGTGGTTTTAGTTGATCGCAACCAACTGGCAGTCAGTTTACTCAAACGCCCTGGCCAGCTCTGTTTTCTCATTGATGTGGGCGGTATTACTCATGAAGTGGAAGAAGCCATTCGGGCTGTGGGATAATGAACTTTGTAAAGAACTAAGGAGGCAGTATTGGTTGACTGTATTACTAACGGAACAAGAAAAGGCGCATTTGAAATCATTAATTGATCGTGGTGAACCGCTGCCGCCGAAATATAAGGCCATACTCTTCGCGGACGCACCGGATGTGGAATTGGTTTGGTCGGGTAAGACTCAGGAAGTAACCAACGTGGTGTTGCCTTTCCAATCAATTGAGCAAATTGATGAACCACGGGCCGAACAGGCCGAGCAATTGGATTTTCTTGTGGACAGTTTTACGGGGCGACAACAGAGCGGTTGGAGTAATAAACTCATTTGGGGCGATAACAAGCTCGTGCTGTCATCATTAAAGAACGGTCCTCTTCGGCGAGAGATTGAAGCTGCAGGTGGACTAAAGCTGGTTTACATTGACCCACCATTCGATGTGGGGGCTGATTTCTCAGTTGATGTTGAAGTTGGAGAAGGCAAACTAGTGAAAGAGCCTAGTATCATTGAAGAAATAGCATACCGAGATACATGGGGCAAGGGTGTTAACTCTTACGTTGCAATGATCTATGAAAGATTGTTATTAATACATGAGCTCTTATCCCCAAATGGATCAATATATGTTCACTGTGATTGGCGAGTTAACAACTTGATACGATGCCTACTTGATGAGATATTCGGCCCGGAACGCTTTTTAGCAGAAATCAAATGGAAGCGGGTGGTGAGTAGCGGATCAAGTAAGGCGATCGCTCGTAAGTTTCCTGTTGTGGATGACTCCATTTTCTTTTATACCAAGTCGGATCAATATATCTGGAATACGCAATACTTGCCGTACAGCGAAGAATATAGGAAACGTTTTAACTTGACAGATAAACGAGGCTCTTATTATTGGGACAATTTGAAGACATACTCTGCAGAAACGTTGCAGCGTCTTATAGAGGAAGACCGAATCAAGTTACCTTTAATATCTGGCAGAAACCCTCGTGTGAAGAATTATCTCCATGAAGGCAAGGGCGTGGTATTAGATAACTTGTGGTTGGACATTCCATCTGTTAACTCCCAAGCTGAGGAAGACACCGGTTATGCAACTCAAAAGCCGTATAAGTTATTACAGCGACTATTGCTGGCCTCATCTAATGAATGTGACTTGATAGCCGACTTCTTTTGTGGTTCTGGAACTACTATGGTTGCTGCAGAGAGGTTGGGCCGTAAGTGGATTGGCGCTGATTTGGGCCGATTCGCTATTCATACGTCCCGCAAGCGTCTCATTGGGGTTCAACGCGAACTCAAAGCCCAGGGCAAACCCTATCGGAGCTTTGAAATCCTTAACCTGGGTAAATACGAACGCCAATATTGGGTCGGCATTAACCCCAATCTACCAGACGAAGAACGGCAGCGGCAGACCTTGCAACGCGAAGAGCACTATCTCACGCTCATCCTCCAAGCCTATAAAGCGGAGCGACTCTTCCAACTCCCGCCCTTTCATGGACGCAAAGGTCCAGCTCTAGTGGTTGTTGGCCCGGTCGATGCTCCTGTGACACGCCAACAAGTTATGGAAATTGTGGCTGCGTGTCGCCAACACCGCGCGAGCCGCGTCGATGTCTTGGGCTTCGAATTTGAAATGGGCTTGGTGCCCTATGTGCGAGACGAAGTGCAAGCCCAAGGTGTGAACATGAGTCTTAAATATATTCCTAAGGACGTCTTTGATCGACGGGCTGTGGAGCGCGGACAAGTCACGTTTTATGATGTGGCCTACGTCGAAGTGGATACGCAGGCCACAGGACTTTCGGTCACAGTGACGTTAAAGGATTTTGGCGTCTATTACCAACAAGACGATTTAAACGTACTAGCCGACCAGATGAAGAATGGCGCCAGTAAAGTGACCGTGGAAGTTGGACAAGTGGTTAAGGTCAGCAAAGACAAGCATGGCCGTGTGACCCGCGACGTGTTGACCAAAAAATGGTCCGATTGGATCGATTACTGGGCCGTGGACTTCGATTTTGAACGTCGACAGGAAATTATTCGGATTGAGGATGGGAATGGGACGGAACGTGAGGTGTGGACGGGCAACTGCATTTTTGAAAATGAATGGCAGGCGTTTCGCACGCGCAAAGACCGGACATTGGAGTTAGCCAGTGCTCCCCATACGTACTCTCGACCCGGGCGCTACAAGATCGCGGTGAAAGTGATTGACATCTTTGGAATTGACACTACCAAGGTTGTGGAGGTGGTTATGTCATGAAGTGGGCTGAAATCTTTCCCCAAGACCCATACGTGATTTTGGACCCTACCGTTCGGTGGTATCCGGGGGTTGACGACGAGTTAGCGGTCTCGCCGCAAGCGGTGCTGCCTCCCCTGGTCCAGATCGTTCGAGACGGTGTGACCCGATGGCGGACTGATGGATATCCGGGGGCAAGCGCAACGAGTTGCGCTCTGCTACGATGGTGGTTCGATATCGACCATCTCATCGTGGGAGCAGATGGCGTTACGATCCCGTTTCGGTACTATTTCGCCCAGCGTGAAGCTGTCGAAAGCGTGATCTGGCTGTACGAAGTGGAGAGAGCCCGGGATCCCTATGCACTCATGAAATACGATGGGTCCGGCCAGGTGTCCCGGAACTTGTTTATGGAAGATTGGACCCGCTACGTGCTCAAGCTAGCGACCGGAACGGGTAAGACTAAAGTCCTCAGCTTGCTAATCGCCTGGTCGTATTTTCACAAACTCTACGAACCTGGATCGGATTTGGCGCGGAATTTTCTCGTGCTCGCTCCCAACATCATTGTTTTGGATCGATTGCGAACTGATTTTGAGGGAGTCCGTATTTTCTGGGTGGATCCGGTGTTGCCGGATAACGGCTACGGCGGTCAGACTTGGCAGGACGATTTTCAACTCACGGTGCACTTGCAAAACACAGTCCACTTAGCCCAAGATGCTGGCAACCTGTTTTTGACGAACATTCATCGTCTCTACCGAACCGATGCAACGCCGACATTTGAGGATGCGGACACCCTGGACTACTTTCTCGGACCGCGGCCGATCAGCAAGACCACCGACGATACCGTCAATTTGGTCTCATTGATTAGTGAACTCCCGGATCTGCTGGTGCTCAATGACGAAGCCCACCACATCCATGATGAGCAGTTGGCGTGGTTCCAAACGATTGCCGATCTCATCGGCCAATTTCGCTTGCGCGAGCGAGCCGTGTCCGCCCAAATCGATGTGACGGCCACGCCGAAGCATGCGGACGGGGCGATTTTTGTGCAGACCGTCAGTGACTACCCATTGGTCGAAGCCATCCGCCAAGGCGTGGTGAAACGCCCGGTCCTTCCCGACCAGGCCTCGCGGGCCAAACTCCAGGAACGGCCCCATGACGACTACGCTGAGCGTTATGCGGATTATCTTCATTTGGGCTACATGGAATGGGAAAAGGTCACCGAGGAACTGCAACCTACCGGTAAAAAGCCGATTCTCTTTGTGATGACCGATGACACCAAAGACTGCGATGCCGTCAAAGCTTATCTGGAACGGCGCTATCCTGCCTTATGTCCCGTGCTGGTTATTCATACCAAAAAGAATGGAGACCTCGCGGAAGGGGGCAGCAACCAAAGTAAAGCGGAACTCCAAAAGCTGCGGGAACTAGCGAATACAATTGATGACCCGACCAATCCCTTTAAGGCGATTGTTTCAGTAATGGTGCTACGGGAAGGCTGGGACGTGCAAAACGTAGTAACCATTGTGGGTCTGCGGCCGTTCAGGGCCAGGAGTCAAATCCTGCCTGAACAAGCACTGGGGCGGGGCCTGCGCCGGATGTTCCGGGGCGAGCCGGTCTCGGAGCAAGTCAGCGTCATCGGCACGGACGCCTTCATGGACTTTGTGGAGCGGATCAAAGCCGAAGGGGTGGAACTCGATTACCAGCCCATGGGGCGTCAATCACCCCCCAAGGGTCCGTTGACCATTCAGGTCGACCGGGGCAATCCCCAGAAAGATATTGATCGGCTCGATATTACGCTCCCCGAGTTGAGCCCCCGCATCTACCGGGAATTCAAGAATTTTGGGGAGTTGGACCTCGGAGTGGGAGAACATCCGCGCTGGTCCTTCCAGCAGTTTTCCGAATCCGAGCAACGGGAAATTATCTTTCGGGACATCGATACGGAGGGTGTGGATCATACCACCGTGTTGGACGTGGCATTAGACCCTAATCCGAATCATGTGGTGGGCTATTTTGCGCGAACCATCATGCGGGACCTCCGACTGGTGGGCGGTTTTGACGTGTTGTTTGGGAAGTTGAAGCAATTTTTGCAGGACGATCTCTTTACCGAACCCGTTCGTTTGGACGATCTCAACACGCTGCGCAATCTCTCCAAACCGGAGGTCACGGCATCCATTGTCAATACGACGAAACGGGCCATCAATGCCTTAACGATTCGCGACACGGGCACCACACGGATTCAAAACACCAGTAAACTCAGTCAAAGGAAGACCTTTCTGGTCAAAGACCAGGGGTTCATGATTCCGAAAAAATCGGTCTTTAATAAAGTAGTCGGCGACAGCCAGTTTGAATTGGAATTCGCGGCTTTCTTGGATGGGTGTGAGGACCTGATTTCCTTCGCGAAAAATTACCAGAGCCAAGGGTTTGCGATCGAATACCACAACGCGGATGGCGGGATTGCCCGCTATTTTCCTGACTGGTTTGTGAAAGAAACGGCGGATCAAATCTGGCTTATCGAAACCAAGGGCCGTGAAGATGTCGATGACCCCCGAAAGTGGGACCGATTACAACAATGGTGCCACGATGCGAATCAACAATCGCAGCCTAACAAGTTTCGGGCTTTGTATGTAACCCAAGAACGGTGGGGTCAATATCACCCAAAGGATTTTCGGGAATTGTGCCGGATCAACGCTAACGCACGCCCCTTGGGGACCATTTCATGATACCCGGGTTATTGAGCGATGATCTGGTTAATGCGCTATTTAGAGAACTCACGTGTTATCGGGCGACAATATTGCAACGTCCTATGTCCCAACGCGAGGATTGGTGGGGGGAGCACCTCGCGTTGAGGCGGGTTGTGGGACAAAATACGCCGGCACTTCTGGGCACAGCAGCGCATGGTAGTAAGGTGGTGGTGTGGTTTGAGCTTGAACAGAAGAAGTCGGAGTGGATGATTCAAGAAACCCCCATGCCTGAGTGGATAGCAAGCACTCTTTGCGACGACAATACCGTGGGCGGCAGTGGGCCGAATTTGGCCAATTTAACGTGCACCTATCGCGTGTATGACCGTGTTAAGGAGTCGGACATCCTGCGTGGGTTTTCCCAAGATATTCACGAATTATTGGCGGGCGCCGCGACGTCGTTAGTGCAGCAATGGCGGAGAAAAGAACTGGGGCAATGGGCCAAATTAGGATGGCGGGAGTGGGCAATCCCTTCGTATCCTTCGAAGGCACCTCCTTGTTCAGAGATACGGGGCGCGGGGCGCTGGAGAGATGGCCGAGGTACTCCCGTGACGGTAGAGGATTTATTCAACGACATTCAGCATCTTCGGCTGCTACAGGCTGTCCCGGAGTCTATCTGGGCGATTTTCAACCGGGCGGTCAAACTTTACGTTTATGGATACCTTGATTGGGAATTTTTTACTATGTCCCAACATCAAGCGGTGATGGCCTTGGAGACCAGCCTGAAACGTCTATTTCTTGACCATTTGACGTTACCCGTAACATTGGATCTGGTAACGGGGACGGGCGATATTATCCAATCTCGCGTAATTGAACGAGAACCATTGACGTACCAGATGCTTTGGGATACCGCCCGGGAACTCTTCAAAACACAACAACGATCTCCGGATGGTGAAAAACTTAAGGTCATCGTGGGCGGGGCCCCTTTTCCTTTGTCAAAGGGAACTCTGCGCGATTGGGCACATAGTCGAGGGCTGATATCGGACAGTGAATGTGTGCGCCTCAAGTATTATTTTAGGCTTCGGGATAATTGGAGTCACCCCGAGTTCACTGGGCGCGATTGGATTACTTGGGCTTATGAGCGGCTTAAGGGATGTGCGCTCTTGATTAACCGCATGTGGGCCCGGGAATGCCATCCCAAGAATCTGCTGTGGGAACATGCCTTTCGAAAAAAGCCGCCGTGGGCGACAAGCCAGAATACCGTACAATAGGAGAGGGAGATACCAGAGAGGGGGAGGGGTGTAGGAATGGCACAGCGTAAATCACTAAATGGCAAAGAAGTGCTGGCTTTGTTGCTGTATCTACCGGGCAAAACGGAGAGGCTTTGCGAGCCTATTGTGGGTCGTACGCGACT
>JAKACM010000022.1 GCA_021821465.1 Bacillota bacterium
AGATTAAACGTGCCTTTAGACGCCTTGCAGCGAAGTATCATCCCGATGCCAACCCGGGTGACGCGAGTTCGGAGGAACGGTTTAAAGAAATTAATGAGGCATATCAGGTGCTACAGGATCCCGAAAAACGGGCCCGCTATGATCAATTCGGATCTGAGGGGCCGCAAATGGGAGGAAATCCGTTTGGTCAGGAATTTGGTTTTGGCGGGTTCGGTGACATCTTTGATATATTTTTTGGCAACAATTCATCCGGATCAAGGCGAAATGGCCCGGTCAAAGGCCCGGATTTGCGGTACGATTTGACATTGACATTAGAGGAAATTCTTATCGGCAGCACCAACGATGTCACTGTAACACGTGAAGAAATTTGTCCCAGATGCCATGGCAATCAAGCGGAACCCGGCACGAAACTGGAGATGTGCCCGACGTGTCACGGCAACGGCCAGGTAGAACGGATCCGGGAAAGTTTCTTGGGGCGAATCAGGCAAGTGGAGACCTGCCCGAAGTGTCACGGCAGCGGACGAATTATCGCGGTTCCATGTAAAGAGTGCCACGGGCGGGGACAGGTTCGGGCAGAGAAAAATCTCAGTGTGGCGGTACCTCCAGGGGTAGACGAAGGAACCAGGCTTAGAGTGGCGCGCGAAGGAGGAGCGGGACAACATGGAGGTCCTCCGGGGGACTTAATTGTCTTTGTTCACCTAAAGCAGCATGAACGATTTACCAGAGACGGGGATGATTTATGGGTGGAGGAACCTTTGTCCTTTGCCCAGGCTACCTTGGGAACCGACTTAAAAATCAAAACACTCAATGGTGAAGAAATATTACACATTCCCGGGGGCACTCAGACCGAAACCGTTTTCAAGTTGGCCAGGCAAGGATTACCTAGGCTGGGTAATGGGCATATTCGGGGTGCTCTGAACGTTAAGGTGAGAGTTACTGTGCCTACCCAATTGACGCACAAAGAACGAGAACTTCTGCTTATGTGGGCCGAGATGCGCAAAGAAGAGGTTTCTCATGAAGACAAGAGTATCTTTCGGAAGGTGAAAGATGCCCTGGGCCGATAATTCTTCATCCTTGGAACCAATAGATTATTTGGCGGTAACGTGTTTTTTGCCCAAAGAGGATGCGTGGCTCGCGGTTGAGATGTTTTTGGATTGTGGGCTGAAGGGCGTGCAATGGGAGGACGGGTTGCCGCTTCAATCTCCCTTTATGGATTTTCCGATTGAACCGGGCGAACCCTTTGTGCGAGGATATTTTCCCATGGGCAGAGAATTTGACGCGGCTAAGGGGCAACTCGAACAAAAAGCGCTTGAGCGGGGATGGACCGTGAGTGTGGAAGCGGTTCATAGCGAGGATTGGGCGAACAATTGGAAGCAGTACTATCAGCCAATCTATTTGCGACAAGGATATGCCGTAATTCCCCAATGGATGGATTTGGCAGATGTGGACGAGGAGCATGGCGTGAGTCTTGATCCCGGTATGGCATTTGGTACGGGATCGCATCCTACTACCTTCATGTGCCTGAACGAAATTATTGCGTTGGATCCGGCCAGCCTTACTGTGTTGGATCTAGGTGCTGGATCCGGAGTTCTCGCCATTTTAGCTGCTCGGATGCATGCCAAAGAAGTCTTGGCCGTTGAACCGGATCCTGTTGCCTACAAGGCTCTCCAAGCCAATATACGACACAATCATGTCAACATTTGTACGGTATTGGGAACACTGCAGGATGTGGGAGTCGAATATGTGTTTGACCTGGCTTTTTTGAACTTAATTGCCGACATTATTATTCCTTTATGGTCTTTGTTATTGACACATTTGCATTCAGGGAGTCGGGTGATATTGTCCGGAATTTTGTGGGAGCGACGACATGATGTTGTCGGTGTGGTTGAACAATCCGGATGTCATGTTGTGAAAATTATTGAGCGTAGCGGATGGGCCACGATGGTGGTGGCTATATGATTCGAATTATTGTAGAAGCCGAGCAAATTGCGGGGGAACATTTGACGCTCACATCCCAGCAGGCGCACTACCTGTTTCGTGTAATGCGGGCCGGATCCGGTACGTCTTTTGAGGCCATTGTCAGCGGCGATAAAATTTTTCGTTGCGTGAGTACAAAGGACGAGCTGGTTGCGAAATGTATGGATATGCGCATGGTGTCAGTAAAATCCGGACTGTTTTTAGCGCAGGCATTGCTTAAAAAAGATTTGTTCAGTCAAATTGTGACGAGAGGAACCGAAGCGGGAATTTCTCGGTTCTATCCGCTGGTAACGGATAGAACGATCGTGCGGCAGATCTCCGACACGAAGTGGCGAAGATGGCACGCAATTGCGAAAGAAGCGACGGAACAATCGCAAAGGGTGCGCGTGCCGGAAATTTCTCAGCTGATTTCTCTTCAGGATCTAGTGGGTGTAAAAATCCCTTGCAAAGTGATGTTAGATCCTCACGGCAGAAACATCTGGGACTGGGTCAATGCTCGGCCAAAAGATCCGCGGTTCGAATGTTTGTTGGTTGTGGGTCCTGAGGGAGGATTTAGCGAATCTGAGCGGCAGCAAATGATTGGCCACGGATTCGAGGCAATATCACTGGGATCTCATGTTTACCGAGCAGAGAATGCCGGAGTCATTGCGGCAGCTCTCTTGGAGACGTGGCAGGATTCGACGGAAAGAGCCCGTCGGGGATATATTGCCTATCCTCAACTTGCGAAAGATGGAGACGATTTCTAGGGTTTTAACCTGCTCTTTCGGCCATGCTATGCGCAGGAGGTCGAGATGATGGGAAAAATCGTCGAACTGAAATTTTGTGATATCTGCCATAAACCTGTGGTCAAACGAGACACGGCCTCTATGTCCGCGGGGTTTCTGGAGAGCACATTATGTAAGGAATGTTTATCCAAATATGGGAATTTGTACCATCCTTGGTAGCCTGAATCGTTCGAGCACAATGTAGCCAATTTGACACACTTTTCCCTCGAAACATATAATATAAGGGATCGTACCCCGACCCGTTCGGGTGGAGGGGAGGGAGAACTATGTCAGAGATAAAAGTCGGAAAAAACGAAACCTTGGACAGTGCGCTGCGGCGTTTTAAAAGGCAGATCCAAAAGGCCGGAGTGCTTGCGGAAGCCCGTAGGCATGAACATTATGAGAAGCCGAGTGTCCGCCGCAAGAAGAAATCCGAGGCGGCACGCAAAAAGCGTACGAAATAATATATCTTGATTTATAAGGGGGTTCTCCCTTGTCTCTCCGAGAACAATTGGATGAAGACCTTAAATCGGCAATGCGGGCTAAGGATCACGCCCGCTTGTCGGTGATTCGATCCATCAAGGCGGCTATCTTAGCGCAAGAAACTCGTGCCGAGCGCGTAACCTTAGATGATGGGGAAATTCTAGGGGTTATCGCCAAAGAGATCAAGGAACGAAAAGATGCCAACCAGGAATTTGAGAAAGGCAGACGGCACGATCTTGTGGAAAAGAACCTTATGGAAATTGACATCCTATCCTCCTATCTTCCGGAGCCTTTTACGGAAGATGAATTGAAGAAGATCATCGACACCGCAGTGCAAGATACAGGATCCACGTCGCCCAAGGACATGGGGAAAGTTATGACCCTCGTCAATCCTCAAGTTCGAGGGCGAGCTGAAGGACGGCATGTGGCAGAACTGGTCAAGGCTCGATTAACCACACAATAGATGAATGAACTCCGAAGTCTCTTAACGATCCATGCACGTTTCAAATCGTTCAAAGGGACTTTGGTTGTTTTTTGCGTTCTGATTCTGGCCGGGTGCGGTCAATTGCCTGCTCAAGGTCAACTTCCAGACATGGCGGTTCTTTTTGCGCGAGAGGCACACAATGCACGTGAGACTCTTCAGGTGGCAAGCTATAGTGCCCGCGGGAAACGCCAAGGCCCCAGGATATCTTTGGGACTTCTGGGATTAGTGGCCCAAACACAAATTATGGCCAGCCATAAAGGAACCCTGTGGATAACTACGGGTTATGCCTTAAAACAGATTACTCCATCTCACAGCGTTCGGACAGTGTGGTCGGCCCCAAATCATTCCACGATCTTATCGGTAGATTATATTCACAATCACCTTTGGGCGATTGTGGAACCGCTAGGCGGGCGGTTCGTAGATATCTACTGCGAGCAGCAGGGGCATTTTATTGACCGCATCAGAGGTCCCTTAGCCATTACCACTCTTTATCCTGCTTATGGAGGGGTGGGTGTCTTACGTGTGTGGCCAAATCAGGCTCAGTTGGAATTATGGCCATTCCATGGAAACCCTCGGCAATGGACCCTACACGGAGTGCCCCAGGGAACTATGGCGTTGACAAAGACTACGGGTTACTTGCCAATGAGTACGGGGTTAAATAGATTTGGCATAGCTACCGTTTCATTAAAAGGTGCAATGAGTGGTTCCCGTATACATTTTTTCCATAACGTTGATGACGCTGTTCTTCAGGCGATAGCGTCCAATCCTCCATACGGTGTTACGGTTCAAGGGATAATGCCACTATCCGCAGGTGCCAAGTCACCGCCCATTTTGCGGAAGTGGCCTCAAGCATTGTCTACGACTATAACTACGGCCATGAAGTCTCCAACGTCCTGGCTTATTATCTTAGACGGGCCCAGTCAAGGCCTATGGTTTAATCCTCGGTTAGATCGCTTTGGTCCCACTTTTCAAGTCACAGCCCCCAAGGGGGAATTTCCCCGGGCCGTTTTGCCGTGGAACTCTTAGACTAGACAAATCCGGGATATATGGGAACTCGGCGCCACTTTGCGGCAGAGCCGGGTACATAGTGAGGCAGGTAAGGAATTTTCAGGGGAGGACGCCCGCTAAAATCCGCCAGAAACACCTCACGCTCTAATTTTTCTCCGATGTTTAAGAGCTTGTCCAGATCATCGTCCTGAACCCAAAACGGTTGGAGACCCGGAAAAATCGCCAACAGATAAGCTAAAGCTTCCCAACCGGTGGTGGGTTGGTCGACCCAGAGCTCCAGTTCCGGGAATCGAGTACGGATGTGTTCAATTGAAGCCACAAACTTGGCAAGGCTGAGATGTCTTTGGCGAACCAGAATGAGGCGTTTGAGTGTGGTTGCAGATATTACTGTTTTCAACAATTCCATGGGGAGTTCCTCTGGCAGCACCGTCATTTCAATGGAGCCCGCAAAAGTTTGGAGAGCTGTCAAATCCACAGTAGTGGTGTCCGCAAGAATGTGCCAAACGCATCCTGGAGAGGGCACTAGGGCAGAGGATGAGGGCGCAGGGCGGACGGCATCGGTTTCAAAAAAAATGTGGCCCCTATCATGGTGACTCATAAGAAATAAGCGGATCACGCGATCAGCGTAGCCTGGATTTGGGGTATTCATTCTTAGGCACGGAACCCACAATATAGCGTGGCTCATGCTTCTATAACATCCTTGGTAATCATGGCCCGTGATACCCCGTGCCATTGCAACAGATCACAAACGTCACGAGACAGATGATCAATGCTCATGGCCACGACGACATGAGGCAAATGTTTCTTTATGACTTCGACAGTGGCCAATATCTCAAATAGATGCGGCTTTCCCATTATTTCAAGGTCGGTCCCTAAGGCGCGCAATGGTTTGATTTCGATCACGGATAAACTCTTAAGCTCTCGCAAAATTTGGAGGTGATCCCATATTTGTTGTTCGCTAATGCCGGGGAAGACCATGAGGCCGGCCACGGATTTGAGACCGACTTGGGCGGCAATCCGGTGGATATTCAGCCATTCCTGGGAAGATAGACGCAAAGAGGACATTTCCTGACGCCAGGAATCAATTAACAACTCTGATCCGCCAGGTCCCAGGCTTACGGCTCCTGCCCAGAAGATTTCTTCTAACAATTCTTGCACCGGTTTATGTTCAACGCGGTGGAAATGCTGTACTTCTACGGCAGACAGAGCTTGAAGGGGGGCAGGATTACGTTTGTGGATGTGACGGATTGCCGATCTGAAATAACTCCACGGTTCGTAAAAACTCAACCCGCCGCGCAGCTTGATGAGGTCGTAAGATTCGGATAAGGCCGTATGGGTTTGAGATTTTTGCAAAAAACTCAAAGGCGCGACCGGATGGTCGTCAATCATGGGCACGAACCGGCTAAAATCGCAAAAACGACAACGCATCCAACAAGCCCGGGTCGTAGTCATCTTAAGAACCTGGACCAGATTCCACCCCGCTTGCGGGCTGTCAGGCCAAATGGGTTGATAATGCAATGTGTCTTCCATGACAATCACCTTAGCAGAAGCATTTTTCCGATCTCGGCGCTAATTCCAAGAAGATCCCGAATTAGAAACACGAGAGCTACTCAACTTCACATAAATTTCTATTAATCGGATACTTCAACCCGTCATCATACCCCTCTTATCACTCGGATTGGCTATGCCCGTCTCTTACGATAAAGAGATCCCCGGAGGATCTTCTGGCGCGAACCGGGCTAGGTCTTTGATGGCGGTGGATTTTTGGTGTGCCGGCCAAAGGCTAACATGTTCTGGGGATTCATAGCCCCTTCTTTTCGAATCTCTCATCGATCGCACTCGAGAATAATCAAGGATGAGGGAGAATGAGCATAAACCCATCAAATTATACCATATGATGACATCGCTTTGTTTGGAGAAAAAGCTCGGATGCCACACATTCAAGAGTATGTCTTCGGTCATGCCTTCGGGTTTTTGGGCATACCCATCAAATAGAGCTAGCGGACGGACGAGGGGGAGGCCGGATGAGAAGAGGGCGAAACCTGACGCGGGTGGCCCAATGGCTGGAAATACCACCTGAAGTACTGGTGAATGTTCCTCGTATCGAAGTGGTTGGACACCTTCAATTCCGAGTGGAAAACCATCGAGGATTAGAGAAATATGGACCGGATCTTGTCGTGTTGCGATTATCCGATGGCCGGCTTGTAATAAAAGGGCAGGATTTGGTAATTGGGTGGATTGACGGCGGGGAAATCCTCGTCACGGGACAAGTTTACTCACTGGTATTTCAGGAGGGCAAGAAGTGATAGATTTTCTTTACCGATTGCTCTGGGGATGGGTGGAAGTCACAATTTCCGGTCGGCACCCAGAGCGGGTCATCAGCCAATTAGCCTTATCAGGACAAAGATTATGGGCTGTCAAAAAGAAGGGAGACCGATACCATTTTATTGCGCCTTTGACAAGTGTTGCTGTGCTGAGAGTCACTCTGAGGCACCAGCATTGCCGCATTCATTTCGGGCGCCGGGGCGGAATCCCTTTTATGTGGCGGGAATTTATCTCCCGGCCATTTCTTGGCGTAGGCGCCTTGAGTGCGGTTCTTCTAATTTTTTTCACCACGAGTCGGATTTGGATTATTGACGTTCCCGGAACTACGATTTCTCCTCAGGCAAAAACCCAACTCATTCAAGCCGCCGTTGCCGCGGGAATTCGCCCGGGAACCCCTCATTGGGTGATGCGGTTACGACAATCACGCTTGCTTATGGAACGTGCTCTGCCTCAGTATGCTTTCATTGGTCTGTCGGTTCAAGGGGTTCTTGTTCGTATTCAGGTTGTGCCGTTGGTGGCTAAACCCCCAAACGCGGTTCCCCATAAAATCGTTGCTGCTCATAGCGGTACCGTGACGAACATGCTGATTTATATGGGAGATCCGGAAGTAGGTGCCGGGGACTTTGTGCGAAAGGGACAAACCCTGATATCAGGCGCCGTGCAGGCACCCCTTTTGGCGCGGCCGGATAGGATAGAGACGGCCGCCAAAGGGGAAGTGTTTGCCGATGTGCGTTATCATGTTGGCGTAACGCAACCCTTCCGAGTCATGAAATCACGGATTACCGGCGTGCAGTTCATCCAAAGGCTTATCCAAGTGGCCGGGAATGCACCGGTTTTAATTCAGGGTTATGGGCAGGTGCCTTTCCGCTTTTATCATACGCAGAAAATTGTGCATCCTTTGGCGTGGCAAGGTGTCAACTTGCCCGTAGAGACGACGAAAATCGTATATAATAAAATAGAAAGAAGATGTGTTACCTTGACCAAAGAGCAGGCGCTGATGCAGGCCAGAGCCTTGGCGGCACATCGGCTGCAGCACATGGTGCGTCAGGGAATTAAGCTCAAAAGGCAGGAACATGTGCATTGGTCAAAAAATGGAGTATCGGTGCAACTAATTTGGGTTGTTAATCAAAATATTGCTGTACCCGTGACTAAATGATGGTTATGCGGGAAGTCTAAGCATAAGAAGGGGGACGCCTTTGCCGCTTTCTCAGTGGGTTATTACCGATAACAGTGCTGTCACAACGCTTGTCGGCCGCGGAGATGAACACTTGAAGCACATTGAAAATACTTTAAATGTGAAACTGATCGCTCGCGGGAATGTGATTGCCATCCAAGGGCCGGATCGAGATCAAGCCCTAGCGCGTCAAGTTCTGGATCTCTTGGCGCAATGGGCTTACGCTGGCCAGCCTATTCGGCTCGACACCGTGGACGCGGCCGTAATTGCCGTACAGGAAGGAACCGAGAGTCAATTTCTTCACCTGTTGACAGAATCGGTGTACACAACCACTCAAGGACGGATTATCCGTCCCAAAACTGTTGGGCAACAAGTTTACATTGAAGGAATACGTCAGAATACCTTAGTTTTTGGCATTGGCCCGGCCGGAACCGGCAAGACCTATTTGGCTATGGCTATGGCAGTTCAAGCATTGAAGACGCACGACGTCGAACGGATCATTTTAACCCGGCCGGCGGTAGAAGCAGGCGAGAAATTGGGATTTTTGCCGGGAGCCTTGGAAGACAAAGTGGATCCCTATCTACGACCGCTGTATGATGCTTTGTTTGACTTTCTGGGTCAGGAAGCGACGGAACGTTATCGGGAACGGGGACATATTGAAGTGGCTCCCTTGGCCTATATGCGAGGACGAACCTTAAATTCCAGCTTTATTATTTTAGATGAGGCGCAGAATACTACGTACGAGCAAATGAAAATGTTTTTGACTCGACTGGGATATGGATCCAAAATGGTGGTTACCGGAGATGACACGCAGGTCGATTTGCGCGGGGAAACATCGGGCCTTCGTGAGGCGGAGCATATTCTTCAGGGGATCCCCGGAATTCGCATGATTCATCTGGGGAGGCGGGATGTGGTACGCCATCCTTTGGTGGGCGAAATTATCGCAGCCTATCAACATTTTGAGGAAACAAGGAGTCCAACGTCATGACCACCAAGCGTAAAGCGGGGAGTTGGTTGACAAACGTCCGGTATATTAACTGGGATTTGAAGGGGTCAGCCTCATTGCACTGGCCTCAGATAATCGCAGGGTTATGTGTGTGGCTGTTGACCATGGTGATATTTACCGCGACTTTTTTTTCGCAGCGGGTTGACGTGAATGTTGGGGACTTGGCTCCGAGAACGGTGGTCGCTCCTTATGGAGTGGTTGATTGGGGAGCCACTCAGAAGGCAAGGCAGCAAGCCGCGAAATCGGTGCAAAATGTATACGGCACCAATTCTCAGGTGTTAAAGACTCAAGAAAGTACGATTCGCAAGGACTTTTCCTTGATTTTGTCATTGTCTTTGGATAAGACTGCTCCTTTGTCCTTACGTGAGCAAACCGCTGCCCAGGCTATTTCTCTGGGATTGCCCAGCAGCGTGTGGGGGGAAGTCTTGAGCTTATCTCCGTCAAAAATTGGCCAACTGCAGCAAGATGCGCTGGTTATCGTGTCTTCGGTAATGGGCAACGGAGGAAACGGGAACGGAGTTCGCAACAATCCAGTGGGTTTGGCAGAAGCCAAAGGATTTGCCGCTCAACTTGCCGCTCAGGAAGAATCTCAGCCCGGACTGAACCTGTTTTTGAGTGATTTTACCAAAAGCCTGATTGTGCCCAATACCTTCGTAAATGTTCGGGATACTCAGGCCAAGAAGGATCAAGCCATGGCCCGTGTGCCCACTGTCAAGATTTTAAAGGGAGAACAGGTATTGCAGGCGGGTCAAGTGGTAACGCCAACTGACATGAAAGTTCTGGAGGAACTGGGATTGTTAAACCGGGGATTTGATCCGGCTCCGGTACTGGGATCAGCTTTGATATCTTTGGTTTTGGTGGCCTTGCTGGGAGGATATCTCTGGTTTCTCAAACGCCCCTTATTTGAGTCTCGTGCGTCGGTTATTATCACCGGTATTATTTTTACAGCGTCATTGCTTGCTGCCGACGTGATGAAAGGACTGCCGGCCCTAAACTATCTGGTGGTGCCTACCGCTGCTATCATGGTTAGCGCTTTGGTGGACTCGGGTCTTGGGATGGTGATATCCGGGGTTTTATCCCTCGGTGTGGCGACTCTTACTGGAATGGACTTGAATGTGGCGTTGGTATCCTTTTTTGGTGGATTGGCCGGTGTGTTCGCCATTTCGAGACTCTCGCAACGCTATGATATCATTCGGGCAGGGTTTCTCGTCGGCATTGTCAACCTCTTTACTTTGCTCGGCCTGGATCTTACCCAAGGAGCAGGGCTGACTCAGACCCCGACCTGGGAAACGCTCTTATGGGGATTATTGGATGGAGTTTTGGCCGCCATTTTATCAATGGGTTCCATTCCGTTTTTGGAAGGGCCGTTCGGCATTATTACCTCGATGAAGCTCATTGAACTGAGTAATCCCAATCAGCCGTTGCTGCGGAAACTTGTGATTGAAGCGCCGGGAACCTATCATCACAGCATGATGGTAGGCAACTTAGCGGAACAGGCGACAGAAGTTGTGGGGGGCAATTCATTATTGGCCCGAGTTGGTGCATATTATCATGATATTGGAAAATCCAAACGCCCTTATTTCTTTATCGACAATCAATTTGGTGCGGACAATCCTCATGACAAGTTAGCACCGGCTTTATCGGCCTTGATCATTTCCTCGCATGTTCGCGACGGCACCAAACTTGCGCATGAGTATCGTGTCCCCGATGCCATAATCGATTTTATCCGCGAGCATCATGGGACCACACTGATTAAATATTTCTATCATAAGGCCGTAGCGGCGGACACGGGAGAAGGAGTTTTAGAAGAAGACTATCGCTACGATGGTCCGAGGCCGCAAAGTAAAGAGACGGCAATCGTGATGCTTGCGGACGCTTGCGAAGCCACCAGCCGGACGCTGAAACAACCGACCCAGCAAGCCATCGAACAAGTTGTCCGCAAGATTATCAAGGAACGCCTGGAGGACGGTCAGCTCGATGAATCTAATCTCACCCTGAAAGAACTGGATATCATTGCACGGACATTTGTGCGAGTCTTGACGGGGGTTTTTCATCAACGGATTGAGTATCCGGAAAAAGTGTGGAGCGAAATGGAAAGGAGTCGCAGACGTGGAGATTTGGGTGGAAAGTCCTCCCTCTTCGTTATCCGAAGGACTGGCGGAGATGGTTCGTCGGGTGGCCGCCGCGGCTCTTGAAAATCTGGGAGGATTGGAGGAAGCGGAACTGAGCATCGTTTTGAGTGACGATTCGGCGATTAGGAAATTGAATAAGACATACCGAGGGGTTGACAGAGCCACAGACGTGTTATCCTTCAGTCAGCGGGAAGGCGAGGACGGCGACAGCGATTTGGCAGTTCTTGGCGATATCGTCATTTCTCTTGATCGAGCGCATGAACAAGCCCGGGAATACGGGCATAGTTTTGAGCGAGAGATGGGATTCTTGGTGGTGCATGGAATTTTACATCTGCTCGGATGGGATCATGAGAAGGCGGATGAGGAAGCGGCGATGATGGCCAAGACAGAAGAAATCTTAAAAGAAATTGGCCTAGTCCGTGAAACACGCTGAAAATCTCAAAGAGTCATTTCGATATGCTTTTGCCGGGTTGGCTTATGCATTCGTTACACAAAGAAATTTGCGTCTGCATTTTTTTTCGGCAGCGGCAATAATGATATTGGGATGGATTATGAATTTGCCGCGACGCGAATTTATTGTCGTATTGGCGGCAATTATGGTGGTCATGGTTGCCGAAATGATGAACACGGCTGTCGAAGCCGTGGTGGATTTAACCAGTCCGAATATCCATCCGCTTGCTCAAACGGCAAAAGACGTCGCTGCGGGAGCGGTTTTGCTGGCCGCGATTGGAGCCGCACTTTTGGGGTTATGGGTCTTCATCCCGCGGCTTGTGAGCTTTGGACAAGATTTTATGGTACGATGGAACAATGAGCGTGGACTAACCACTATACTTTTACTTGTCTTGGCGACAATCCTCGCAGTGGCCATTTGGTTTCCTAGAACATGGCACAGAGACGGCTATCCAACGTCGCAAGATCATTGAAAACCGACCGGGACAGCGAAAGGGGAAGGTCAAAAACCGGTGAGAGCTATACGGTGGGGCCCTATTATTGTACTAATTGTTCTTGTGGGCCTCTCGGCAATATACTCGATGACAGAAACCGCAATGATGTCATTGTCGCGGGGCAAAGTGCGAAGTCTGGTCGAGGATGGTCATAAACAAGGACATTGGTTAGAACAATTAGTCAAACAACCTAATCGGTTATTAGGGACGGTATTGTTTGGTAACAATTTGGCGAATATCATGGCTTCCACTATTGCAACGGGCATCTTTATTTTTTATTTTGGTGGTAAAGGCATTGCCATTGCTACTGTTGTTATGACCTTTGTTATTTTGTTGACAGCGGAAATTATTCCTAAGACGTACGCTGCCCATAATTCTGAACGTGTCGCTCTGCGATTTGCTCTATTTCTGGAAACCTCAGCCCGAATTTTTTATCCTGTCGTACGTGTGCTCACCTGGTTGGGGGTGGGCCTTATTCGTTTGTCCGGTGGGCGGGCAGAAGGAGGTCGGCTTTTGACGGAAGAAGAAATCCGCAGTATGGTCGAAATGGGCGAAGAAGAAGGAGTATTGGAAGCCGACGAAAGACAAATGATTCAGGGTATTTTTGATTTTGGAGACACCGTGGCTAGAGAGGTTATGGTGCCACGTATTGATGTGAATGCCTTGTCGGACACGGCTCCTTTGAAAGACGCATGGGATGCGGTGATTCATTGGGGACATTCGCGCCTGCCCGTGTTTCGCAACACGATTGATGACGTGATTGGTGTTATTTACGCACGTGATGTGCTGGCTTATTTGAAAGAACGGGATCCTATAACGCCGATAGGCGAATTGGCTCGGCCTGTCCTCTATATTCCGGAAACAAAAAAAGTGGATGAATTACTGGCAGAATTCAGACGCCAGCGCACTCAAATTGCCGTGGTGCTGGATGAGTATGGCGGCACTGCGGGAATCGTTACGATTGAGGATTTGCTCGAAGAAATTGTCGGGGAAATTCAAGATGAGTATGACCAGGAAGATCTGCCCATCAAACGACTAGGCGAGGGATCGATAGATGTTGCGGGTATGGTCCAGCTGGAAGAGGTCAATGATATCTTAGACGTCGAACTGCCCCATGAAGATTTTGATACCGTGGGTGGATTGATTTTGCATTTATTGGGACGAGCTCCGGTAGAAGGAGAGGTTGTTCGCATCGATAATTTTGAATTTACGGTGTCCAAGGTTGTAGGACGTCGGGTAGTGCGGGTCATTATCAAGGCCAAGAAACCCGTTCGTACTCGAAATCGCGAAGAAAGCGAGGACGATGACTGAGTCAACTACCCCGCCCTCAATGGCAGAGATTGAAGCAGTCCAATCTAGGTTGAGGGGGATCCCATGCGTTTTTCATCTTCTCGACCCGCATGCAGCAGGCGGAAGGCCAGCGCTTACTAAAATAGCGCCGAAAAATTGAGAAGGGAAGGGGCAGGCGTGAGCCTATTGGGCTATTCCTCCCCGGTATTAAGACCAAGGATCCGCACAAATAGATGAAAGCCTCAAAGGGGCGTGAGAACATGACACTGGACATGCTTCGAGCCAGGGCACTGGAAGTACGAGAAAAGGCATATGTTCCCTACTCCAGGTTTCCGGTGGGTGCAGCTTTGCTGACCCCGGACGGAGCAATTTATGAAGGATGCAATGTGGAAAACGGGAGTTTTCCTCTGAGCCTCTGTGCAGAGAGAGGAGCAGTGGCGGCCGCAGTGGCCCATGGCGCCCGTCAATTCGAAGCCGTGTTTATTATTGGGGATAAGGAGCGGGCTATGCCGTGTGGAGGATGCCGACAAGTGCTTAGTGAATTTGGTGACATGCACGTCTACGTTTCATACGGGGAGGGACGAGAGATCAATCATTATTGGCTCCATGAATTGTTGCCCGAAAGTTTTCATTTCACTCCCTCCATACGCGACGAAAAGGATGACACTAGCCAGTTCAAATAATGTAAACATGTTAGAATATGGGATCGGCACAGGCTTATTATCCATCCTAATTAAGTTTAAGAGGTTTATCGGAGAGTCAGTGGCACGACGGGTGCAAATCAGTGATCCTGCACCAATTGCTCCGGATGATCGATACAAAGCTTGTCGTGGGCTAACCGATTCACAGGATCTGTGATATTCATTCAAAGATTGTTTAGACTGCGCCCGCGGCACGATACGCCGTTCTGAAAGAATTTATCAAATGCGCCGTAAAACCCCTTGCTTTAGCTATGGGGATATCAGGTGAAGGCTTGGGTATCGACACGCTCTTCTAGTTGGTATACACTCTCTATATAGAAAGAATGTGACTGTGGGTGTACTTGACACAAAGTAACCAAATCAAGGGACTCCGCAAAAAGGAATATAAAGCCTTGCGTGAACTGTGCGGGTACGCGAAAAATCTCTATAACGTGGGTCTGTACTCAATCCGGCAGTATTTCTTTGCAGAAGGTCGCTTCCTTCGCTACGAATCGAACTACCACACAGTCAAAGAGAACGAGAACTACTCCCTGTTGCAAGCGGGTGTGAGCCAACAAATTCTCAAGGTAGTAGACCGTTCCTTCCGTGCCTTCTTCAACCTTCTGAAGAAGGCAAAGAGCGGCGAGTATCGCTATCATGATGTGCGCATTCCCCACTATCTGGATAAGAACGACTACTTTCCGCTCATCTTGTCTACGAATGCCATTGTCATTAAGGATGGCTATCTACAAGTTCCGATGTTTCGCGAGTTTCAACGGTTGCATCCTGACTTGGAGAGAATCCGCATTCCGTTCCCTTCACGGTTAGAAGGTAAGACCGTGAAAGAAGTCCGGATCATTCCTGTGGAGAAGGCACGATTCTTCAAAATTCAATTTGTCTACGTGGCGAGTGAAGAACTGCACCCGACTCTTTCACTAGACACTACGCTTGCGATTGATCTGGGTTTAGATAACCTGGCTACATGCGTCAGTAGTATTGGTGGGTCGTCATTTCTGATTGACGGAAAACACTTAAAATCCCTGAACCATCAGTACAATGTGCGTATGGCCACGTTACAATCCATCCTCGATAAGCAAGGGTTACCGCGGTCTGAACAGATGGCAAGAATTACAATGAATCGCAATAACCAAGTGCACGATTACCTGATGAAGTCCGCACGATACATCGTGAATTACTGCCTGAATCATGAGATTGGCACGATCGTAGTCGGCTACAATCCTGATTGGAAGCATGACGTAAACATGGGTAAGAGGAACAATCAGAACTTTGTACAGATTCCCTATGGGCAACTGCGCAACCAACTCAAAAATCTGTGCGAGCGTTTCGGCATGCGATACCTAGAACAGGAAGAATCATACACATCGAAAGCCAGTTTTCTTGACGATGACGAAATCCCTGTCTGGAACAACACACATCAAGACGTCACATTTAGCGGTAAACGTGTTAAACGGGGGCTGTATCGCGCCAGGAATGGGAGAATGTTGAATGCTGACGTGAACGGAGCCGCAAATATTCTCCGCAAAAGTAACCATAGATTCTCCGATGGAGAACGAGTGGCTAGAGGGCTTTTGGCAAACCCTTTGCGAGTAAAGCTCACGTCCGTGGGTTTCTCGTAAGAATCCCCCGCCTTTAGGCGTGGGGAGTGTCAAGTATGGTTGCTCCCAATATCGAGTCTGATGAAAAGTCATTAAGAAAGATTAGACTAGGAACATATTTCGGGGAAAAGCACGAGAATGTGCTGAGTAAAAGCTTAGGAATTTGAACCTGTTTATCCGTGTGTAGAAAGGCAGTTGAGTTATGGAATTAAAATCCGGATTTGTGGCCTTGGTGGGCAGGCCTAATGTTGGTAAATCCACTCTGCTCAATCAGATTTTGGGCAGAAAAATTGCCATTACCGCGGCGAAACCCCAAACCACCCGTAACCGAATTCGAGGTGTGCTTCACAATTCCCAAGGACAAATCGTGTTTGTGGACACCCCAGGTATTATCAAGCCTCGGCATAAACTCGATGAACGTCTGGAAGCCAGCATTAGGCGTGCCCTCAAGGAAGTCGATGTGGTCGCCCATGTGGTGGATATTTCCAAACCGCCGGGTGAAGAGGAGATTCGCATCGCTCGCATGCTCAGCCAATCCGGTCAGCTCGCCATTTTGGTTGGCAATAAAAGTGATCTCGTACTTCATAGCGAAGGGCGTCTTGATCCCTATCTTTCTCTGGCTCCTTACCGTCATGTCCTGGCTGTGTCGGCGCAATTAGAGAGGGGTCTCGACTCATTGGTTGAAATACTTTGGGATTTGTTGCCGGAAGGGCTGCCATATTTTCCTGAGGATGTTGTGACAGACCAAACCGAGGACTTTTATATTTCCGAAGCAATCCGGGAAAAAATTCTCGAGCAAACGCGAGACGAGGTACCGCATTCTGTTGCCGTCACTGTCGAGGAACGGCAAACCCGCTCCGACCAGTTGATATATATTCGCGCATCTATCTATGTGGAACGCAGTACTCAAAAGGCTATAATCATCGGCAATCATGGACAAATGTTGAAGCGGATCGGACAGCTCACCAGAAGAGATTTGGAACAATATTATGGCAAACAAGTCTATTTGGATTTATGGGTTAAGGTTAGGGGTCACTGGCGTGATCAAGAAGCTTGGCTTGCGCGCTTTGGCTATCCTCAAAGCGAGAAGTAAACATGGCGCAATATCAGGACCACATGCTTATCTTGAAATCGAGAGTTTATCGTGAAAGTGATGTTCTCTTGACTTTGTTTGGCATTAAGTCGGGAAAAATCGGGGCGGTAGCCAAAGGGGCCAGACGGCCCAAAAGCCGTCTGGCCGGGGTATATCCATTATCCTACGTGATTTGTCAGCTCTATCACGGACGGTCTTCCCTTGACACCGTTAATGGAGTAGATTTGGTCGAGGGATTTCCGGGATTGCAAAAAGATTTGTCAAAATTAAGCTGGGCTTTGCTGTTGGCGGACTTGGTCGATGAAATGTTTTCGGAAAGGGATCCTGCGCCGGAAGTGGTGCCATGGATTATTGCCGCTTGGGATCGTCTCGCACGTGAGGGTTCCCATCTCACCACGGCTCTGAGCACGGGATGGCAATTACTCAAGTTGGCCGGATATATCCCTAGGTGGGAGACTTGTGATGTTTGCGGGGACATTCCGCGTCAAAATTCGGTGGGGGTAGACTGGGACCAGGACGTCATGTATTGTTCCAAACATCTACCACCCTCTTCGGAACAGTCGCGAGGAATGGAGATATCCTTGGGCAGCTTTAGGACATGGCAAGGGTGGATGGCATTGGATGTGACTAAATTGGGGAATTATGAAGCCAAGGGCATTATTGGTGATCAGCTATTTTTTCTGTTTGGGCGATATATTGAACGTCATATAGGAAGGATGCCAAGATCGTGGCAATTTGTTCGTGAAGTTGAGAATATCGGGGAACAGGAAAGGAATCGATTATTTTGACATTACAAGATATTGTGATGAACTTGAAGAATTATTGGAAAGACCAAAACTGCATGATTGGCGAACCTTATGATATGGAATTGGGAGCGGGCACGATGAGCCCTTTCACTTTTTTCCGTGCTTTAGGCCCGGAACCCTGGCGAGTGGCCTATGTCCAACCGTGCCGACGTCCGGTAGACGGACGATACGGAGAAAATCCCAATCGAGTTTACCAGCATCACCAATTTCAGGTGTTGCTTAAGCCGGCTCCCGATGACGTTGTCGAACTGTATTTGAAGAGTTTGGAGTATCTGGGATTGGATCGCCGCCATCATGATATTCGGTTTGTTGAAGACAATTGGGAAGCACCCAGCCAAGGGGCATGGGGTATTGGCTGGGAAGTGTGGCTGGACGGCATGGAAATCAGTCAGTTTACCTACTTTCAGCAAATGGGTGGGCAGGAATGTCGTCCGGTTTCCGCGGAACTGACCTATGGGTTGGAACGGCTGGTAAGTTATTTGGTGGGTGTAGACGAAATTTGGGCGATTGAGTGGGCACCCGGCGTGAAATATCAGGACTTGTTCCGACGGGTTGAATGGGAACAGGCTGCCTACAGTTTTGAATACGCATCGGCATCGGTGCTCTTTCAATTGTTTCAATTATATGAAACCGAAGCCAGGCGACTCTTGGAGAAGGGACTCGTCCGCCCCGGATATGAGTACATTTTGAAATGTTCCCACACCTTTAATACGTTGGATGCACTCGGAGCAATTTCCGTAACCGAACGACAAGCCTACTTAGGACGAATGAGAGCATTGTCCCGCATGGCAGCAGAAACATACCTGAAGCACTTGCAACCGTCTGAGGAGGCCTTACGGTTATGAGAGGTGATGCTCGAGAATTTTTCGCGGAAATAGGTATGGAGGAAGTTCCCAGCCAATATTTGCGTGATATTATGGACAACTTTGGTCGTCTTGTCGAAGAAGAACTCTGCCATGTCCGAATCGACGTGATGAATCTGAAAGCCTTGGCCACCCCAAGACGGCTCGTAATTACCGGTAGGGCATCTGGTGAACAAACACCACTGCGTGAGAGAATTCGCGGCCCCTTATGGGCTGCTGCTTATAAAGACAATAATCCGACGCCGGCTCTTTTGGGATTTTGCAGAAGGATCGGCGTAACACCCGAAGCAATCGAGTCCATGGGCGAAGGAAACAAAAGGTATGTGGCGGCCACTATTGACCAACCTATTTTGTCCCTTGAGGAATTAATTGCCCCGGCCGTAGAAAAAGCTTTTGCAACCATTCCCGTAGCCCGTAGTATGCGTTGGGGACAAGAGGATTACCGATTTATTCGGCCAATTCGCTGGTGTAGCTTATGGGTGGATGATACGCTTATTCCAATGACGGTGGCGGGTGTCTCTTCTTCGCCCTTTACTTACGGAAACCGAACCGATTATCCGGAATCTTTGAATTTGGACGGTATTCAATCCTATCAAAGAGCCTTGAGTCAAGGATTGGTTATGCTGGATCCCAACGAACGCAAAAAGGTGATTGAAACAGAGGCCATGAAACTGGCCTCCAGTGTCTTGGGCCATGTGGAGCTTGATGAAGCATTGTTAGAAGAAGTGACACAATTGGTGGAGTGGCCCGTGCCGTTTCTTGGCCATTTTGACCGCGACTTGTTGGAGATTCCGGCACCGATCCTCGTTACGTCCATGCGTGTGCACCAGCGGTATTTCCCGGTATATGACGATGCCAGGCAGCTTCTTCCCTATTTTGTTGGGGTTCGCAACGGTGTGGGGGTGGATTTGGATGCCGTACGCCGGGGGAATGAAAAGGTTTTACGGGCCAGACTTCAAGATGCCTTGTATTTCTATCGCAATGATTTGCGTCACCGTTTGGCAGATTATCGTCCGCAATTGGGGCGGATCGTGTTTCATCGGAAGCTTGGAACATACGGGAACAAGATTGAAAGAGTTCAGGCCCTGTTTGATGCCACTCGGGAGTTCTGGCCTTTGAATACGGTGGCAACACAGCATTTGAAAACAACCATCGAGTTATACAAAGCGGACCTTGTTACGCAAGTGGTTCAGGAATTCCCGGAGTTACAGGGGATCATGGGACAAATTTATGCTGAGATTGAAGGATTAGCGGAAGATGTGGCCATAGCCATTGGTGAACAGTATCGACCAGCCTTTTCACAAGATGCGATTCCGAAATCCACGCCCGGACAGATTCTCGTTCTTCTCGACAGATTGGATACCTTATTGCAAGGGGTGGCCCATGGTCTGAAACCAACCGGATCCGAGGATCCTTTTGGTTTGAGGCGGGGGGCATTGGCCATCGGGCGAATTTTGGCCGAATCTAAAGTATGGCAGAGATCTGCCCATGAACTTTTTCGGCTGGCGGGAAATCTATTGGATATCGACGAAGGATCGATTAGCGAGTCTTATGCCCTGGTTGTAACCCGGCTCAAGAATTACCTGGAAGCCGAAAACCATATCCCTATGCAAAAATCGCAAGCCATTTTCGGTTTCGACTTTCCGTGGTCGGAATATGCCCGCCGTTTGGAATTCTTGGACCGGATTTTGGGTGATTCAAATTGGGAACATGTTGCTTTGTCATTCAAACGCATAGACCGTGTGATGCAAGGTATTGAAGCGCCGGATACTCCGCCTCGGTGGACATTGGATGTGGAACAACGTGTTTGGGAAATGATTCAAACGGCTTTTGCCTGCCGAAATTCCATGGAAGAATGGTGGGGGGCTATTCAAAAGTTATCAGATGCCATTGACGCTCTTTTTGAAGCCGTGTTAATTAATGATCCGGATATCACAGTGAGAACCAAACGCGGACAATTATTGGCCTATGCCCGCCAGGCTTACACTATGTTTTATGACATCCGACAGATCTCGGGATAGGAAAGCAAACTGTGGGATGTGCTGAAAAGAGATTCAGGAATTTGAACATGTGTGTTCAAATTTAGAAAGGTAGGAAGAAAGTTGGCCAATTACGGGAGAATCTATATTGTATCCGATTCGCTGGGCGAGACGGCCGAGCGAGTGGCCCATGGGGCAGCGATACAATTTGAGGATGCCGATATTCACATTGAGAGGCTGTCCAATATATTGGATTCCCACGGAATTGACAGAATACTGGAAAGAGCGGCCGGGGAAGCGGCCATTGTGGTTTACACTTTAGTGCGACCGGATTTAAGTGAACACTTAAAAAGCCAAGCCCAGGAATTAGGGGTTCAAACCGTTGACGTTATGGGCCCGGTAATCCAAGCCTTGCAAACAACATTGGATTTGAAGCCGAGGCTTATACCAGGCTTGTCGCATCGTCTGGACCGCGAGTACTTTGATCGCGTTGAGGCGGTAGAATTTGCGGTCAAATACGACGATGGCAAGGATCCCCGGGGAATTCGCGAAGCGGATATTGTGCTCTTGGGAGTGTCTCGCACCTCTAAAACACCGGTCAGTTTGTATTTGGCTAATCATCGCCTGAAGGTGGCTAACGTGCCCCTTGTGCCCGAAGTTCCTGTGCCTGCGGAAGTGTTTCAAGATGCAAGGAATAAGAGTATTGGACTCATTATTGATGCCGAACTCCTGATGGGTATAAGGCGGCAGCGCCTGAAATCCTTGGGACTGGGATCATCGGCTCAGTATGCCACAATGGATCGAATTATGGCAGAATTAGACTACGCATGGGATATCTTTAACCGGCTCAAATGCCCGGTACTTGATGTCAGTAACCATGCGGTCGAGGAAACGGCTACACGAGTCTTAGAAATACGACAAGGAGGACATCACTAGAATGTCTCGATATGTTTTTGCATTCGAGCAAGGACGGGCAACCCAGCGTGAACTATTGGGAGGCAAGGGGGCCGGTTTGGCTGAGATGAGTTATATCGGTTTACCGGTGCCTCCTGGGTTCACCCTGACTACTGAAGCGTGCAATCTCTATCAAGAGTTAGGACGATTCCCAGAAGGATTGATGGAAGAAACATGGGACAATCTTGCGATTTTAGAGAACAAAGTTTCTCGCACTCTGGGAGATCCCGCCAAACCCTTGTTGGTTTCGGTACGTTCGGGTGCGCCAATATCAATGCCGGGAATGATGGATACTGTTTTAAATTTGGGTCTCAATACCGAGACGACGGAAGGTTTGGCAGAATTAACTCAAAACCGGCGTTTTGCCTTAGATAGCTATCGGCGGTTTATTCAAATGTTTGGGAATGTGGTTATGCATATGGAGCATCATTTGTTTGAAAGCATTTTGGAAGACGTTAAAAAAGGCGCAGGAATCAAACTGGATCCGGATTTGCGGGAAGCGGATTGGGAAATGGTCATTAAGCGCTACAAAGACTTGGTTCGGCATTCAAGCGGACGGGACTTTCCGGAGGATACCCGTGAACAATTGGAAATGGCCATAAAAGCTGTGTTCGACTCTTGGAAAAATCCAAGAGCCATTGTATATCGCCGCTTAAACAAGATCCCGGAGACATTGGGGACCGCGGTCAATGTGCAGACTATGGTCTTCGGTAACATGGGAGTCAGTTCGGCGACCGGGGTATTATTTACCCGCAACCCGAATACGGGGGAAGGTGGGATGTACGGAGAATATTTGACCAACGCACAGGGAGAAGATGTGGTCGCAGGAATTCGCACACCCAAAACCATTGGGGAAATGGCTCGGGAAATGCCCAAAACTTTTCGGGAACTCACTGAGGTGTGTATACTATTGGAGAAACATTATCGCGACATGCAGGATATTGAATTCACCGTAGAACGCGAAAAATTATATGTTTTGCAAACCCGAACGGGTAAACGCACAGCCGGGGCCTGTGTAAAAATCGCGGTGGACCTTGTACAAGAAGGCGTGATAAGCCGAGAAGAGGCCATTTTGAGGCAGGATCTTGATCAGGTCTCTCGTCTTCTTTATAGGCAAATCGACCCCAGTGCCGAGTTGGATGTTTTGGCCAGAGGATTGCCCGCATCTCCGGGGGCGGCTTCGGGAAAGGTTGTTTTTACCGCCGACGAAGCGGAAAGCAGAGGAAACCAGGGAGAAAGAGTAATCTTGGTGCGTCCTGAAACGACTCCCGATGATATTCACGGCATTGTGGCCGCACAAGGGGTCTTAACCAGCCGTGGAGGTATGACCTCACACGCCGCCATCGTTGCGCGAGGCATGGGAAAACCTGCCGTAACCGGCTGTGAGGTTCTTCGCATTGATCTGGCCCATGAAATATTCTATGTGGGAGATGTAAAGGTTTCCCACAATGATGTCTTGACAATTGATGGCGGTAGCGGACGGGTGGTACTCGGTGTAGTAAAGACGGTGGAACCCGGTTTGTCACAGGATTTTAGCACGTTGCTGGAATGGGCAGACGAGATGAAACAGTTGGGCGTGGAAGCTAATGCCGATACTCCCGAAGATGCTCAACTCGCACGCAATTTCGGGGCACAGGGAGTTGGGTTGTGCCGAACCGAGCACATGTTCATGGGGCAAGAGCGATTGCCGGTAATGCAGAAGATGATCCTCGCGGAGTCTTTAGTCGAACGTCAAAGAGCATTAGATCAACTGTTGCCTATGCAACAGAGCGACTTTTACGGTATTCTCAAGGCCATGGACGGTTACGCTGTGACAATCCGCTTACTGGATCCTCCCTTGCATGAATTTCTGCCTCATATTCCCGACACCGAAAAGGAGTTGGCTTCGGCTCATGAAGAACAGCGCATGGATGATATTGTGCGACTGGAATCTGTTTTGCGCCGGACCAGAACCTTGGTCGAATTCAACCCCATGCTTGGCTTTCGCGGAGTGCGCTTAGGAATTGTTTATCCTGAAATTTATGCCATGCAGGCCCAAGCAATTTTTCAGGCACAGGCTCAGTTATTGCGTGAAGGTCATCATCCCGTGGTTGAAGTCATGATACCTTTGGTGGGAACCCTCTCGGAATTCACGAAAATGAAAGCTCTCATTGCCGAGGTTAATGAACAGACTCAAAAGGCGGAGAACATTTCCTTGCCTTACAAAATCGGCACGATGATTGAAATTCCGCGAGCTGCCTTGATAGCTGGCTCTATTGCCCAGGAAGCGGAATTCTTCTCATTTGGGACGAACGATTTGACGCAAACAACGTTTGGCTTTAGCCGAGACGATGCCGAAAGCAAGTTTTTACCCCATTATCTGGCTGAGAAAATTCTGGCGGATAATCCTTTTATGGTGCTGGACCGTGAAGGGGTAGGCAAGCTCATAGAAGGCGCAATGGCCGACGGGCGAAAAGCTCGTCCCGAATTAAAGGCGGGAATTTGCGGAGAACATGGGGGAGATCCCTCCTCCATCGAATTTTGTCAGATGGTGAATCTCAGTTATGTGAGTGCTTCTCCATACCGGGTTCCGATTGCACGTTTGGCTGCGGCCCGAGCCAAACTTCGCGTAAATTAAAGACTTTTTGCAAGCGTAAGACATCACACGCGGACGATGGCTCAAAATGTAACTTTTTGACCATCGTTCGCAGATCTTTTCCCGGAATTTTCCGAGTCTATCGGATAAAGTGACTTCCGAATGCAATCAGTCGAATTCAATGAACCCCATCCGATTGCATGGATTGCATGGATTGCATGGAAGGAAGCGTTTTCTGGTCATGTTTAATTATTGTGTTGCAATTGTGTTCAGCATTCGTTAGATTGCGTTACAATCTATGGTATAATACTATTAATTGAGTTGAGTGTCGTTAACCGGTCGATTTCTTGAGATGCTTTCGACCGGGGATTTTTTTTCTTCATTTCTCGTCAATGTGAAAAAATAAGCAGGAATATTTGCTTCGGCGGCGAATTTTTCCTCATGACTGGAGTGATTCCTGATGGTTGATTCCACCTATGAGGCTTGGACCAATGCAGTGAGAGAAGCTGCTGATATCGTTGAAGTGATAGGACGTTATGTCAGTTTAAAACAAAAAGGTAAGAACTTTTGGGGATTATGTCCCTTTCATCAGGAGAAAACGCCGTCGTTTAGTGTGGATTCCCATCAGCAACTGTTTTATTGTTTCGGGTGCCACAAAGGAGGAACTGTCTATACTTTTTTGATGGAACACGAAGCCCTGACTTTTAGAGAAGCTGTGGACAAGTTGGCCACTGAACTCGGCATACCCCCAGCGCCCAAGCAGGAGAAATCCGATGCCCACCGCCATTTCAGTCAACTTCAGGCAGTAATGGAGTGGACCCAAGAATTTTTTCAGCTTAGCACTAATCAA
This sequence comes from Bacillota bacterium, assembly GCA_021821465.1. GTDB lineage: Bacteria > Bacillota > Sulfobacillia > Sulfobacillales > Sulfobacillaceae > Sulfobacillus. The sequence continues at coordinate 25,004 of JAKACM010000022.1, forward strand.
TACTATGACATATTTGGGCAATATCTTGAAAGACGTCAAGTCAGTCCGGCAGCACAAAAACGGTTTGAATTGGGTTATGCCCCAAAGTCGTGGAATGCTCTCAGCCAATTTTTAGCGAAGCACGGTGTGAGTGAATCGGACATGTTGGAATCCGGGGTGGTTACCTCTCGAAAGGAAGGGAGCGGTGTTTATGACCGCTGGAGGCAGCGCATTATGTTTCCCATCCGAAATCACCGGGGACAACTTATTGCCTTCGGAGGACGGGCTCTCGACACCGACCAGGAACCCAAGTATCTTAATTCTCCGGATACACCACTATTTCATAAAAGCAATGTGCTTTATGGGGAACACTTGGCCCGTAAAGTTTGGCGTCAGAATCGGCGACCGTTATTGGTCGAGGGATATTTCGATGTCATCGCATGTCATGAAGCAGGATTGGAACAAGCCGTCGCCAGTTTGGGAACGGCTTTGAGCCGAGAACACGCCAGAATACTAGCCCGTTACAGCCAAGAAACGGATTTACTCTATGACAGTGATCGGGCGGGGCAAGAGGCCATGGTTCGCGCATTCTATTCCCTTTCTCAAGAAGGGATTAAAGTCAATCGCGTGTTTTTGGCAAGCGGGAAAGACCCCGATGAATTTTTGAAGGAAAAGGGCCCATCCGCCTTAGCCGAAAGTGTGGAAAATCGCATACCCTATTTTGAGGCTGTGTTGCAAGAGAAAATGCGTGATGCTTCTTCGCTCACAGCACGGGGAAAAGCGGAACTGGTCGAAACGATCAAACCGTTTTGGAAGGCTTTGAGTGACCCGGTGGAAAAATCCAGCTATCTCGAGACGATGGCGAACGTGCTACAGGTCGATCAAAGCATTCTAGCACAGAGTTTTGGGATCAAGCAAGGAAATGAGCATATAACGCTCAAAAACAGGCATAATATGGAGAGAATTATTTCTAACGTTAAGAGGCGGTCCCATGATGTGTATTTGCTAGCCTTTTTAGTTCGGCATCCGGAACATGTGGGCAAGGTACGGGCAACGTTGTCGGAATGGATCGTAGAGCATGATTTGACTCAAATTTTGAAAGATCTGGAGGAGGGTCGGCCCATGTCGGAATTGACCTCGCAGATTGATTCGATGGGCATCCAGGTCCGTTCTTTAGTACTAGAGGCATTAGCCTATGACGGTCCCAATGGGGGAGTAAGAGCCCTTGACGATGTCCTCCAGGCCATCAAGAAGCAACAAGATACGGACAAATGGAATCGGTTGATGGCACGCTTAAAACAGGGCGAGAATTCTGCGGAACTTATCCGTGAAATTCAGGCATTGCAAGGGCAATTGGCTCAAGATCAACTAAACCGTGCATCAGATCCATGGGGTGCTGCTCGTATAGGAAAGGAGGGATAGCATGGCTCAGGGCAAGAAAGCGGTGGCACAAATTGATGAGGTAAAGACCCTGATTCGTCGTGGCCAAGAACGGGGTAAACTCTCCTATGGCGAAATTGTGGATACTCTGCAGTCTGTTGACCTTCCTCCCGACCAGATTGACAGCATATATGTAATGTTTGGTGAGTTGGGAATTGAATTGATCGGAGAACAGGCGAATGATGAAGATCAGGAACCCGAACCGGACGAGGTCGAAGCGGAAGAGGCCGAGGAGGTTGGACGGGATTTAACTGTTCCTGATGGGGTGGCTATTGACGATCCGGTTCGGATGTACCTTAAGGAAATCGGTCGCGTGCCCTTATTGACCGCGAATGAGGAAGTGGAATTAGCCAAGCGAATCGAAGCGGGGGATGAGGAAGCTAAGCGTAAATTGGCGGAAGCCAACTTGCGATTAGTTGTCTCGATTGCCAAACGTTATGTCGGCCGTGGAATGCTGTTCCTGGACTTGATACAAGAAGGGAATCTGGGACTTATCAAGGCGGTAGAGAAATTTGACTATCGTAAGGGGTATAAGTTTAGTACCTATGCGACCTGGTGGATTCGGCAAGCGATTACCCGGGCAATTGCTGATCAGGCGCGTACCATTCGGATTCCGGTGCACATGGTGGAAACGATCAACAAATTGATTCGGGTTCAGCGTCAATTGTTGCAAGAACTGGGACGGGATCCGACGCCTGAAGAAATTGCCAAGGAAATGGGGATTACCGAAGAACGTGTCCGGGAGATTTTGAAAGTGGCACAAGAACCGGTTTCTCTGGAAACGCCCATTGGGGAAGAAGAAGATTCGCACTTAGGGGACTTTATTGAAGACGAAGATGCCCCTGCGCCTGCGGAAGCAGCCGGATACCAGTTGTTGAAAGAACAATTGGAGGAAGTGCTTGATACACTGACAAATCGTGAAGAAAAGGTTTTGCGGTTGCGTTTTGGTCTGAGTGACGGTCGAGCTCGGACTTTAGAAGAAGTCGGACAGGTTTTTGGCGTGACGCGTGAGCGAATTCGTCAGATAGAGGCTAAAGCGTTGAGGAAATTGCGACATCCGACCCGCAGCAAAAAGCTCAAAGATTATTTGGATTAAAGGTGATGGGAGGACCGTTTAAAGCGGTCCTCCTTCCTACCTATTCCCTTTTCCGACTTGTGCTGCTCATTACTCCGAATGGTTTCTTGGGCTGTTTTGGGCAGATCCAAAGTGTGAAGGATGAGGACGATGGACGAGGACGGGTAAAGTGTGGAAGAAGTTACAAAAAGGGAATCTGACCGGGCAACTTTCCATTCTCGATTAAGTTGAGTATCATAAAGGGCGTGTCTGAATTGAGAACGGCGAGGACTATAAATGAGAATCTTTCACACGAGATTCATAGGCTTTTGGTCTCCATGAAGTACACTGGATGGGAAATGAGGTGGTTGCGATCTGCGGAATAGCAGGGATATGGCATCGAGAACGTCCCGTACAAGCCGGCGACCTGACGGGCATGCTTAATGCGATGATCCATCGCGGGCCTGACGACGAGGGCCGTTTTACCGACCGCAATATGGGATTCGGTATGCGGCGTCTGGCTGTTATTGATGTTCTTCATGGGAAGCAGCCCTATTATTCGGAAGACGGAAAAGTTGTTGCGGTATATAACGGCGAGCTTTACAATTATCCGGAATTGAAAATTCTCACTGAATCTTTGGGTCACCGTCTAAACAGTCGTGCGGACGGAGAAGTGCTGGTACATTTGTATGAAGAATTCGGGATGGGATTTCTGGAACGTTTGTCCGGAATGTATGCCTTCGCGTTATGGGACCGAAGGACACACCGTCTGATTCTTGCGCGGGACCGCGTCGGGCAGAAGCCTTTGTATCTCTACGAAACAGCTGACATGCTGGCCTTTTCTTCGGAATTGAAATCCTTCACCTATTTGAACGGGTTTCACTTTGAAGTGGATCCTAAAATGATTGCCAGTTATTTAGGTCATCGTTTTGTTCCTGCCCCTCACACCTTGGTGAAGAATGTCACCAAACTGCGCCCCGGTGAAGTGATGGTTATTCACCATGATGGTCGAAAACAAAGGTGGCAATATTGGGTTCCCTCGATCAAGGAACCCGAGTCCCTACGGCAGATGACTTATTGGGCGGATCGACTTCATGGACTGCTGGTAGATGTGATTCGGGGGCATTTAGCTTCAGATGTTCCGCTAGGGGTTTTCCTCTCGGGAGGGCTCGATTCCAGTATTTTGACAGCCCTTCAAGCCGGGTCCCTTAAACGCCCTGTGGAAGCATGGTCGGCGACATTTCCCTCCAAATATCCGGGATATGATGAATTGCCTTGGGCTGAGAAAGTGGCCCAAGCCTATGGAATAAAACTGCACCGGGTCGATGTTGATTTGGCGATTACACCCCAACGGGTCCGGGAATTAGCCTATGTTTTAGATGAACCCATGGCGGATCCCACCGTGCTGCCGCTTGATGGTGTGGCCAAAGCGGCAGCCGAGCAGGAAACGGTAATGATATCGGGCGAGGGTTCCGACGAAATTTTTGCCGGCTATGCAGGGTATGGCGAAGTCCAGAGTCTTGCTTGGCTGCGATTAATTCCGTTGGCAGCCAGAAATTTGTGGATCCGTCACCATTGGCCCGGTGCTAATGCGTTTCGCCGGAGCACCGAGCCGATTGCAGCTCGCTACCGTGGAGTGGGTTTTACTTTCAGCCCCGAGGAACAGCAACGTATTCTCAAAGCAGAGTGGGTGCAGCCCGATCGCCCGGGAGCCGTCAAGGAATATTGGGAAACCCACCAGCACCTGCCCGATCTCCAGATGATGCAAGGATTTGATGTGCAGTGGTTTCTGCCGGATGACGTTCTGCTTAAAGCCGATCGCATCGGCATGCATCATAACTTGGAGATTCGCGTCCCCTTTTGCGATCACGAGATCGTTGATTTAGCTCTGAGTCTACCCTTGGCGTTACGCCGTTACGGAAAAACCGACAAGCGAGTGTTGCGCACAGTCGCCAAACGAGTATTGCCTTTAGATGTCGTCAAAAGGCCCAAGCAGGGATTTCCGACGCCTCTGACGGATCTTTTAGGAGGAGCCTTGCATGACATCGCTTGGGACACGTTGTCAAGCGACACGGCCTTGACTCAGGAATGGTTCAACCTCAACGAAATCCACCGGCTATTGGCCGATATGGGACCTGGACAAGGCACTACGGCAAGGAAAATTTATTCGTTGCTGATGCTGGAATTGTGGGCGGAAGAACTCAATCAGAAGGTGCGAGACGCCCAGCAACGAGGTTATTCATCTTCGGCTTTTTGGTCATGACTCTGATTGAAGCCAGGAATCAGGCTCCCGCAATTGACGCACCGCGGATTTGGGGGAGGCCAACCGCCTAGTGGTTTCAAAGCCCATGGCTGTGCGAGCTTCTCGTAACACCATACGCACTTTTTCCTCTGCTGCCTGCAGACGGTAGATGTGAAAGTCGCAGTATTCCGTTGATGCGTGGACAAATGCCTGTTCCGCCAGGTTTCGTTCTTTCACCGCTTCTTCGAGCGCTTCTTTCCATGGATTCCAGGTCATGATCTTGTCCTCCTTACATTGATTAATCGCCGCGTGCTGGGGTTGTGAGCAGGCGGCGTGTCTCGTTTGTGTTATATGTTATGCATGGCACTCGCAAAGAAGACCAAAAAACCAAAAAATAATTGGAAAATTGAACCAATCACGAGGAAGGCCGACCGCCAGTCAGATATTTACTGCGAACCTTGGTGACTCGCCTAGGGGAGCGCCCTCCGGTGGACGAGGGGTCCTTGAGACCATAAGAAGCCGCGACGTGATGAAGCAGACAGGTGGCAACACACTGGACCAGCAACGATCGAATGTGGATAAGTCCATCAGAACGGTATATGCAAGACGCCGACTTGCGAGAGCCCGGCGAAAAGCATTTATGCCTCATACGTCATCTAGGGGACCAAGTTTCTTGTCCAATTTGCCGCTACTGTGCGTGAACACTCGTGCAAGCGCCTTGGGGCCCGTCATGTCTTGGTATTTTCGTATTTAAATTGCCCTTGACACGCCTGAACAAGCTAAGCCTGAAAAATCCGAGCAAGATATCCTCATTGAAACATTGCGCGATATCAAAGAGGGATCTGACTCTTTCGGCTTTCACAACCGAGGGATGAGAAACCCCGAGAAATCTTCCCGGGGACCCATTTTACGCGAAAATCAGGGTTTAATGTAGGCCATGCCTTGTTGTTGGCGTCTCACCAATTCGCCCACGGCCGAGGGGACGATCTTCACACCCCCCACGAGTTCTGTCTCGTCAATTCCTTTGCCCCGCATCGTGTTGTGACAAACGGCGACTACAACTCCTTGACTTTGCAGCATTTTCACTTCCGATTTGAGTGAGCTTTCTCGGTCTACAACCAGAGTGATGGCGTCACCTTGAACAACGAGTTCCACAGGAATTTCCGGCATCTCGGTTCGAAGGTTCTCAATATTTTTAAGTGCACTGCGCTGTTTTTGTACGGATGACTCATTGATATGAAACACGACCCCTTGCTCAATCATCTATTTGCCCTCCTTGCATGTCGGCCATGTATCCAAGCATCTGGATTGGATATCTGGAATGCCAGTTAGGACTTTAGCATAGCATTTTCTCCGAAGTGGATTCATGGCTGAATTTGGTCGCGAAACTGGATACGGATCCAAGCCGTGGTATAGTTAACGGTAGAGAGTTGGAACGGTAAGATAAAATATCATGAGGTGAGAGCCATTCATGAAAGAGCCGGATTTAACGCTAATTCGCCACCTAAGAAATCATGGCAAGTTTGCAGAAGCTCAGGTGCAACTGGCCCAATGGATGGAGAAAGAATCTGACAACCCGTATCTTGAATTCGAAATGGGATTAATTTTGGACGCGTTGAACCAACTTGGCGAGGCGATTGACTTTTATCGCCGTGCCTTGGAGCATGATCCGCCTAACGCTCTAAAACGGCGTGTTCTCATTAGTTTGGCTAATGATTTGCGACTTAGAGGTCAAATCTATGACTCCCGTCAGTGGCTGGAACAAGCGCGCAAGGAATTCCCACACGATATGGCCATTGATCTGTTCTATGCACTGTCTTTGTGGAAGGACGACGATCGCGGCAGTGCATTCCGTATGTTATGGACCATGATTCTCAGCGAACCTGCATTCAAGGATTTGGACCCTTACCGGACGACCTTGCGGCATTACAGTTATCATTTTAACGATCGTTGAAACCCATAGATGGGCCGGCTCCTAACTTTGCTTGGCTCGGGTTAAGACAATAAGTGGATATCCAGGCTGATTTCCGTTTACTATGTGCCAATTAGACTCTTAAGGAGGGAATCGGAATGGGGAACTTGAAGGGAAGCGCCCAACGAGTCCAGAACAAACTCAGAGAATTGGGATACACAAATGATGTCGTGGAGCTTCCCGGCAGTACTCGAACCGCCCAAGACGCCGCCAGGGCCATAGGGTGCGAGGTTGCACAAATTGCAAAGTCGATTATCTTCCGGCTGGAAAACGCGGACAATCCTTTGCTGCTTGTTGCCTGCGGCGTGAATCGTGTCAACGAAAAGAAGCTATCGAGTCATCTGAACGACACAATCGGAAAAGCCGACGCAGACTTTGTCCGGCAACGCACAGGATTTGTTATAGGAGGAGTTCCGCCCTTGGGACATATGGAAGCTATCACGACAATCGTTGATCAAGATCTCTTGCAGTTCGAAATAATCTGGGCGGCGGCAGGACATCCGCAAGCGGTATTTAAATTAACTCCCTATGAATTGGTCGAAATGACACGCGGAACGGTCATCGACATACAGTAGAACCTCGGGCGGCATGTCATTTCAGCCACTGTGCTGAGACCCCCCCTCCCTTCTTGTTATCCCGTATTGCGCATTCCCAAAGCAATGCCCTCCATAGTTTTGGCAATAAGCGGAAGAAGATCATCATTTTGGTTTTCGCGGTACTTTGCCAGTAGTTCTATTTGGATATAGTTCAGCGGATCGACATGGGGATTGCGCCATTGGATTACATCCTGCAACCGCGGTTGGTCATCCAATAATTGGGAATGACCCGTGATGGTGAGCAAGGAATCATGCAGTCGATTGTACTCATCTTGAATCAGAGGCCAAAACTCCTCGCTCAATTTGGCAGGGACTAAGTCATGGTAGGCCATTGCGACATGAAGATCGCACTTGACCAACGCCAGTTCAAAATTGTGTATTGTGGTGGTCCAAAACGGCCAGGAATGATACCAATCTTTTAAGAGATCGGCTTTTCCGTCACGGATCGCTCTATCCAGCGCGTGCCCTGCCCCGTACCATCCGGGCAATAACATGCGATTTTGTGTCCATGAAAAAACCCAGGGAATGGCCCGCAAGTCTTCCCACCGAAATTGCTCACGCCACGAGGGACGGGAACCCCAATTCAAGGCACTCATTTCACGAATAGGAGTAACCGCCATGAAATAGTCCCAAAAGTCGGGATGGTTGATCAATCGGCGATAGTGCTGGAAAGCCATATCCGCTAAATGGTCCATTTCCAAGAGCGTCGACGTGTCGGGATCGAGGCTGGGGAATAAGACGGCTCGGGCATGAGACACGACCATGAGTTCAAGGCTGCGATAGGCGATTTTCGGCAGTAAAAATTTCTGAGAGAGCACCTCCCCTTGCTGGGTAATGCGTAAAAAGCTCCGGACGCTGGCAGTGGGCTGTCCTGTAATAGCATAGGAAGTGGGGCCACCGCCCCGTCCTAAAGCTCCACCACGGCCATGAAAGAATCCGAGATGTAATTGTTGATCTTTGGCCCACTCGGTCAGCACCAGTTGGGCCTGAAATATGGCCCATGAGGCTGTCAGACTTCCCGCATCTTTGGTGCTATCCGAATAGCCTAGCATGACCTCTTGATAGTTCTGACGGCGAGAAATGTGCTCCTGCCATAAGTGATCCTGATTCACTTTACTCATCAGGTTCCGAACCCCTTGCAAATCTTCCAAGGTTTCTACCACGGGAATAATATTGACGGACAAATAAGGGTCGGTGAGGTGTATGAGGAACAGTACCGACAGCAAGTCGCTGGCGTGGTGCGCCATGCTGACAAGGTAATTGCGGATGCCTTCATTTTCTGAGACGCGTTGATGGTGGGCCATAAGCTCCAAGACATCTTTGAGATCCTGCGTCACCGGACTTTGGGGGTTGAATCGCGGAGGATTATGCCATGCCTTGTGAATTCGAGCGATTCGCTCGTCATCACTCGACTGCAAGTAATCCGGTCCCAGAATTTCCGCCATTGCTTGAGTATGTACCCGGCTATGCTGGCGAATGTCCAAAGCGGCCAAATGCAGGCCAAAAATGGAGATTTGTCGCAATAACACCCGTAATTCCCGAGGCCAGCGGTCGGGATTGAGATCCCAGTGATTAGCGAGTTGTCGGACGTCTTGCCAAAAGCTGTGGGTTGAGACATAACCACCCAGACGACAACTGAGTGTGACTTTAAGTTTTTCTGCAATTAATCCGATCATTTGACGTAATGGTTCTTGAGGATAACGCTGTCTTAGGTCTGCCGCCTTATCGAGAAATAGGCGTCCTTGTAAGCCTAGCCATCGTTCCAATGCCTCAGGATCGTGAATATACTCGGGATCGGCACTAAGAGTCCGTTCCAGTTCGTCCAAAGAACGCAAATACAGCTCAATGGCAACTTCGTGATGCCTCAGCAGGGTTTTTTGTGTGATGGCTGCGTCTACAAACGGGTGACCGTCTCGATCACCGCCGATCCAAGAATCAATAGCCCATGAAACCGGGGTCCTATGATTTAATGCCGTGTCCAAATCATCAAAAATCAACGGCAGCGTGTGAAACAGAGACTGTCGAATGTAATATAACCCGAGTTCCACTTCATCCATGACGGTAGGACGAGCGGCGCGTTGGCTTGGGGTGCGCCATAAAACACGAACCAGCTCGGTAAGTTCATGACGCCAAATGACATCAGACGCGTCGAAGTCGGGATGCTCCAGTAAATCGGCGATTTTTCTGATATGTTGCAGGATAGTGCGCCTGGTACTCTCTGTGGGGTGTGATGTCAGGACCAGCCGTCCTTCCACCTCGTCCGAACCCTCAAGCGGGTGTGAATGGGACATGAGTTCGGCCAATTCTCGGATTGAACCTCTTAGGGGTGGTGATGCCGCGTGACGACGATTCTCAACCAGATGACTGCGATGGAGATCTTCCGTTAAATTCTGCAAGCGGATTTTTTCACTCAACAAACGTATGGTGCGATCCAATACGGCCAATGCAGCAGGGTTAATGTATCCCCGTAGCCGATAGGGAACCTGTTCGATTCGTAATCGTTCCGCCGCTGAAAATGCTTCTGCCGATCTTTGGACAACCCCTGCTGTTTCTTCGTCTTTCACCACGCCGTATAAAATTTCCCACAGCATTTGTACGGTATTCTGCCACCCGGGCATCTGTGAAGATTCCGAAGCCCTAATGTTCACGGGCTCACACCCTTCCCTATGGTTACTCTATTTGAATATTAATACATTAATATATTATAAGCGTGGGGGGAACCCGCAAGCACGAAAGATCTGCCTGCGGGTTTGTTCTACCCCAAATTGAGCATGCGCAGGATTTCTTGCTGGCGATCACTACCTTCATATGCGCCACGGGAGGCCATTGTCACGGTTTTGCTGCCGGGTTTTTTAATTCCGCGCATAGTCATGCATAAGTGTTCTGCCTCAATGACGACCATAACGCCCACTGCATTGAGGTCGTGTTCGAGGGTATCGGCAATAATATTAGTCATACGTTCTTGGATCTGCGGACGTTTGGCGACTATATCGACGAGCCTGGCCAATTTTGAGAGACCGGTAACAATGCCATGGCGGGGTAGGTACGCCACATGAGCCTCACCAAAAAAAGGCAGCAGATGATGTTCGCACAAGGAATAAAAAGGGATGTCTTTGACTAATACCACTTCATCGTGATCCACGTGAAAACGTGCAGTCAGGACTTCAGATGGATCACGGTGAAGTCCGGCAAAAATTTCTTCGTACATTCTTGCGACACGGGCGGGAGTGTCTCGCAAGCCTTCTCGGTCAGGGTGTTCCCCTATAGCCTCCAGTATCATTCTTACCGCCTGTTCCACTTTTTTTCGATCGACAGGTGATTCTTCCGCACTCTCTTTTATGTCGGCTGAAGTCATAGCCAAGATCGTGTCTTTTGTTTCCGGGCTGTTTTTTTTCGGGCGCAAGGATTGTGACATTACCTATTCCTTCTCTCTTCTGAACTGTTCATCTCCGGGAGAGCCAAAAGGCCTGGAAAACTTGACATCCCTGTGCTTTGGGACTCTTTGTATCTTCTTCATGCATCTTCTCTATGGTACCGCAAAATGACTTTGGGAATCACCTGAAATCTTAGCGGGTTGTGATGAAGATCACGAAAGAGACTAGGGGGGTTGACAAAGACAAACCCTCGGAGAATAGGAGCCGAGGACTTCGCTGTCTTTCATGCTTATTTTGGCAAAGGGAGTTGCAAAATAATGCATCCCTCCGGTCAGACCACTTGTCGGTCCGTTTCAATGAGGTTATAATGAGTGAACGTTCACTTTATAAGGGGGAATGGAATCATGCCCAAAGTGAGCCCAAACCACAAAGAACAGCGGAAACAAGCCATTTTAGATGCTGCGCAATCGGTGTTTTTGGGAAAAGGCTATCAATTGGCGACCGTGGACGACATTGCGGCCCGCAGTCATCTCAGTGTGGGAGCTTTATACCGATATTTTCCTACCAAGAGCGATATCATGCTCACGCTCTTGGAACGAAAATTGGGGCGAACACCTCAGATCCTTGAGCGCCTCACCAGGGATATCGCAGGGGCTTGGCCGCGTCTTGTGCGATGCATTGAAATTTTCGTTCATGCTCTCCATGTTCGGCACCCCAGTACCGGGCGGTTTCTGATTGTTGCTTGGGGAGAGGCCATTCAGGACAATACCGTGCGTCAGGGTCTTCACGAGCGCTATTCCGGTCTGGTGGGCTATTTGGCCAGCATCATCGAGCAAGGTATCATGTCCGGTGAATTCTCGCCTGCGGCAGATGCCCCCGTGATTGCCGCCATGCTTGTGGGCATGGCGGATGGCGTGACGCTGTATTGGTCTACGGGAACCCCCGGAATGGATCTTCGCGCTATGCGTTTAACCACCCTTCAGATGCTCAGGACCTACTTGAAGCCGTCTGATTAGAAAGGAGTAGATTATTTGCAGCGCCGAATTGTTATCACCGGCATCGGACTAATTACCCCGTTAGGCAATACGCGGGAAGAGAATTGGGAGGCCATATTGGCGGGACGATCGGGAGTAGCTCCCATCACCGCTTTTGATGCTTCCCGTCTGTCCTGTCGTATTGCCGGCCAAGTACGAAATTTTGATCCGTCGGCAGTGATGGATCCCAAAGAACTCCGTCATACCGATCGTTTCATCCACTTCGCCATTCAAGCGACTTCCGACGCGATACAAGATGCCGGGCTCGTATTTGATGACGAGTTGCAAGAGTCAACCGGTGTTATTTACGGCAGCGGCATGGGGGGATTGTCCACCATTTTGGCCAACGAAGAGAGACTTCGGAACCAGGGGCCAAGACGCGTCTCACCCTTCTTGTCGTCCGGCGGCGGCACGAACATGGCTGCCGGAATCATCGCCATTCACTGGGGACTGAGAGGCCCAAATTACGCAACCGTTTCCGCTTGCTCAACCTCGGCTCATGCCGTTGCGGACGGTTTTTATGCGATTGCGCGCGGGGATGCTGAGATTATGGTCACGGGGGGTAGCGAAGCTATCATAAATGAGTTGACTATGGCTTCTTTTGGCAATTCCCATGTCTTGTCGACCCGCAACAATGATCCCCAAAGGGCATCGAGGCCCTTTGATAGTGGGCGGGACGGATTTGTGTTAGCCGAAGGAGGGGCCACCCTAATTCTTGAGGAGTTGGGTCATGCACTGGCTCGGGGTGCCAAAATCTATGCAGAGATATTGGGAGTAGGTATGACAGCAGACGCTTACCATATCACTGCTCCAAGCCCCCAGGGAACAGGGGCAGCTAAAGCCATGATCAGAGCCATGGACAGATCGGGATTGCCACGAGACACCATATCGTATATCAACGCCCATGCAACTTCGACAAAACTCGGCGATGCCAGCGAAAATACGGCGATAAAGGCAGTCTTTGGTCCCCATGCCTACCGTTTGGCGGTCAGTGCCACCAAATCCATGACAGGACACCTTCTTGGCGCGGCTGGGGCCACTGAAGCTGCTTATACGGCCATGGCCCTTTATCATCAGATTATGCCGCCCACAATGAATTTAGAGAATCCGGATCCGGATTGCGATCTGGATTATGTTCCTAATCGGGCACGGTCCGGCGATTTGTTGGCGGCACTATCCAACAGCAATGGGTTCGGTGGGGCGAACATATCCTTAGCATTCAAGCGCTACTCCCACTCGTAGGATTTGTTAGCAACCAAAGATGCGGGAATAGACATTTGAGAACGAGAAGTTGCCACTTCGCGTTTTGAAATGATACCGGCATCGGGGTGAAGACTTGAAGGCTGGGCGTTATGTGACATGGCTCTTTTCATGCGGGGGGCTAATGCTGAGAAAAGAAAATGGATAGGATCATGTTCTATAGTACCGACTAACCTTGCCCTCGTGTAATTTTACCTCCAGGATGATGATTCGAGATGGGGCACCTTATCGGGATGCAGAGGATGTGCCCTTCGAAAATCAGCTTTCGTCTTGGCCGGGCCCGGCATTTCTTTTCCAGTGCCGTTTGCTAAAAGTGGGTTGGCTTTTTTGCGTAATCGGTACATTACGCCGTTTTTGGAGCAGTGTCGCGATTAGGGGCAAGGCTCCGAACAATGCCGTCGATCGTCAGGATACCTTCATGCAAGGCACGGCTGACTAAAGCCCCCCGGCATCCTGCCTGCTTGAGCGCCAAAAGATCCTGATACTCGCGTATCTGCCCTGATGCCCAGATTGTGAGTCCGTCATGAACCAAGTCGTGGATTTCGTGCAAAGTCTGGGTGGCGGTAAGAATCTCCCGAGTGCGAGCAGACACCACGATGGTGTCGATCCCGGCATTGACGGCGTTTTTCAGCCGTTCCAGGGGCAAAGATCCGCTGCCGACATCAATCGTACCCCACACATGATCGGTTCCCAATGTTGTGACGACCTTGGCTAATGTTGTCGGCATATCCAATAGTGCGCGGACAATCAGTGACGACGCGCCATAGGACACACGTTCACGGGCAGCATCCACAGAATGAATGCCTCCAGCCAAAGATGTGCGCACAGAGAGGTTGCGTAACGCCAAGACTAATGCGGGGACCGCAGAGACACGGTTATGAACGGCGTCTAAATCCACAACATGAAGTTGGGTGGCACCTTGCCGAATCCAGTCAAGGGCAACGGACAAGGGATTGGATTGGATACCTTGGCAACGTACAAACCCATCGCCTTCCCAACGGATTACCCGTCCCGACAAAATGTGAATCACCGGAATAACCTCAAATATAGACTGGCTAGACATTATTGTTACACCTCCGGCAACGCCATAGACTATATATCCACTATATGTTAGCTTTGGCAGAAATGCAAATAAATAATGTGAGATTAAATTAATATTTTGTCAGAGTAGGTGGCGATAAGAACGGCATTATTTTCGGGAATCAGAGTGATTGCATTGGGAAAAGCTACAGAGGTGCGGAAGAAATTTCCCTTTGCGGAAGTGTGAGCTACAGTTTGGGGTTAATATATATTTCATAATGTGGCATTGGATGGGCGGTGAAGTTCGTCGATAACGTTACACAGGCCTCGCCGGATGATCCGACGGTATTGATTGTTAACCCGCATTCGCGCACGGGGCGGGAGAGATTCGAGCATGTGAAACAAAGCTTGGCCGGGGCAATGAATTTAATTCATGCTGTTTTGCCTGATAGCGAGGATGAATTTCGGTCGACCATTGAGCATTATTGCCAAAAAGGCGCGCGCCGCTTTATCATCGGTGGCGGTGACGGCACGCTTTCGGCAGCGGCCAATGTGCTGGCTTATCGGCCGGTGGTGATCGGGGTGGTGCCCCTGGGAACCGGCAATACCTTCTTTTCGGGGTTGAACTTGCCCACATCATTTTCCCAACTGGTTGAGGTATTGGCGTCCGGTCCCGTTAGTGCTATTGATCTCGGATTGGCAGAAACCGAGACGGCACATCGGTATTTTTTAAACACGGCTACACTCGGGGTCAGCGAACGGTTAACCCAACTTTTGACGGAAGAATCAAAGAAAAAACTTGGGTGGCTGGCATGGCCTAAAGGCGTTCGCCAGGCCATAATGCAAACCCCGGTGTTTCAAGTGCGTCTTGAATACCGAAATCTTTTGGACGTCTTTCGAACCCGCCAGCTCATAGTCGCCAATGGCCACAATCTGGCCGGGCCGGTATTTATGTTGGACCGCGCATCCTACCAAGACAGGCGTTTGCACGGATTTAGTCTGGGAGGAAAAGATTGGTGGTCTTTGCTCAAAGTAGCGGGACGCTTGGTGTTGGGACAGCAGATCAGTGATCGTTCCGCGCATTATTGTGTCGTGAAAGAAGTGCGTGTGAGCACAGATCCTCCAATGGCCATTGATATCGATGGCGATGTGTGGCAACCGGCCCCCTGCCGGTTCATTGCACAGCCCCAAGCGCTCTTTGTCGTGGCGCGGTTCAATGACAAGACGAACCTTAATGGGTTATCGGCCGGGAAAACGGCAGATACTGAGTCTTAAAACAGCTGCAGTGATTTGAGTTTAGGATTTGTGAATTAGTTCACAATAACTAACAAGAATACATCTACAGATACCAAAAATCGAATCGATCTAGCACGGATAGGTTCTGAACCCATAACTTTAACTGTGTTATACCAGTAATAGCTGTTTTTCATAAGACTTAACGACTTTGCTATATCACGGGCCGATCCATATGGGTGAACTCACGATCAGTGGACGTTAAGAGCCACAACAGGAGGGAGAAAGATGACCCAATTGGGTTGGGCAGAATTACAATTCGGGGTTACCACCGTATTTCACTTTTTCTTCGTGCCGGTAACTATAGGCCTGTCATTTCTTATCGCGATTTTAGAAACAATTTATGTGCGCACAAAAAATTCGATTTATCGGGATTTAGCAAAGTTTTGGGGTCACTTATTTCTCATTAACTTTGCTGTCGGCGTTGTTACGGGACTGCTTCAAGAATTTCAGTTTGGACTGGACTGGGCAACCTATTCCAAATTCGTGGGCGCTGTTTTTGGTGCCCCATTGGCCGTAGAGGCTCTGGCAGCATTTTTTCTCGAGTCCACTTTTATCGGAGCCTGGGCTTTCGGCTGGGATCGCCTTTCGGCCAGAGCTCACGCCGTGGCTATTTGGCTCGTGGTGATTGGCACGAGTTTATCGGCATTTTGGATTCTCACGGCTAATTCCTGGATGCAGGAGCCTGTAGGATATCGGATTGAACACGGCAGGGCAATCATGACGAGTTTCGGAGACATATTGACTAATCCTCAATTATGGGTGGAGTTTCCGCACACGGAACTGGCAGCCATTTTGACTGGATCGTTTTTTATGCTGGCTATCAGTGCCTATCAGATTTGGCGTAAGAAAAATGTTCAGGCTTTTTCCCGTTCCTTTAAAGTATCCACGATTATTGCTGCCATAACCAGTGTTTTGGTCATTTTTGTCGGGGATGCCCAAGCGGCGCATTTAGTTAAAGCTCAGCCCATGAAATTGGCAGCGGCAGAGGCATTATGGAATACGAGTTCGAAACATGCGCCTTGGAGTGTGGTGGCGACAATCAACGCACACAAGCACATTGACCCTTTTCAGGTTCAAATTCCCGAAATGTTGACCTTATTAGCTTACAAAAAGTTCTCCGGCTCCGTGCAAGGAATTAATCAAGTACAGGCGCAGATGGTTCATCGTTACGGTCCCGGAAATTACACACCGCCTGTGGCCGTAACGTTTTACGCGTTTCGGACCATGATTTTCGCCGGCACGGCGATGATGGCCTTGGCCTATTATGCTCTTTACCTGTTGCGAAAGAATCGTTTTACCCAAACCGGCTGGTTTTTGCGCATTTTGACATGGGCTATCGCATTACCTTATTTGGCGAACTCTGCCGGATGGATCATGACGGAAGTGGGCAGGCAGCCATGGGTCGTATACGGCCTGCAACTTACCGCTAAAGGAGCATCTCCCCAGGCTTCCGTGCCTTCGTTGGACATAGAGCTGTCTCTCTTTGGATTCATTGTTTTTTACGGGGCCATGGCATATGCAGCCGTTCATTTATGGAAGAAAGTTATCGGGCAAGGGTTGGATCCCGATCCGGGTTCTGAACAAGGGACAGACCTGACCAAAGACTTGCTTTTTGGCAGCACAGGAGCCGTCAAGTGATCTCGACCGGTTGCGTGCTCGCCGAATGGTAGATGAAGAAGGAGAGGTGAGATTATGTGGCTGCGGGAATTGTGGTTCATTTTGGTAGGGATCTTATTTACGGGCTATTTCATTTTAGACGGATTCGATTACGGTGTGGGTATGCTCCATCCATTTATTCACCGTACAGATGGGGAAAGGCGAGCATCTTTGAGTGCGATTGGTCCGATTTGGTCGGCTAACGAAGTCTGGTTGGTAGCGGCTGCAGGTGCACTATTTGCTGCCTTCCCCATCTGGTATGGAACCATGTTCAGCGGGTTTTATCTGGCCTTGATCTTCATTCTCTTTGGTCTTATTGTTCGGGGGGTGGGGATCGAATATCGCAGTCAGGACAAAAACCCCAAATGGCGAGCAACATGGGACTGGCTGATTTTTGCTGGATCATCTCTGGTCACTGTCTTGTGGGCAATGGCATTTGCCAACCTCATTCGGGGAGTTCCGATAACGGCCCATCATGTCTATGTGGGAAACTTCGGAACACTCTTCAACGGCTTTAGTCTTTGGACGGCACTCAGCTTCGTTTTGATATTTCTGGTTCAAGGCGGGGCATATTTAGCGGTTAAAGGCAATCCCCGCTCCCGCAAAGAAGGCAGGCGGATGGCCGGAATGATGGTATGGCCTGCGATTCTGGCTTTAATCATTTGGTTTACTTGGCTGGACCGGCTACCCAGTTCAGTAGGACATGTGGATACTCTGGCCATTATCCTTGAAGGACTGGCGGTGCTGGCATTGCTAATGGGGCGACTCATGGCCTTTTTGACTAAGTTCGTACTAGCTTTCGTCTTGTCGAGCGTGTCTATTGCCGCCATAACCTTAAACCTGTTCCGTCTGTTATTTCCTCGAGTCATGGTATCCAGCATTAACCCCCATTTTAGTCTGACGATTTATAATGCCTCATCTACAACTTACACACTGCAGATCATGTCGATAACCGCCTTGATCATTTTGCCGATTATCCTGGGATACCAGACGTGGTTGTACTGGGTTTTCCGCAAGCCCGTCAAAGATGAGGAGATGGGATATTAAATGCATCCGCGGTTGTTGAAAGAGATCAAGTCCGTTCGTATTCTCATGGGATTGGTGGTACTTCAGGGTGTAGTGGGCGGAATCCTGATTATTTATCAGGCCTATGATCTCGCCGATATCGTCAACCGCGTGTATCTTTTGCATGAGAATTTGGTTCAAGTGGAGTCCCTACTGGTGAATTTATTGGCTGTCATGGGCGGCAGAGCCCTTCTGGCTTTGTTTGGAGAGAGTGGTGCTTTAAGTCTGGCGACTCGTGTCCAGTCTCACCTCCGCTTGAATTTAAGTCAGCGGATTTTAGCTGCGGGTCCGTTGTATGTTAACCGCGAAGAGGCGGGTGAACTCGTCAATACCGTCATTCGAGGTGTGGAGGATTTGGAACCTTATTTAGCCCGCTACATCCCCCAAGTGGCCATAACGGCTCTGGTTCCGACCATTATCCTAGCCGACGTGATGTTTAGGGATTGGATTACCGGCTTGATTCTTTTCATTACTTTGCCGTTGATTCCTTTCTTTATGATTCTGATTGGCAAGCAGGCCGAAGCCAAAACGCAAAAACAGTGGAATCTGTTAAGCCGTCTCAGTGCGCACTTTTTGGATGTTCTGGAAGGATTGACGACCCTTAAACTTTTGGGGCAAAGCAGGCAGCAAGCCTTGGGAATTGAAAGAGCCAGTGATGAATTTCGGCAGGCAACGATGGCCAGTCTGCGCATTGCCTTTCTGTCCGCATTAGTGCTGGAATTGTTGGCCTCCCTGAGTATGGCTATGGTTGCCGTGGCCATAGGACTGCGTCTGATTTCCGGGTTGATTGCCTTTCGCATTGCATTCTTTTTGCTCGTGTTGGTTCCGGAATTTTACATTCCTTGGCGGGTTTTGGGTACCCGGTTTCATGATGGTCTGGGTGGGATGAAAGCCGCTAAGCGTATCTTTCAGATATTGGATGCGCCCGAATTGACCAAGGCGTTTGGTATACGAGAACCGGCAAATGTGGAGCGTTCCATATCTTGGGAGAACGTGAGCTTCACCTATGAAGGGCGGGAGAATCGGGCGCTAGAAGGGATAACGGCTCGAATAGACGCTCATGAACGCATTGCGGTGGTAGGGCCCAGCGGATCAGGCAAAAGCACTTTGTTATCCCTTTTGATGGGTTTTGCCCATCCGAGTACGGGTGTGATTCGAATCGGCGATATGATCCTCGATGAGGTGAATATTGCCTGGTGGCGGACTCAACTCAGTCTTCTTACACAAAGTCCCTATATTTTCTCCGGAACCCTGCGGGATAATTTATTAATGGCCAAGTCTAATGCCACGGACAAGGAATTGCACAGAGCACTGGAGATGTCCGGCGCTGTGGAGTTCGTGCGAGATTTTCCTCTGGGAGTCGATGCCAATGTTGGCGAGAAAGGAAGAGGTTTGAGCGGCGGACAAAAACAGCGTCTGGCCTTGGCACGAGCTTTCTTAAAAGACGCACCGATCGTTTTAATGGATGAACCGACCGCTAATTTGGATGCCGAGACAGAGAGGAATCTGTGGGCGGCATTGGAGAAGTTGCTGTCGGGGCGTACGGCACTGGTGGTGGCGCATAGACTCGCCACAGTCGGGCATATGGACCGAATTTGGGTGATGAATCAAGGACATTTAGTGCAGCAGGGGACTTTAAGGGAACTGGAAGCTGAGCCGGGGCTATATCGTGAAATGATGCGCGCTTACAAAAGGCCTGAAGCCGGAGGGGAGGGGCTCCGTGACTCGTTATCTGGCCATGCTGAGACCCTATAAGTGGTGGGTTGTCTTAGCCGTGTCGGCAGGAATTTTTACAGTAGCGGCGAATATGGGTCTAATGTCCACGTCGGCCTACTTGATCGCTAAGGCGGCAGAGCATCCCTATACGATATTGCTCTTATGGGTGCCAATTGTAGGCGTGCGATTTTTCGGAACCGCACGAGGCGTTTTCCGGTATTTTGAGCGGTATATTTCTCATGATGTCACTTTTCAATTACTCAAGGAATTGCGGGTATTTGTGTATCGCCGCCTTGAGCCACTCTTCCCGGCCGGAGTCGGCGGCTATCATTCGGGTGACTTATTAAGTCGTGTGGTGGGAGATATCGAGGTTCTGCAAAATCTCTATCTCGGGTTGTTCGCGCCTCCCATCATTGCCCTGCTCATATTCGTGGCCGCTATAGTCTTTATGGGATCATTTGCACCCCAATTAGCCTTGTCACTGGCTGTTTTTTTGCTGTTAAGCGGTTTTGCCGTGCCACTTTTGACACAATGGACAGCCAAAAATACAGGAAAAGTGCTGGTTAGGGCTCGTGGCTCATTAAGTACAGAAATCGTAGAACTCATTCACGGCAATACGGATATTTTAGCTATGAATCAAGAAAAGCGTCGTCTTACAGTCCTGGGTGGACAAATTCGGCAATGGGGCAGGTGGCGCGTCCGTTTACATTGGATCACAGGACTGTCCTCGGCTCTGAGCCTATTACTCAATCAGGGGGCGATGTGGGTTGCGCTAGTCATAGGTATTACTCTAATTGACCGGCATCGTCTGGCCCCGATCTTGCTTCCGGTTGTGGTATTGCTGACTTTGGCCAGTTTTGAAGCGGTTAACCAACTTCCGACTGCCTTTCAGTTTCAGGGCCAGGTTAAAGAGGCCGCAATGCGGATAAACGAGCTCGTGGACAAGAAACCCGTGGCTAATCTAGGCAATGTGGACGTTCAAACGGCTTTAGCGGAAGGTAACCCTCCTGGTGTGACTTTGCGTGATGTGCATTTCGCCTATGATGACGAAGAAGTCGAAAGACTTCGGGGCGTCAACTTTTGTGTTGAAGGCGGGATGCATGTGGCAATCGTGGGCCCCAGCGGAGCCGGCAAGACAACCTTAAGTGGCCTCCTTACGGGTTTGTGGCCCTATTCCCACGGTGAGGTGCTGGTGAACAATCTTCCTTTGAACAGGATTCGGATTCAAGAGGTGCCCCGCTTGATTTCTGCGGTTGAACAAGATCCTCACTTGTTTAATACGACTTTACGCCAAAATCTCTTGCTGGCCAATCGGGATGCTGCTCCGACACAAATAGACCAAGCTTTGGAGATTGCGCAACTGCATCAGGTGGTGGCTTCATTGCCCGAAGGTTTGGACACGGTAATCGGTGAACAAGGAGCGCAATTGTCCGGTGGGGAAAGAAAACGGGTAGCCATTGCCCGTGTCATTCTTCAAAATACCCCCTTGGTTATCATGGATGAAGCCACAGAGGGTTTGGATTCCGTGACGGAGCGCCGGGTTATTCATGCTATTCGTGTATGGGCCCGTGAGCGGACACTCTTTTGGATTACTCATCGGCTATCCAATCTGGATGTATTCAATGCGGTCATTGTGCTGTCTCGCGGGGAGGTTGCAGAAATGGGACCGGCTCTAGAACTTGTGAGACGTAACGGGATTTTTGCCCGGATGCTCCATGCCGAAAGCCAAATCGCCGGTGAGGATGTCAGTCGGAAAGGCAACTTGAAAGTGGTAAACAAAACCCCCGTCCCCTGACGGGACGGGGGATACACCTCAGTAGTCGAATCGAGCAATATTGACACTTCTGTTCTTCCCGTGGACGAGTAAACTAATACCGGAGAGCTTTGTGATGATCTTTTGGCAATGAAAGGTAAGTTATCACACCGCCACCCACGGCCCATAGCCATACGGCAACACTAATCGGCCATAGCAATCCGCCGGCCAAACCAAAAGTCAATACCTTCAGGATCCACAAAGTGAGCAGAAGACCAAGTTGAACGACTCCGGAAGCAAATTTTCCCATGATTAAAGTTCCCACACCGGGAAGGAAAACATTGACCACAGTCCCCGCTAATGTCAGTGCTTTGCGCATAAAAACCACCTTGCTTTCCCTGAAATTTCGCGACGTAAGATGGTGGCTATACTTTTTTATCATTATAGCACACGAGACGGGCTCACAAGAAGGGAACACCGTCTGTCTGTGAAAATTCCGGGAAGGACAAGCCACAGGTCAAAACTATACGGCAAGACAAAATCAAACAGGCAAACTCTTATCCTTGGTTGCGGGTTGGGTATGGACCTCCTTTGGGGCCTTGTTCACACGAATCGGAGGGAATTCCAGTAATCTCGGCGAAAAAGCGACGGATCGGTTAGCAGCTGATGGTGGGAACGGATCTTTGATTGCGCAAATCGCCGAAGAATGCGCTGAAGACGGAAGAGCTAGCGTCACCAGTCCAGTTTTGTACCCAATATTGGTAAATCGAGACTTTCTATGATGCTATAATCTGTGTGAAGTGAGAAGAAGAGTTCTTGCCATTCGAATTTGCTGCACCTAATGCCGAGCTTGCGAGGGGGACGCATTTGTCAACGACCCTCTCTAAAGGACGGAGCTTGGCGCAATTCACGCACAAAACGTGAGGATTCTTCAAGCTGGGCTGACCAGGGAAAGCGGTAAGATGTTCGGAAATCATATCCACTGAGGAGGCATTTTGTGGAAAAAGGGTAGAAAGTGCCCGGTTCGATTAAGCCGTAGGACGGTATGTTAATGGCGAAGAGCAGGACAAGATAGACATTAATAAAAAGAAGAAAGCGATGGTTCAAAGCTGTTTGGCAAGGAGATGGAATGATGTCGATGATAATTGATATTAATTGTGATATAGGCGAAAGTTTCGGAGTATACCGCATGGGTGAGGATGTGAAGATGATGCCTTACATCTCTTCGGCCAATGTAGCCTGTGGTTTTCACGCAGGGGATCCCCGAGTCATGCACCACACTGTGAAAATGGCCAAAGCTCATGGTGTGAGGGTGGGGGCACATCCGGGATTTCCGGATTTGGTGGGATTCGGAAGACGGAACTTCGATATGACTTACGAACAGATTCGCACCGATGTTCTTTATCAGTTGGGGGCCTTGTCGGCATTTGCCCAGGATGCCAAGTGGCCATTACAGCATGTGAAACCTCACGGTCAACTGAATAACATGGCCATGATTAACCCGGAGTATGCCGAAGCCATAATTGACGCGGTTTATCACTTTAATCCCGAACTCCTCGTCATCAGCTATGGCGGGCTGTTAACGGAAATGGCCCTTCAACAGGGACTGATGGTGGCTTATGAAATATATGCCGATCGGGAATATCAGGCAGATGGACAACTTATGCCCCGCAGCATGCCCGGAAGTGTGATTCAGGATGTCGACACGATTTTGGAACGTACGATGCGAATGGTTACCGATCAAGAAATTGTCGCCGTGACTGGCGAGCATTTGCCTCGAAAGATTGACACGATTTGTATTCACGGAGATACTCCCGGAGCCCATGAAATTGCCCGGCGTTTGTCGGCTTTTCTTCAGGAGAATGGCATTTCCATCGCACCATTGAAAAGCGCCGCCAACACTTAAGTCGTTGAGGACAGCTTTCGGGAGGAGTGAGTGTGAGTAAGGATCTGACGTTAAGATCGACATCACATTTGAAGCTAGAACCAATTGTTGCACAAAGTGTTGCCGAAGAGGTCTATCAACGACTGCGTCAAGCGATAGTCGACGGTGATTTAAGCCCCGGACAACGTCTTATTGAACGTACGATTGCCGACTCCTTGCAGGTGTCGCGGACTCCGGTGCGAGAAGCCCTCAAACAACTGACGACAGAAGGGCTAGTGTGCATGGACGGACATCGCGGATTGATTGTAGTGAGGCTGTCCATTGAGTTTATTCGCCAAGCTTATCAAACGCGAGAGGTGTTGGAAGGCTTGGCGGCCAGGCTTGCAGCACAATGCCGCTATGATCCCGAAGATATGGCTAAGCTGGAACGGGCATTGGTTGCGATGGAATCAAGATCTCTTTCCAATAAGGAATTTGACACCGTCCATGCCACATTCCATGACACCATAACCATTATGGCCGGAAATAGCTATGTTATCCGGTACTTGCAGGATCTGGAGGTTTTCCGAACCCGAATGGTGTCTTTGGAATGGATTTCAAAAAACCGGGTATATGCGTCCTTTCCCGAACATCGAACAATTGTGCAAGCCATTCGGGAAGGTCAACCCGACCAAGCCGAAGAACTGGCCAGACTTCATGTGGTGAAGACGCGCGAGAGCTTGATTAATCGGTTAACCCGAGATAGTCCGGTTCAACATGGATAGAGTAGGCGGACCTCTTTCACGGTTAGCTCCCCGGTGGAGGGCTTATGGGTTCCCCATGCGATTGGGCATTGGCTCTATGCAAAAATTTCCCTTACGATCTGAAGGGACAGAATAGGGAGGTTGCGACCCTCAAAAGACAGCTGCCTGCGCCCTATGGCCTGCACCAAGGAAGCCGCTTGCCAAAGGGTTGTCTGATGGCCAAGCGGCATTCCGAAGGGAAAGGGTTCCATCCAAGGGTAGGAACTGGGGAATAAATTTTCCCCCTGCCGATAAAGATAGTGAGGGGGTTTACGGCAACTTTGATAAGGTAGGCAGGAGACTTCCTGCCAAACAATTATTTGTCCGCCACAATAAATAAGTAGTCGCCTAACAGGCTTATGTACTTTTGAATCACTTTCGATATGTTCCCACTGATGATGTCATGTCTTAACCTCTCACAACCATCCTCAATCTCTCCTGGTGTGGCTATGTTGGCGAACGTTGAAATACCGCGGCGTACAAAAGAATCTAAATACATTTTCGGATTATGCTTCCCGCTATACAAAAAGAGATCCTGCAAATCAGGTTCAATGAGGAAGGATTCAGTTCCCACTATATTAAAGCCTGCAGCCTGTAACGTTGTCATCAGCTTGTTCACTGTCGGCATTTGATTACAAGAGACTTGCATGGCCCGAGGAAAGTAGGCATTCAGCCAGTAGTTTTTCATTTGTTCCGGAGCGGCCGTGAATATTACCAAACGTCCTTGCTGGAGAACACGGTAGATTTCCCGAAAGGAAGTTGAGATCGTTAAAATGGTGAATTGCAAGAATACATGTTGCTCCGAGAAATGTTTCGTCACCAAATGGCAGAGAATTTGCTTCCGCTCTCACCCATGAGATATCATCTCTTTTCGATTGGGCTTTTCGGAGCATCTCCAGTGATATGTCCGCACCCGTCATGATGAGTCCCTTTTTAGCCAGTTCAACGGTATAATTTCCGGTTCCGCAGGCCACATCGATCACCGGATCGCCTTTGTGAGCACGTAAGTGCAGCGCGATTCTATGCACAATTTCCGGGTCTGCTCTACGGGTAACGTCATAGCCTTTGCCTATCCTATCGTATAATTGTCCCACTTTGAATTCCCCCGAGAGACATTATCGGAAAGCTTGCCCGCTTTCCTTCCTAATCATGACTGTGACCCTCGCACGGGGCAAGCCCCGTGGGTTCTGTGGTGTGTTGCTTCTTTGCATCGTACCATGTCCCTCTACTGTATGTTGAGCACTTTGGAATACGGCACTGAGAGCATCCTCAAAACTATTCAGCGACCACACGCCATCGGATACATTGGCGGTCGCCTTCTCCACATCCTAGAGTGTGGAAGGAAGTTGAGTCCACTTCCTTAAAGCGTGCAGGTTACGCGACTGTCAACCGGTAGAATACTTCAAAGTGATCATTGCACATTTCTCGCCTGGGCTGTGTCAATGTATCATCGGCGCACGCAGTAAAGCAAGAATGCGCCGTACAAATCTCTGTGTATTTGTCATTCGTCTGCCGAGTTTCTTCTTGTGCTTCTCATCGAGTCTGGGATCATATTGGCTGGCGGCAA
This sequence comes from Bacillota bacterium, assembly GCA_021821465.1. GTDB lineage: Bacteria > Bacillota > Sulfobacillia > Sulfobacillales > Sulfobacillaceae > Sulfobacillus. Next base: position 50,695 of record JAKACM010000022.1, read on the forward strand.
ATGTTACATCGTTGACTGTGTCGACGCGGCCGCCGGTGTCCTTACAGATTTGCTTAACTCGGCTGAGGAAGTACCCGGGGCGGGGTTGCGATTTCTGTATGCTTTTCCCGACTCGTGGGCGCCGTTTCATCCGCTTCGTCTTTCTGCTTCTTTCGTTTTCTGCTGGAGGGGCTTGAATTTGGCCTGCGCTAAGACTCTATTCGGAGAGCCTAGGTCCAAAACACCCCCCTGAGTTCTCTATTCGCACACAATTGCCCTTTCTCTCTTTTGGTAAGACGCTCTTTACCGGTTGTCCTTCAACCGTTGAAGAGAAGTCTCAGAAGGGTCCGGATCTGGTTCCCACCACCATAAATCCTCGATTCGACAGTTTAGGGCGTCAGCCAAATAAAATGCCCAAGGAAGCGAAGGCAGGCGTTCACCCTTTTCCCAACGGGAAATGTGTCGGGGGTCACAGCCAATTTTGTCAGCTAATGTTTTCTGCGTAAGGCCACATTGTTGCCGTTGAACGGCTAATCCATTTTTCCACATTATAGTGGGGTTGCACGGATTTTGTCTGTCATGGTCTGAGATTGGATTACGTAGGCCACATAATGCAGAACTCGGTCACTCCATCCGTAAACATAGTGCACGTCCTCTTCTTGTGGGGATACGACACGGGTTCCGCTGGGAGCCAACTGAATGAGTACTGCGCGGGCTTCGGGTGCGAATTGTTTGTAGTTGTGCCACGCTTCAGGGAAATTTCCTCGATAATACCACCCTCCCGATGCACTCCAATCTTCTGAATCAGTGAGACCGATAAAGAGATCAACCGCTTTTCGGGATTGATAGAGTTTTCTTAAGGGTGCCGACAAATCCGTTCCGCCTCCTTGGAGTTGACCAATGAGTTGGGCCAAGGTAACCAACGAATCGCGCCCATTACCCGCCACTGGCAGGACGTCGGTGCCAAAAGGCAAAATGGCGGCATCAGGTTTTGTTTTCCATATTGCGGCCGTAAACAATGCAGCAATCGTTGCGGCAGAAGTGTGGCGATTGATCATAGTGCCACTCATCGAACCCGAGACATCACAAGCCACAGCGATTTGAATAGGGCCAAAATCCGGCACGTTCGCGAGCGATATTTCCAAGGCTTCGTAGATGGCATTGGTGAGGGCTTGCAGCACTTGATCATAAAGTGATTGCGCGGCAATATAGTACCGAAACGGAAATTGCATGGCCTTGGCAATACGTCGGGGGTTGGTTAATATACGTATGGCCTCTTCCACATTGGCCGGATTATCCCATACTTTTGCCTGCCCCATTGCACGCAAGGATCTCAACAGAAACATATAGGGAGCATGTTGGAGCAATGCCGTCCACACCGCGCTATCCCCGTGGGATACGCGTGGCATAACCGCTTCAAATGGCAAATTATAGGATGTTATGGCAAGCAGTGGATCGATTTCACCATGACTTAGTGATTCCAAAGCAATAATGGGTTCAGGCGTCTGGGTCGGATTTATTTTTCCTGTAACCAGCCAACGAAAAATGGCGTCTTGTTGCTGGGAACTCGGAGCCGGATGAGTGAGCCGCAGAATATTTTTCAGACTCAAGCGATCACTCGTTGCGGCATATTTAATGGCTTGGTAAGCGTCTAAGTGCGTATTTAGCCATGTAGCCACCAAACGTCGCACAATGCCTCCGTAACCGGAACGAAATTGACCGGATTGGGCCAGACCGACGAGATTACGCAAATCATCCCCCGTACGCACGATCCGATCGAAGATTCGCCGTCCCAACTCTTGGGCGCGAGGCCTTGACGACAAAAGAACCATTAAAGCCACCAAAGGTGCGGAGCGCACGTAACCTTCGGTGCGCGCCATTACGGCAGCTTGTGCCAAGAATAAGGGATCTTTTTCCGCCATATTTTGACACAAAACTACGGTTTCTTGCGCCCAATGCTCACCCGTGGCATAGCATGTATGCCCCAATGTCCCTAAGAATAATAGTTCCGCTAAAGCTTCGGAATCATAAGGTTTGTAGGCGGGAGCATGGGCATGATTCAGAATGTCGGGGGCCGGTGTGTGGCGTTGGGGGAATGTCCGGCTTAAACGTGACACGACCTTCTCTCCTTTGGCTTTGGAAAGCAGTAGTTATGACCGCACGGGTTAAGGGTCAGAAAGGACACACAAAAATCTAGCACAGAACCGCTGGGTTCAGATTGCATTCCACGAACGTGAGCATTTGCGGCAATGAAAAGGACAAGAGTCTATGACACTCTTTAGAATAAAAATACCCCCGCATACAAGGGATCGAATGCGAACGACGTTTTTCCTGAAGCAAAAACTGGGTGAAAAAGAGTGAATGGCGTATCGGTTTTGGTTCTTGCTGTTCAAGGAGACTGTAGGAAGTAACGTCATTCGGTGCTCACCCATGAATGAGAATATCATCCAGTTGGATGATTGTCAATGAACAAAGAAAAAATTTTCACACATGATCGGTTAGTCAGGTGACAGGGATGAGGCCCCAAAATCAGCACCGTAATGCACATTCTGGCGGCGTACACTGACACTCAATACATCAGATTACCGCCCTGTCTTTCTCCGACGAGGTCCAATCTGACTTATCTGGGGATGTATGAAAATTCTTGTGTGTCGAATTGAAGTTTTCGGGGCGCAAAATTACGTCAAATCGTTAAGAGAATAAAATAGAATAAAAAAAATGGGTATCCGGATTATCGTGTTGAAATGCTACAATATACACGTCTACAGATGTGCGCATGATTTTTCATGAGTATGTGCGTTGTTGAATATTTATCCGAATTACCCCTTGTGCTAGTAACTCAGCTAACGGGCAGCTAAATGCAATATAGATCCAACTTGTATTTCCGAGATAAGTGGTATAATTAGGGAATGATTCGGTGTCTAATACAGATGATGACGAGCTAAAGTTGTCAATCTGAGATGAGGTTATATGTCAGCTAGAAGATTGTTAACGGTCGATGAAGCGCGTAAGTACTATGATAGATTCGGAGCAAAACAGGATTCACAGAGCTTTTATGAAGACCCCGCTCTAGCGGAACTTTCCTAGTTAGCGGCCAAGAAAAGTGAAAACCCCTTGCGTAGCAAGGGGTTAAGGGATCTTTCCTGTATTATATACGGATTATGGGAGAGCGGGGAGACGAATGGCCCCGTGATCG
>JAKACM010000121.1 GCA_021821465.1 Bacillota bacterium
CGTGCCAAAAATGGCACAAAACAACGATCGATCTTCCTTCCGGCGAACCACTCATAGGAGGGACGGCAATCGTGTGCTCTGGTAGATCTTAGAGGCGGTGGGACTGTCCAGTTTAGAGATTTAGTGGAGCGATCGCGACCGTCTTTCCCCAAGCGGATGTCCAGAAGTGTATCGTCCGTCAAACCACATTTCCCTGAAGTATGTCGCCAGCAAGGACCGTTTGCCCGATGTACCCATTTTACCAGGGGGCTTTCGGATGAACCCAGGGAGATGCTCAGAGATTGCCCCAGCACGATAGGCGCGAATCGCTTCAGTTTGGCCGAACCCCTTTTCATTATATGAGATCTTGAGTTTCGCACCTACACAATACGGTGTCTTTAAACGCCAAACATTCCGCCAACCCTTGAAAACTCCCACCTTTTTCCCGTTCCATTTTGGCGATTTATGCGGACTGATTGAATGCTTGTAACGGATTGCCCCAGAATGACTCCGCAAACAGGGCTTTGCGCGCGGCATATTCCGGCGACCGTCGGAATTGTGCCAGGTCTACCGAACCCGACTCCGCGATCGAGACCATGACCACCTGCAGCACTTCCTCGAACAATTCCCTCAGGCGTTGCGCCAAGTTTTTCTCGACCCATTCGGTCACAGTGCCCTCAAACAGTGCGCCTAAGGATTCGTAGGCATGGACCCGCCGGGAAATACGCCAGAAAGGTGTAGAAAAGACAGCAGGTCGTGACGTGGGCAATTTGGGCATCAAAATCCCGGGACTGGCACTGTCCCCGTCGCAAATGCTGCTGGGTGTACCTCACTTTTGTGAGGGAATTAATGCCAGGTAATGCATGGTAACATCTGGGACTTTATGGTATGAAATTTCCGTGTGGGATGCAAAGGATTTTTGCGTACGGATGTCGAAGCTCCTCATAAGAGATTTGCCAACTCAAGAGAGGAGCTATAATGATATGATACGAGCATCACAGAAATTAAGCAAGGGGAGTCACACCAGTTGGACAGAATGGGTGGCGGCTAGCTTATCCCCAGTTTCTATTGTCCGAATAGAATGAATTGTCGCTATGAAAAAAATATCGAGATGCCAAGGAAAATCGGGATCCGCTGTCGAAGAGATTGACTGTACGACATTCTCATCACGAGGAGGATCCCGATGGTTCGATTAGAGTCTCTCACCAGTTTTTTTCACACGCACGGACAGTGACGGCGCTCTCAACGCACGACCTTAGCTACTATGGTCTGGGCATTGCTCTCGTCGTCGAATCCCTTGTGAGGGATTGCCAAAATTGGACACTGATTAGCGATGGCCTACCACGATCCCGATAAGCAGGCGAAATACGCGATGAAGCGCGTGGATCGCTTTGTGGGCCATGCCGGTTGGGACAGGGAGATCGCTCAGGGTGATGGGATTCGCTATATCCTGGGGGGATACCCGGGAAGCTCTGATCCCGTGAGATGGGGCCGATCCGAAAGATGACGTGCACCCCATGCTCTCATTAAATTGGCGCACGCCTGGTCGCGCGCTCCCTTTGGCTGGGGTGACGGTGCGGAAAGAAAGATCAGCTGCAGTGCCGGATGCGTGAGATGGAAGGGGACCTGCTCAAACGGGTCGCGAGGCTGTGGCCTCGCTCGTGTCATCCGATTCTCTTAGCGGATCGGGGATTGGGCACCCGAGATCTCTTTGATCTATTAGATGGGTTGCACGGGGATTGGATTATTCGGAGCCAAGGTACAACCCAGGTGGAAATTCACCCCGGCGTTTGGGTGCCGCTGCGAGCCCTGGCAACGCAGCCGGTGTTACGCGATTTATCGGTTCGGTATGGCCAATCCTCTGGCGATCAGGCGTATCCCTGCCGGATGGTGATCGGGGCCGAAGCGGGCTATTCCGACCCCTGGTTTTTAGTGGTGTCGGCGGGATTGCGGAAAGCGACCTGGCCAACTCGTCTCATTACCGCGGCCACCGGCCAGCGGTTTACCACTGAAGGATGCTTCCGGGATCAAAAAAATGATGTGTACGAGGGGTTTCAGCCCAGGCGGAGTCCAATGAGGCACTCCCGCACGTTGGGATCGGATGCTGTTAATCTTCGCTTGGACCTATTACTGGCTCAATGTGGGCGGATGGGCGATGGAACGCGCCGGAAAAGATCGGGATGGGCGCGCCAATACCGTCCGGGACCACCGGACCCATACCTTGTGGCGCTTGGGCCATGGGGGACTCCAGGTGGGTGATGTCGTATGGCGCACCTTATGGCGCGCTCAAACGGATTTTCGCCACCGTATTCCGTCGGTTAACCGCATCGCGCGAGAAGATCTGGTCGCCACCTAGCCAATTCCTTTCTTCGTTGCCGACAGACCTCATCAATGACTGGCCGAATGGATGCAATTTTTTGATTCTCCGGCGCACTATGGGCGGACCGCCCCGTCCGTCGCCTAATTTCGCGGCCTGAGCCCTCTTCTCCTCTACCTAATAGGCCCTCTGAAGGTCGTCCCTGTGGACACACTGAGGGGGGACTGTTCGATCCCTCCTATTCGTCTAGGATTCGGTGTCATGCGCGTACGGCGCGATCCTGTCTTCTCGACGCTCAATTCGATCCCATATATTGTCATAACAAATATTGGCTCACAAAAGTGAGGTGCACCCAAAACAGAGTGCCCCAAACGGGGCACTCCAAGTCGAACCGAGGCGGATTTCACTGGGAAGCCGGGGCCGTAGACAGTACACATTCCGTCAGAGTCTTCGTGGAAGCTTGAAACCGGGCTGTATACGCGGCGAAGTCGTCGGGCATTAGCTCGAAATTCCATGAAACAAGGACACTAGTACGGGATCGTATTATCATCGGATGATACGGTCCGCTTACCAACCACCGGCTAGGTGTGAACCGGTGGGACGGTGCAACCCTCCAGCAGGCTCTATTCCATGACAAATGCGCGTTTACAGCATTAAGAACCCATGCGGAGCTGGGTGGTATAGTCCCGTTGCTTTTTGTTAAACTGCCGTTCCCATCGCACCACAAAAGGCGACAGGGTGGGAGCCCAATACCATATAATAGGCACCGGGGGATTGACCGCCTGGGGGACATTAACAGGGAGGTCTTCTTTACATTGCGCCCATCGTGCGATCTTCCCAGGTATGGGTGGCACCCCCGTGATTTCGCTCAATACGGTCACGTATTCGCCGGAGGGTCGACGAATGCGACCAATCCAGACGCCTGGCATAGTCATCTTTCTTGTGACGTAAGGGATAATGACCCACGCTTCCAACATCCCAGTTTCCCATCGACGCCGCTTCTTCCACGCAAGTAAGACCACCAGACAAAAGATAAATCCGGCGATTGGTCCTAAACCGACTGTGAAAATAAACTGCGCGGTCTGTGCAACGGTTTGCCCCCATACGCGGGCAAACGCTTCTTGCTCCCCAAGCACCACCACGATGAGTAATCCCATCCCGTAAATCACAAACAGACTGCAAAGGGCCATCATAAAAGCAAAGCCGGCGGCCCCAAATACAGAGTCTGTCATCCAACGCCCAGTACCCCAGTGTGAGCCCGTGTGATCAAATGGCCAAGGACTGTGATCACGAACCGACCGGAAGGTTTTGCTCAACGTCCGGAGAACAGGAGTGGCCAAAAGCACAATACCGATTGCCCAAACGATAGCCGAAATAGTTGGCGTACTCATGTGCTACCCCCCTTGCTTGGATCCTACTATGGACGGAAAGGCCGTGGTGATGTCATGGAGCCATGCCGACACTGGCAACGTCCATGGAGTGGTTGCCAAGGAATAATGCCCGATATATAAGCTAGATGCATAACTCGCCACATTTTCTTCGGCGCCAAATTGGGTTAGGCCATGAGCGATGATACCACTTGTTCCACCAAAGCCGAAACTGAAAATAAAAGCCGTCCCCACCGAATTTAATGAAGTCCGTTGGCCTCCAACTGCTCGAGCGACGAGGTTTGTCGCAAAGCTGGTCCCACTGGATGCCAGAATGCTTCCCACTTGGCCTAAGGTTTCGGCAAGAAAACCTCCTTCACCCCCAAAGACTCCGCTAGCAGCTCCCCCGAAAGTATCCACAACGACAGTACCCACCTTCTGACCCATGGACATGTGGTTCGGCACGACGAAAGCCGTAAGGAGACCACTAGCTAACCCCAGCCCTGCCCCAATGATGGCTCCCGGCAATCCTTCGTGTCCCGAGGGATCTGTCAATACGGTAGGCGCGTTCCCCGCATAGCTATAAGATGGGGTCGCAAATTGGCTATCGGGAGTGAGATATTGACCGAGTGCGGGCAAATAGTACCGAGACCCCATGTGGTCAAGGACGAGCCCGTTGGCTCCTCCCACGTTGTACTGGGCATAGCCCCCGTACCCGTAGGTCAACGGTGTTTGGGAACCCGATGGTGTTTGTGGCATTCCAAATGCACCGTAAGTCTGCAGGGCACCCAACTCACCCCCTGCGTTCATCGTACTCACTACAGACCCATCCGGCAGGCTCGCCCAACCGGTGGTAGCGCTCCCCTGAGTCGCGGTAAGGCGAGTCGCTCCCAAGGCGTAATCGATCGAGCCCGATGAGCTCTGGGCAGACACGGTTGGCGCAAGCGTTCCCATCGGCACCCGAAGCAACTGCCAAGAATTAGACGAATCGGAGCCACTGCTCTGTCCGGTTAGCCATCCGAGCCCATTATATTGGAACATCATCGTATGGTGATCGGTAGTAGCGCTGGTAAGATTGCCCATGGTACTGTAGGTGAACTGAGACGGGGAGCCTTGGAGGGGGATGATTTTGGTAAGATCGCCCTCGTTATTGTATTGAAGTTGGGTTACTTGCGCCTTACCTTTTCCAAAACTAGTGGCTTCTTTGCTAACGGCACCGTTAGCATTATACTGATAGCTTGTTGTTTTTTTTGGCCCCCCTCTGGTCGCGATGGTTTGACTTATCCTTTGTCCCGCTGGGTTATAAGCATACACAACGCTTTCAGAAGGCGATAGCAATTCTCCAGAGAGTTCGCCGCGAACCGTATAAGTGTAGCTCCGGGTAACCTGATGGCCCTGAGCAGTATATGTCGAGCGCGTTTTTTCTGCAACGCTGTTATAGGAATACGAGGCCGATAACTGACGATGCCCATGCGGATTGGTAATGACCTCGGATTCCAGCAATCCATTCGCATACTGATAGTGTTCCGTTATGCCACTCGGCAAAGCCGTCAACATCAAAGTGCCGCCAGGACTGTAACTGTAGGTCGTGGTTCCTGCCCATGACGTCGAAGCTCGTGCTAACTGTCCGAGAACTGTGTAAGAATATGCAACAGATCGTCCGTCTGGGTATTGGAGATTAGAAAGTTGACCATTCTGGTTATAACGTAATGCAAACGAAGTTTGGTGCGGATACGTTATATTTGTCAGTTGGCCCTGGGTAGAATACCCAAACGTCGTTAAGCCTGTTGGATTCAGGACACTGGTTAGTTGTCCGAGGAGATTATAGCCGTAGGATACCGTTGAATGTGCCGTGATGACGGAAGAGGGCAATCCTGCACCATTGTACGCCACATGGACAGTGCTCCCATCGGGCAACGACTCCTGTACCAGTTGACCCATCGTATTGTACTGATAATGCCATTGCTGACCGCCCGGCATGGTCAGTTGCGTCATCTGGTTCAAGCCGTTATAGGTCGCGCGAGTTGTATCCCCTAGCGCGTTAGTCCAAGATAGCGGATTGCCATTGGCATCATAGGTAACCGACTCAATACGACCCTGGGTGTCCGTCGCATCGAGTATCTGGCCCGCCGAATTGGTGGTTAACTGAACCACATCACCGGTTGGCGTCACCACTCGTGTTGGAAGTCCATCAGAACCATAGGTAAAACTTTCGGTCCCACCACTCGGAGTCGCCATCGTCGCCACTTCACCCAGGCGGTTGTATGTCAAATAATACGTGCCACCAACAGCATCGATAATGGACATGGGTTCATTTTGAGCGTTGTACTTTATGAGCTCGGTCGCGCCTGTCGGCAGCGTGATCTCCGAAGGATTTTGAGCACTGTTATAGTGAATGGCATATGTGGCCCCTGTTGGCTCTATCAATTGCGTAATCTCATGTGAACCGTTATAGGCGAGCGTCCACATTGATGAGCCCACAGTAATCCCGACTAAGTTTCCGCTCCCATCGTAGGAATATGCTGTCGTCCCACCAAGGGGGTTGGTGACGTGCGTAACAAGACCTCTACCATCATATTGATACGCCCATGAAGCTCCAGTTGGCAAGGTTCGGGTGGTAAGTTGCCCTTCCGTGTTAAATGCGTAACGAGTGGAATGCCCCAAGGGATCGGTCACGGTAGCGGTAAAAGCCTGCGGATCGTACTGAAAGTGCCACGTCCCGCCTAACGGTCCGGTCTGTGTGGTCACTTGTCCCGCGTTATTATACGTGTTGGTAACGACTGTTAGGCCATTGGGGTCTATCGCTTGGAGCATCTGATCCGCCGAATCGTACACGTATCGATACGTCTGGTTACCTGGATCAGTGACTTCGATTAGGTCATCAGCACTGTTATACTGAAACGAAATATCATGTCCGTTCGGCAACGTAATACGAGTGATCAACTCGTTTGAGTTATAGGAAAACTGCAGTGACTGCCCCGATGCATCGGTGACCGTAGTCAGTCGCCCTTGCGTATAAGCAAACGTAGTTAAATGACCATCAGGTCGAACGAGCCCTACTAGCTCGCCCGCCTCGTTAAAAGTGGCCCGCGTGCCATCTTGTCTAACCCAAGTAAACCCATTAGGGTCACTTACAAGTTGCGTTTGGGTAGGGGTTGTGGGCATCCACTGTCCAGTAGCTCCGAGGTGAAAGATTAATTCCCGGCCATCGGACCGCCAAAGTGATACCGTGTTCGTAGTGACAGTGAGATGATCAAAATACGTCAGAGACCACCCCACACCCAAAGGCCCTCTCACATGACTGAGGGAATTGTAGGTTCGCATGATGGTTAATGGCGATCCCATACTTGGATACGTGGCATCGGTGACCTGCGCCACGAAATTTCCATTAGCAACATTTATTGGTTCCGCTGAATATGGAGCACCACTATAATATCCCCACCAGCGAGGACTCTGGAGACTCGCCGTACTTGCCGGATGACCTACGGTAATTTGCACCGCAGACGACAAGGTGCCCGCATGTGCTGTCACCTTGAAAATTCCCGCTGCTGGACTTCGAAATACAACGGTAGCATTCCCACTGGAATTCGTGGTTACCGTTGTGGGTGTCACGGACGCCGGAGCAGTGGTCGTCAATGTGACTGGTGCAGCCGTTTGAGATTCACTACTACTGTTCGTCACATGAATGGTTAATGTATCACTTTGGTCGACTGACAACTGATATGACGCTGCCGCAATAGATAGAGTCGGTGGAACTAGAGGTAGTGCGTTCGAAACCGTCATCGCCCAAATATGGAATTCACTATTGTTGCCAAACTGTATCTGCTGGAGAGACGAGGCATTTGAAAGTGGGACGCTGACTAAATAAAAATGTGTATTGTTCCCTCCAATTTCCCCTTGGCCGGCCGGTACAATCTGCCCATCATGAACCCATTCAGGATTTCGATAAACAACTGCTTCATCCGGAGGATAATAGGAACCCGGAAGAACCCAATCCGACACGGCCATTGAAGTTTGCTGCGAGGTACCGTTTTGGTACTTCAACGTGATAAGGACACTTGTATAGTTATAGGAAACATCTGTGGCGCTGGCCAGCAAAAAGAGAGTGCGGTAAGACGTGGGTGCATTTACGGAAATCGTTTGATCTTCCGTCACCACGTTGTCAAAAGCTGTGGTTGGAAGATTCGACGGAAACGCAAAGGGGACGGACGACCCATTGATGGTGACATCGAATTGAGTTGGAGGAAGTGAGGTTGCCACGTAAGCGTTGCCAGATCCGTCATAAGCTCCTCCCGTAAGCGCCGTTCCAGCGTTATTATAATTCGTTGTTATGGGAATTTCTATCGGTGAGGCGGATGACTGGGCAAAGACCAAACTTATTCCAGACAAATTGAATATAGCCAGGGCTAACGCTACTACGACAAATCCCCGCATGAATAAACGCATTAAAATCGTACCTTTCATTTTAGGATTGAGATTCAGTACTTTGATTTATGCGTCCGTCTATTCGACATGTGGAGTGAATTGTCCTTCTTTGTCGAGTGGTCAACTTGCAAAACCTAAACTCCCATAAATTCATCAAGGTAACGTTCCGGACTGGCGGTATCGTGGCTATTTTTCTTTGTAGGATGCTTCTCTCGGATCACCACAAATTTGCTTACTTCCAGTGAAAAACCTCCAGTCGCCGTGACTGGAGGCAACAAATTCATTTTGCAACTGATCTATTCAGCAGTCGCATTCAGGGATGCTTTATTGAAGGCCTTATACTCTTCATCAGTAAGCATAGATTTTACAAAATTGTCCATCAAGACATCAATGAGAACTTTTGCTTCCTGGATTGTCGAACATTCAATTTTTCCCTCATTAGACATTGTCAGAGCAATTTTCCCTTGCCTAATAAAGTCCTGTAAACGAGTGAAGTCAATTCTCTCTAAGTTCCCTTGAGCCGCTTTTTGTAATTTCCTTTGCAAGCTAATTCGAGCTTTCACCACATTTTCTAAGAAGCCAATATTCCCAAATATAGCGTTACGAGACAGGGTGTGAGTAAATTCGTCCGCTATCTCGCGAAATTTTTCGTAATATTGCAGTAGATGATCAACGCGTCAGACTCAATTGGTAAATAAGATTGAACTCTAGTTGAAGCCATTAAGTAGGGCTTAGTTATGGTTTTCTCAACCGCAAACACTTCACTCCATCAACCTCAAAGTGAATAAGCCCACTTCTCTCTAACCAATGCGTAATTGGATAAACATCTTCAGCGCTTGACTGGATACCGTTAATTACGTCAGCAAATTTTCCTAATTTTATTGAGTTGCTAACCAGTTTTGAAAGAACCCTGGCTTCCGTCATATTTGCCGGTAATACCCATGGCGCAGAACCATATTGTTGTAACAAGGCAGACGGTAGGCTCATTCCTTTATCACCTGGATTTAGCAACCACTTCTTATAATCATGGACATTGCGATACCAGACGGATGACTTCGTACTACGTGACAATATTAAAAGACATATATAGGTTGACTTACCTGCAAACAGTAACTCATTACCAAAGTCTATCACTTCTGCTACAAGCCCCTGCGTGACAAGCAATTCCCTAAGTTTTTTCCCTGCTCCAATCGTCATCCACTTGTTTGGAATCACCAGCCCAACCCCAGCTCCATCATTGAGTTGCCTTATAGCTTTTTCGATAAATATGAAATATTTGTCGAACCGTCTGTATGCTGTCACGTATTTGTTTTTGTAGTAGTTAAATTCGTCCTGTGTTTTAAACTTCATTTCCTCTGTCTTCATGTACGGGGGATTAGCTACTATCACATCGAAGTTTGACGGTAATCCTGCCCTATTCCAATCAAGGGGATTTGTGAGATTCAGCCCGGCGGGTATCGTACTAGTAAAATCTTTCTCAACAACTGAGTTGCCCCAGACAATATTTTTGTCTAGGTTTGGCAGAATTTTATTCCCAGTTGGCAACGTTAAAGAATTTTCATCTTCTAGAAATTTTATCAAAAGACTAAATCGAGCGATTTCTACAGCATTATAGTCAATATCAATACCGAACAGGCAAGAATTTAAGATTTCTCGCTTTGCAGTGAAATTTAAGCGATAATCATTTTCGAATCTTTTATAAATATTTGTAGTGTCACCTATGTCTCTAAAAAAAGAAACTGCTACGTCAACCAGTTGGTCTAAGCTACGAAGCAAGAATCGGCTAGAGCCAACAGCCACATCTAATACTCGCAGTTGCCTTAAGGAGTCGTACGTTAGCGTTCCTGCAGTCTCTAGTTCCTTTAAGCGCCCACTCAGCGCTCGGCGAACAAATTCATTCACCAAAGGCTGTGGAGTCGTAACAATTTCTCGACCTTCATAAGCTGGTTTATCCTCGAGGGACATTCTTCCATTCCTTGAATCCAATGCAAGTCGTTTTACAAGAAATAGTTCATAAACCTGACCTAAGGAGTCAGCGTCAAGCACACTAAACGTATAGGGGGCAGTCGGAAAATATACTTCTTCGACTATATCTAGAAATAACTGGGCATCCATGACGTATTGCGATTGAAACGGATCGTTGCTAACATTGAACAATCCTGTGTTATACCGATTATCCATTTCTTTTAAGAAACGGCGTAATTCGACAACGTTTTTCTTACCCACTATTTTGCGTAGGCGTTCCTCGCCTTCAATGCCCCTATCTTCGCACATCCTAATGAAAATAATTCTGTTGATAACCTTTTGTGAAAGATCATTGAGCGAATCAATGTCCAAAGTAGGATTTCTTCTATGTACATCAGAAGCAAAACGAAGTCTCCAATCATTAATTCGATCCAGAAACATCGTATCAATAGGCAATGCAGCTTTCAAATGAGAACCGAACTGAGCTTCAATGCTGCCAGACGCAACGGCCTCCCGCCCAAATAAGGCATGCAGTTCTTCAAACCGAGTAGGTAACTCTTCAAAGCTGAAATCCAAGAGTAGTCCAACATCTGCGTTATCAGTTACATGTTGAATCACAGCAGTCCGGACACGACGCTGGCCTATATCGGCATTCGCCGCGAGGATCGGGATGCTGTGTATTTGGGGTTGAATTTGTGATCATACATCCCCAGATAGTCAGGTGGGACCTCGTCGGAATAGTACGGAGGGCGGTAATCTGATGTATTGAGTGTCAGTGTACGTAGCCAGAACGTGCATCACGGTGCTGATTTTGAGTTTTCATCCCTGTGATCTGACTTAACCAATCATGTAGGATCCTGTATGATTTCAATATAAAAGGGGGCAACTCCTGCCTAGATGCAAGCCAGCAAATGGCTCAATCAAAATGTCGTTAAGCCTGTCCAACCGAGGAAAGATTGACTAAGGCAGAAGCAAAGAATAGATGAAGAAGAGAGATCCCACGCCTGACAAGCTCTCCTGTGCCCGTAGTATACCCAGAGGGAACAGAATGACACAAGAGGCAGTGTGAGGATAACGAGTGACATCGCTATTAGTTCGCAGTTCTTTTGGCCACGATGCGTCGGTGGTCAAGGAGGCTCCCGAGTGGTTGTATTTATCGACGAATCGCAAGATCCTCATCTCTTTGTTCTGGCTGCTGTGGTGGCCGACGATGTTGTGGCGTTAAACACTACCATCGGCCGATTTCGAACCATTTCACGCCGGGCAAGCATTCCCGTTCGGGAATATCATGAGGCTGACCTGCATCGGGATCAACCCCAATTGTTAACCAAGCTTTTGAAAGAAATGACGGTAATTAAACGAAAAAAGCGGCGAGAAATGCCACGTTGGGACCTCACAATTGTTGCCACCTATTATTTAAAGTCTTCGACAGAACAGCAATACGGGACCGCACTTCCCCATACACGACTTTTAGTCGTTTACCGTGAATTATTTCGTGCTTTAATGGAAGCGCTACCACTTAAACCCGGAGAATCCCTTGACGTAGTATGCGATGACTTTACAGGAAGTGATAAGCTTTCACTGTGCGTGTCAAACATTTTAATAAGCCGGATCGGAGCAGTCTCTTCCTCGGTGCGCTTTGCTGATTCGACGAGAGAAAAACCTTTACAATTAGCCGATTTGGTTGCCGGTACCATTCGTCGACACTTAAATGGCGATGCGAATGCAGGGCGATTTCAATTTTTGACTCCCCTCCTCCATCACATCGGGGTCGTCTCCGTAAAAAAATAAAGTGGGCAACTTCACTGTGAAGACCTTGCGTACTCTGATTGTCAGAGCGCCTTACGTCGCGTTAGCGCGACGAGGCAACACAGGAGCGGTTGCTCTCTTACTTAGAGTATACGCGCATCATTTATTCAATACAACTTCGTCACGAATTGACACGGAAATCATACTCGCAGTATGGTGAAATTGTTGATGACAAGTGGGATTGGTGGGGAAGGCTTGGGCTGCACAGCATAGGCGTAGCTTGACAATGGAAAGCAACGGCTTTGGTCATCAATGAGGCGCTCGTGATTACCGCGAGCGCCTCAGACATTGCGGAGAATATCTTGCTATTTTTTCGATAAACTTTTTTAGGATATACGTATCCATTATTGGAAAGAACGTACCGTGATAAGGGGCCAAAGTATGGCCTCGTGGTCAAGAGAGCCGATGGCCATCGTTTGTATGCCTGGAACTGTACCCCAGCGTCCCCTGTCACGGTAATTTGCTCCACCCATCGGAAGACAATTTCTCGCGCGGGCCAGAGTAAGACAAACCGATCAGGAAGGGTGTCCCACTTGATGTTTAATAAAACTGGCACCCTAGCGCGATGGCCTTGTACATTTTTTCGGTAGTCGTCTCTTCAGCGAGCTCGTCGCATCCGAGTGAATGCGATCTCGGTCGAAGGTTCCCTGGATCATAGCACAACTCCTTTTTTTGATGATTCTGAGTACTCCGGGACCGCGGTATGGGTGTCTCCCCATAAGAAAGTTTGTGGGAAGGTCCACTCGTATTTCTTTTGTCTATCCCCTAGCCAATCGGGTATGCTCGAAACATGAATGGGTTGTGGCAAGAGGGGAAGGCATTGCTTGGGCCGGGCCTTCCTTTGTGCTTTGTGACATTATGGGTAGTATAGCAGATCCCTGTTGAAGACAGATAGAGGTTCCTTCGATTTGGAATTGCAAGGTCGGCACGAACTTCTTCCGCAAAATAAAAAACCCGCAATCTGTTGCGGTATGAGGGTTTAGGGTGGTACGCCTGTGAGGATTTGAACCTCAAACTTCGTGATTCGTAGACGAACGCTCTTCCGGGAAGTGTCCAGCTCAAATCCCTGCATCCCGGTCCCCGTGGCCGTTTGCGGAAGTCTGCAACGC
>JAKACM010000001.1 GCA_021821465.1 Bacillota bacterium
CAGACTCCCCCACACCAGGGTGAGAAATACCGGCAAGACCAATAGCAACTCAATAAAGCTACTCCCTCGGATATTTTTCACATGAACCCTATGGTCTAAGGGATCGAGTTGAGGTTGCTGGTAATCTGGTTGAAAGCTTTGACCAGTGCATTGCGCAAGGCCTCGATCGGTAAGATCATGGCAAGCACGACAATAATTATCCAAATTCCGTTTTCGATAAATACGTTGCCCTTTCTGTCCTTCCATTTGGCTAGGAATCCTTGTCCCCATTTTTTCCACCATTGTTTCACCCAAAGCCCTCCTCGTGTCCGCAGTGTCACAATGCGGTATCCGAAGAATAACAGGAAGTATTTGAAGAATGCCTACCGAATTGTCTTACCAGATGTTCATAGACGGTCCTGCTGAAAATTTGACTGTATATGAACTTCGAAGAACCACCGTGGTCTTCCTTAAACACCATCCAATCTTCTTAAAATCATCCCCTACGGCGTCCAGTCGCAGAATGCAAGCATTTTTCCTAGCAATTTATTCCTCATCACAGTTGACAACGTCGAGATTTTCTTCAAAATATACCCTATGCGGTATGTTGTTCCTGATACGCATTTATCGATCAGGTTCAATAAATCACTAACATGTCGAGGAGTTGATAAGTTGTGGCTATTGTGACTGCAGAAACATTCGTGTCCCAGGTTCAGGAAGGTGTTGCGCTTTTTCTCGACATAAACCAACCCCAGGTCTATGGTAAGGGCCATCCGGCCGGTGCATATAACTTTCCCTTCAACCGACGTGCGTGGGGTGAAGAACTGAAACGGGCTCTAAACGGGCAAAATCCTCCC
Source organism: Bacillota bacterium (assembly GCA_021821465.1). Lineage (GTDB taxonomy): Bacteria > Bacillota > Sulfobacillia > Sulfobacillales > Sulfobacillaceae > Sulfobacillus. Next base: position 837 of record JAKACM010000001.1, read on the forward strand.
ATTGGTCTCTTTGCCAATGATTCGTCGGTTGTTGAATCTGCGGTCTCCAGTGCAGAAGAAGCTGGGTTGACGGTAATATTCTCATGGGATAAAGGGCTAGAATCATGGCGCGAGTCCGGTCTGCCCACCGAGCGGGTTGTCGATCTTACTATTGATGAACTGCACCAAAATCGTGATGATTTCGTCGTTATAGATGTGCGAGAAGGCTACGAATTACGCACAGGAAAAGTACCTGGAGCGATGCACATCCCCATGGGGCAAATCCAGTCACGGGTTCAGGAACTTGATAAAGACCGAAAGTATGCTATTATTTGCCAATCTGGTTCCCGTAGTTCCTCGGTCGCGGCTTGGATGTCGCAACAAGGTTTTGATGTGGCTAACGTCATCGGGGGCATGTCTTTGTGGATGGGAGCCAGGCATCCCGTAGAACGTCCGTAATCTCAAATTTCCTAGTGAGGATACAACTTTTTCTACACGCTTCAAACAACCCGGTTACACTGCAGAATCTGGCCGGGTTGTTTGTATTCTCTCAGGAATGTGGATGCAGTGTTTTGTATACGGCCAAGTTCAGTTCCATCACATTAATTCGGCTTCGTCCAAAAACTCCGAATTGAGGGCCTGCAACATGCTGATCAACCAATCGCGTTAAAAACCCGCTACTAAGTCCTGTGGCATGTGCGATCCGAGGAATTTGAATCAAGGCGGATTGAACGCTGATGTCGGGATCCAATCCCGATCCCGAACTCTCAACAAGGCTAATGGGGATTTGCGAAACCTTGAGCCCGGGAATACTCTGTTGCAAGGCCTTAATGCGAGCCTTTACATGGTCCACTAATAATTTGTTAGTCGGGCCCAGATTACTTGGTGCTGAAACATAGGAATTGTACGGTGGCGTTGTAGCCGAAGGCCGCCCCCAAAAATACTGTGGTTGATGATAATATTGTCCTACGTGAAGAGAGGCCACAACCTGTCCGCGAGTCTTAACTACCGAACCGTTGGCTTGGTAGGGAAAGAGCACTTGGCTGATTCCCGTCATTACGAGCGGATAAGCAAGACCGACAAGAAGCCACGTGCCGAGCGTGACACCGAGAATGGAACGTAGCCATTTCATTGATTGTACCCCCTTGATATATTTGAGCTCCGTTTACGCTAAACCGAATAGACCTAAAACATGATCTATACCCCAAATTCCCACAAAGGGAATGATGACCCCTAAAACACCCCAATTAAAGATGTTGCGTGCCAGCATTCGATCTGCGGTTTCAGCGCGGTATTTAACCCCTTTAACCGCAAATGGTATTAAGGCCGGAATAATTAGGGCATTAAATATCAAAGCAGACAGAATGGCACCGTGGGGCGTTTTTAAATCCATAATATTGAGTGCACGCAATCCCGAAAGTACCGGCACCACAGAAAACATGGCAGGAATAATCGCAAAATATTTGGCCACATCATTAGCAATGGAGAAAGTTGTCAAAGACCCGCGGGTAATCAACAATTGCTTCCCCACCATCACGACATCCAAAAGTTTGGTCGGATTAGATTCGAGGTCAATCATATTTCCCGCTTCTTTCGCTGCCATCGTGCCGCTATTCATCGCCAATCCCACATCAGCCTGTGCCAACGCCGGTGCGTCATTGGTTCCGTCACCAGTCATGGCTACCAATTTTCCTTCTGCCTGCTCCTTCTTAATAAGCGTGATCTTGTCTTCTGGCTTAGCCTCAGCAATGAAGTCATCGACCCCGGCTTCCTGGGCAATCACGGCTGCGGTGATTCGATTATCCCCTGTAGCCATAACGGTGTGGATACCCATCGCACGAAAATCGGCAAATCTCTCCTTCAATCCTGTTTTCACAATGTCCTTTAACCGAATAATTCCCAGGGCTCGAGAATCAACTTCAACAGCAAGAGGTGTGCCGCCATCTTTGGCCACCAATTCGGCGTTCGCCTCCAATTCGGCCGGAGGATCCTTTACGATATGCCGGATTGCACTGACGGCTCCTTTTCTCACTTGCCGTCCGTCCTCCAAATCAATTCCACTCATGCGCGTGTGTGCCGAGAATGGAACCGGCTCGCCATTATGAGTCGGCAGTGTATCCAGGTGAAGCAGTTTCTGAGCGAGTTCCACCACAGACCGCCCTTCCGGAGTCGTGTCGGCCAATGATGAAATCAAGGAAGCCTCAGCCAGCTCTTCCAGTGAGACACCTGGCACCGGAAGAAACTCGGTGGCCATTCGGTTTCCGATAGTTATCGTCCCGGTTTTATCAAGAATAATCGTATCAATGTCCCCCGCCGCCTCTACAGCCCGTCCGCTTTTCGCCACAACGTTGACCATAGACACACGGTTCATGCCCGCTATGCCGATAGCCGATAACAATGCACCTATTGTTGTCGGGATCAAACATACCAGCAAAGCTACCATGGTGGTAATGTTGGCCACATGAGGCCCATAATACCTGACTAGCGGCACAAGGGTTACCACAACCAGAACAAAAATGAGGGTCAGCACACCCAACAATGCAGACAACGCAATTTCGTTCGGGGTCTTTTGTCTTTCGGCTCCTTCAACCAGTGCAATCATGCGATCCAAAAAAGTCTCTCCGGGGTTGACCGTAATTTCCACAATCAGCTTATCGGACAAAAGCACGGTTCCCCCTGTGACTCCATCTTCCTTGGCTTTGACAACAGGAGCCGACTCTCCGGTAATGGCAGACTCATCGACGGACCCTACTCCATCCAGAACCACTCCGTCCCCGGGAATGACATCACCCGCTTCGACCACAACTTTGCTTCCGCGGGACAGCTTAGAGGATTCCACCGTTAATGTACTGCCATCGGTCTGCAACACTCTGGCCCGAGTAGAAGATTTGGTCCTGCGCAGGAAATCCGCTTGGGCACGTCCACGAGCTTCCGCATATGCCTCGGCAAAGGTCGCAAATAATATTGTCACAAACAGAATGACGGCCACCAGAGTATCGTAAGCTTTTTCGGCAGAAGTCTTATCGACGATATCCAACCAAATTACTACGGCTGTCCCCACCTCAACCACGAACATGACGGGATTATGGATCATTTCACGCGGGTCCAGCTTACGAAATGTGTCTTTTAACACCGAGCCCATGTAATTGCGCGATGTAGATTCTTGCACTGCCAAGATCTCGAACTCCTCCCGGTAACCGAATTTATATGCTCTCAGAACAAGTGATGAGCCATCATCAGATACTGTTCGGCAATAGGACCCAAGGCCATTATGGGAAAGAAGGTCAGCGCATTGAGAATCATAATGGCCCCCCACAAGATCCCCCCAAACAAAAAGGTGTCAGTCCTCATCGTGCCGGAAGACTCAGGAACCGAACGTTTATTAAGCAATGACTCTCCGATGAACAGCATAGCCACAATCGAGCCGTACCGCCCGATAATCACGACAATACCAACGGCTACTTCGTAAAAGGGCAGGGCTGCACCCAATCCACCGAAAGCGGAACCGTTATTGGCGGCAGCGGAACTGAATCCGTAGAGAATCTCTCCTAATCCTTGCGGACCCGGATTAAATATCCCTTGGAGTCCCAATGGAGAAGACACTGCAATGGCACTTCCGACCAAAATGAGCAGGGGGTGAAGGAGAAAGGCAATCGAAGCGAGTGTCACTTCTTTCGTTTCAATCTTTTTACCTAAAAATTCTGGAGTACGCCCGACCATTAAACCCATGAGAAAAACGGTGATAATGACAAACATCAGCAAATTTAACAACCCGACGCCCTTTCCCCCAAAAATCATGTTCAAAAACATCCCGAGAAAGAAACTCATGGAAGAAAGCGGAAGATAGCTGTCATGAGCGCTAGCCACCGATCCGGTGGTAAAAGACATCGTCGAGGTTTCAAATATGCTTGTGCCGCCCAGACCAAAACGCAGTTCCTTTCCAACCATATTGGCGTGTGTATGCAACCCTAGAGCATTGATTATAGGGTTTCCGGCAGCTTCCGGAAAATAAATTAAAGCCAGCATAGCTATAAAAAACGTACCGGCCACGCCAACAAACGTCCACGCTGTCTTCTTGCGTCCCGTGAATACCCCAAATGCGTAGAAGAATGCCACCGGAAGAAGACCCATAGAAATGATTTCGACGATGTTGGAAAAAGCGGTGGGATTTTCGAGCGGATTGGCGCTATTAGTATTGGTATAACCGCCACCATTTTGTCCCAAATGTTCAATGGCCTCAAAAGAGGCGATGGGACCCCGGGGTACCAATTGAGCCTGTCCGGTTATACTGTGAAGATGGAGGTAGGGAGCTAGGGTTTCGGGAACACCCTGTCCTACCAATATTAACGTGACCACCACGGACAAAGGCAACAACAAACGAGTAACCATCAAGGTGAGATCCACGAAGAAATTACCGATTTTCTTTCCGCTGACCATTCTCAGAAAGGCAATCGCAGCAGCACCCCCTGTGGCCGGAGTGACAAATTGAAGATATGACAGCACTGCAAACTGAGAGAAATAAGACATGGTGCTGCCGCCGGCATAAGCTTGCCAATTGGTATTCGTGGTAAAACTTGCCGCCGTGTTAAAGGCCAGTAAGGGATTAATATCGGGAAAATGCTGCGGGTTAAACGGCAAGGCTCCTTGCACACGCAGCAAAATGTAGGCACCCAAAGCCCATGCCATGTTGGTCAAAAGCAGGGCGATCGCGTATGTTTTGGTTGTCATGGAACTGTCCCGGGAGACTCCAACAATCCTAAAAATACCATTTTCCACAGGCCTGAGAACTCTGTCGAGAAATGTGGGTTGAAAGGTAAAAACTCTGACGATATAAGTGCCAATCGGTTTTATAGTCAACGCAAATACAGCAAAAACAACGCCCCAGGTGATAATCGTTTGAATCGACACCCATTACCCTCCCTAGACCAACTTGTTGCTCGTATAACCTTACGAATGCAAAACAAAAAGGCTGTCCTTAAAATTTCTCCGGACGAATTATCACATACAACAGGTAGATCATGATTGCAATCGAAATCCCCAACAAAATCCAGTCCACGAAGTCGTCCTCCCGTTTCCCATTTTCACAACTTGCTCAACAACTCGGCAAAATATAACAGTCCGGCAAACACAAGGACTGTCAACCCCAACATTTCAACATCCAGCATTGTTTGACCTCCAGGCATATTCATATGGCATCACCCAGAATCGGACTCATAATTTTTTATTTTAACAGTGTCTCAATAAATATATCCGTAAAAATGACACGATGTTTATAAAAATCACATAAAAATAGCCCTGTTTCGCAAAGAGTTCATCGACTATGCTAAAATGTGACGATAAGGTGATCTGTGGCACCCTAGTCTAAATATCGAGGTTCACTTAATGGCTGGTTCATCGCGTCAACGACATAATATTCCCCTACCATGGTCGTGGCGACTGACCGCTACTTTATTGCCCATGGTCGGAGTCGTTTTAACGGTCCTATTCTTCCAAGTCTACGTTGCCCCGCATCTAGCCAGAGGATGGCGTTATCCGTTTTTAACGGCTATGTTGCTAATTGGTACCGGCCTCTTTTCCTGGATAGTTTTTGGTATACTGTCCCAGCAACAGACAGCGATTTTATTTGCCAACCAACGCCTGGAAAATCAGCGTGATGGTCTCAACGCCTTACGAGAGGCGTCTTATGCCATGACAACGGTCGGTGTATGGACTGACATTGTCCAAAACGTCGTGGACGTTGCCAGACGACTCACGGGAGCGCGATATGCAGCTTTAGCCGTCTTGGAAGACAGTGACAGTTATACTATCCATCAATTCTTCACTTCGGGAATGACTCAGGAACAAATCGCCAAAATTGAACACTATCCTACAGGTCAAGGCCTTCTGGGCGAAGTCATTCACCATAGGCGCCCTATCCGGCTGCAGCGATTACAAGACCATCCATCGTCTATCGGGTTTCCAGCCAATCATCCCAAGATGGAAAGTTTTCTGGGTTTGCCTTTGTTATACCAAGCCCAAGTGATGGGCCATTTGTATCTTACCGAAAAAGAGGAAGGGTTTAGTGCCGATGACCAGGCCATCGTAGAACTCTTTGCCCGACAAGCCGCCGCTGTCATTGCCACAGCAAGATTTTACCAGGAACGCGAAGTCTTTGCCACCGTTAAGGAACGCGAGCGCATTGGGCGCGATCTTCATGACGGGGTTTTGCAAACACTGTATGGCATCACCTTGTCATTGGATAATCTTGTTGACAGTCATGATGGCCTGGACCAGGAAACCATAACAGAGCTTACCCGGGTGAGCGAAACATTGGGCCTGCTCATGACAGAAATCCGGTTTTTTATCCAAAGTCTTGAATCCTCAGCCATTGACCTGCGCATTGCGCTCGCCGACATGTTACACCGCCTCGGTCCCATGGACGACATTTCGATGATATTCCATGATGAAAGATATCTGGAACTCCATCCGGAGAGAATACATGACTTGCTATTAAGTATCCAAGAAACGGTGTCCAATGCCCGTATCCACGGCCACGCCAAACACATCACAATTGAATGGGCTAGCACCGACGAATATTACCAAGTTAAAGTGCAAGATGACGGAATAGGATTTCTCTATAGTCCCGATACCAGTCATACACATTTCGGCATCCGAAACATGATGAAGCGGATCGAAAAGTGGAAGGGCAGCGTTCATATTGATAGTGAACACAACCATGGAACCATTGTGACATTGACCATTCCATGGCTATAATAACATTAGTATCGTTCTCATAATTGATTTAGGGGGGCTATATTGGTATGCCCAATGATAATGCAATACGCGTGGCCATTGTTGACGATCATGAAGTGGTTCGAATTGGCCTGCGCAACATGATAGATCGCCAGGAAGATATGAAATTAGTGCAAGAATGGGATTTGGGCAAAACGGCGATAGACCAAATTCCCGATCATGTCGATGTCGTGGTTCTAGACGTACGATTGCCCGATGTCAATGGTCTTGAAGTATGCCGCATTTTGAAATCTAAAGACCCTCACCTTCAGATCATTATGCTTACGTCGTTCGGCGGCCAAGATCTGGTAGTGGATGCGGTTAATGCGGGCGCTTCCGGTTATCTTCTCAAGGAGTCTCGAGGCCGTGCTGTAATTGACGGAATTCGCACTGTAGCCCAAGGAGGAGCCTTATTTGGTCCCGAGGTTACCTCGCAATTATTGGATCGCCTGAGAAATCCACAAACCACTATGGATCCGGTAGCCACTCTTACCGCTCAGGAGCAAAAAGTGTTGGAATTGATCGCTCAAGGACGGACCAATAAAGAAATTGGCCAACTAGTGTTCCTAAGCGACAAAACAGTGAAACATTACGTCAGCAACATTCTCAGCAAATTAGGATACACGCGTCGCTCGGAAGCGGCGGCGCACTATGCCAGATATGTCACTCAAGAAAATACAGAACAACATCCGAACTAACCTTGACCAAGCTATTCGGTGGGAGGAGCCGATCATTGTGACACATGAGTCGCAAGAATTGAGCATAGGAAGATGTCAAATTAGAGGACTTCCCGTCCTGTAGCGTATTAGTGATTGCACTCACCCCGCGCCCCATTCCACAATCGGCACCAGGCGAGAGTTCTGGGTACATTGTTTACACTACCCGTTCGAATCTGGACTCAGATCGAGCAGAGCCCCGCTTTTCAATAGCTTAGGCCAATCTCTATCTACGTCCGGTCGAGCAAGCAGTCCGTCAGCTCCATGCCCATTGAGGCGAGTTCGGCAACCCACCCATACCCACGCGCACTATGGCTAGAACTCCCAAACGGCAATGCAAAAATTCAGTCCTTTCAGTAAACTTCACATAACCGAGGCCACACGCTGTACCAATTTTTCTAACACCAACCCTACTTCTTCCAATCCGGCCTCTAGAGCCAGTGTGGCGACTGGTTAATGTGGGTCAGGATTTGTGCAATTCAAATACCGTGGAAAGTATTGTCTTTGGGAACTTATGGGTGACATACTCCCACCCCCTACGCTCACGCTGAGAGGCGGGGCTTTTTGGGACCTGCCCGCTAACGCGCCGGCATAATGACCAAGCCATCCCCGTGTGCCCCACGGTTCTTGATGACGGATTAGATTATGCCCGGTATCCGACACCCTTCGTTTTTGAGGTGGATGGCGGCATTTTCGTCGCGGTCTAATTCTGCTCCACCGTGAGGACACACCCAAATCATCTCCCGCCTAAGAGGTGGGAGACTTCTTGTCGCATGGGTTAAAGCACCTGCGAGCATTTGGTAACGGGAACCAGAGGAGATTCAGAGTGCTTCTTTATACGAATTCTCAAAGGAGAAAAAACCACCATCATAAGATGCCCTCTTTGACTGACCCGGTCAATCTTCCATCCGGATTTCGCGGCAATAACTTTCAGCTCATTGAAGGAATACAGATGGCCTTCAGGGGCATTCATATACACTTCCAAGAAAAAGACCTTGGCCTGTGCACCCTCATCTTCTGTAATTACTGCGACCAATCGGCCTTGGGAATGGACCTGCCGCCGTATTTGTTTGAACAATGCAGTTGTTGTCTGGGGTGTAAAATTTTCTATAAACCGAATTAAACTGACTATATCGTAAGGACCGGCCGGTATTTGACGGCAAACGTCATCACCCACAAGAGTTATGAGCGGGTGTTCCAGGGTGCCTGAAACTTTTCTGATAGTATCCACGGTATCTATCATCGTGACCTCAATGCCCTGATTTGCCAGCGCCATAGCCAGGGTACCGCTTCCTCCTCCCACATCCAGCCACCTCCCGGGTTTTGGCAGAGACATGGCTTCTAATATCCATTGGTTCAAGTTTAGACTGGAGTCGCGTAATCTTGCGTCTTCCGAAGATTGCACAGCATCCTTCAGAAAATGTCCTCTATTCTGCGTGGAACACTGGCTCATATTCAACCATCGTCGCATAATATCCATGCGGTGTAAGCTTCGTACGGCAGGTGGATCCGCTGTCCACCACCATTTTCCACCCTCTTGCTCAATACATCCCAGGTCCTTCAGAACATTGACCAAAAGTGCCCAAGGAACCATGAGAACGCTTTGAAACGTGTTCAGATCTCTTGTCGTAGCTCCTATCACCAGTTGATCATATACCCCAGAATTCACGATGGCATAAAGAATTGCATCGGTATAAAAGTCTTGATTCAATAGGGCCCATTCTCGGGTCATGAATATTCCCCTTCCTCTGGCATGGTGTATTCTAGATATACGATGCCATTCCCGAGAAACGTGCACGGCCAATAAATTTTAACCTGACTCGAAGGTCATTGCCTGTTAAACTCAATAGACCGAATAGATAGCATTGGCAACAATATAGCCGCGACAGCCCTATTACTTTGGTGGAAAAGCCAAAACAACCATTACCACTCGCTTGCGTATCTGGCCTAGCCTCCCATCGTCAGCAAATTTTTCATTGCCATCAATCCCATAGGAGCTATAAACACACCCAATACATTAAGCAACAAGAGTGCTGGCAGTATGGTTAACAAGAGAGGATCCGACTGTTTTCTCAAAGCATCCTCAAGCGCCAATTGTTCTTCCATATCCCATGCCTGCGTGATGACATCCTCGGCTTGTAATCCGTTTTGGTAACCGTAAACCATCATGGTTGTCACCAATTCCGACTCAGCTCCAGGATACTTTGCCCGAAACTGGGAAAACACCGATGAATCAGCATGCTGCGATCCGATAACCTTAGCTAATGTCTCTATATCCGTCGCAACTTCAGGGACGGCTAAGACCGCCTGGTCGACAGCTTGCCAAAATGTCATCCCGGCGCTTAAAAAGAATGCTGCAGTTCTCCAAAACTTTACAAGCTCCCAACGTCTTTTGCGAACCATTTTACGGCTTAATGGGCGATCCCAGAACCCGATCAAACCAACGAGAATAGTGAGGACGAGAAGAACAGCGCTTTGCAAATTCGCCTGCCACAACCAAAACGGGAAGAGACCGAAGCCGATCCAAAGCAGATTATCGGAACGAAAGCGATGATTCTTAACGGAACTTGCAAAAATTCCCCAACACACCGCGGCAGCCATCGTATTCATAATGACGTCTCGTTTCGGATATGGGCCGCAAAAATTTGAAGCACAGAAAAACTGACTAGTGCAATAAATGCTAGGACCAAATGACCAAGGCCCGTAGTGGTCAATACCTTGTAAAACTCGGGAAGAACAAAAGCAAATAGGAGTAAAATGGCATAGGGTGCAACTATTAAAATAAGAACGGTCGATTCAATGGCCATTTCATCAAGTCGGCGCTGAAATTGCCAGCGTCGAGTTAAAGCCATGTGCTTAAGAACATGATCGATGATATTGTCTAGTGCGCCGCCATAGCGATTTGCTAAGCGGGCAGATTGTGCAACGACTCTCATAGCATCGGTATGCCATTTCATTGCCAATTCATCAAGCACCACTTGAGGATCTGCATGAAGACGAATGGTTGAATCGGAACGCGCCACATCATCCAAGGCAAAGGCTAGACTGCCCCGAGCTTTGAGCATGCGTCCCAGTCGCTGAAGGAACAATTCGGTTTCTTGACCATCCAATTCGGATTGACGGCGCCTGCGTCGACTCTTCCAAAAACTGTCCAATCCCCAAACCATGATTAGAAACGCCAAGGCAACACTGTGATTGGCAATCAAAAGCGATGCCAAGCTGGCCCAAGGTAAGAATATTGGACGATAAGACGGCGATAAAAGACCTCTCGCCGTTAATCCTAGCAGCCCCGCGCTTAAAATAACCGAACTATGCATAAAATCGCCCTACCTTGACAAACCCAGGTGCTTGGCCCGTTTGGTACTGCCATATTGCGTTCATTTGATTCTGAAGTGGTTGCTGGACCGATTCAATCCGGCGAACACCATCGGGATAACGACGAACATAGATAATGATATCAAGGGTTTCCCGGATTTGTTCAGTCAGCCGATCAAAAGAAATTCCCAACTGGCGGCGGGAACACATCCGAGCCAGTCGCAAAATCGTATCGGCACCTCCAGACTGGCTGTGAACTGTTGACAGACTTCCTAAATGGCCTGTGGACATGGCTTCAATTAGTTCCATGGCCTCCTCGCCCCGAACTTCGCCAACAATGATCCGGTCCGGCCGCATTCGCAAGGAATTAATTACCAAATCATAGATCGAATAATGGCGGTTCATCTCTAAACTGACCGTGTTAGCATGATTCAGATTCAGTTCCCGCACATCTTCAATCGTAATCAAACGCTCATCTTCGCCAATCACGGACGTCAACAGTCGCAGCAGTGACGTTTTGCCCGATCCCGCACCCCCGGCGACCAGAATGTTTCGCCGTTCTTTAATGAATGTGATGAAATCCTCCCACAATTCCATACTTAGGGACCCGTTCAATAAGTAATCGTCCAAACTCAGGGGTTCCTGCCGGGCCCTCCTTATGGTAATTGTCGGCTGATCTGCGACCGGCGGCAACACACAATGGATGCGGGAACCATCGACGAGTTGGGCATCACATAGGGGGGACTCGGTATTGAGCACGCGCCCCGCTCGGCTGGCGAGCCGCTGTGCCAAAAGAGCTACATCTTCGGGCGTATCAAAGTGCTGCTTCACCTGTTCAATGTGTCCGTCTCGCTCACAGAAAATCCGTTCCGGACCATTCACCATAATATCGGTCACCTTATCATCGGTGAGCAACGCATCCAGCGGCCCCAACCCCGTGAGCCGGTTGAGCAACGAGCGCCGGTATAGGGTCATGGCGGACAGATCCAAGCCTTCTTCCCCAATCACTTGGTTAATAGCCTCTTCCAATTGGTTTAGACGGTCGCGATCCCATACCAAATGGCGCAACAATTGAGGATAGCGGGACTGCACCGCTTCTTGCCAGTGATCGACGTACTGCCCCATAGCCGTGGCTTCTTCCTGGGCGTGCCGTCCCCATACAGTGGTTGTATCAACGGAATCGTCTGGTTTCCATGAATATTTGTTCGTGACGTTGACCTCCTCGCTAAGCGTGTCTCCATCATACTGGAGGATTGTGCCACAGAACCTGTCAGGAGCGCTTCCGTGGGAATTAGCGCCCAATGCTCATTCATGTCTGGGCCACGACCTGGCCAGACGCATCAATTAAGTATACGGCCACTTCCACGTCCTGACGCAATTTGAACCGAAGAGCCACCTGCCAATCCCAAGTACATTACGAAGAAAAGAAGGTGTCTAACCAGTGTGTTGCAGCACTGCAACGGCGGTGTCAAACCGCGGTATTTTCTGTACAACTGAAGAAGGCACGCCGTTTTTGGCTAATTCGACTACACACTTGATAATATAAGTCATATCTTAGATCCTTCTAATATTGGCATATTGTTACTGATGAACTGAGAGATTATGGGGCACAGGAACATTCAGAGTACAAGAAAACTGTCGGGGGTCCCGACAGTTTTCGTTGGATTGCGAATCTCCGGCATTTTGTGTCCGATTTTACCACACTCTACTGAAGGAATTGAACCTGAGTCATCTTATGAAATCTATTCGACTAAAGCTTCAAAATCTATCGTACACCCCAAGCATGTCGATCTCGGGCTCCACCATGGATCGGGGTTTCACACGACTTGCGCGCAACGAAGTCGTTATCCCTTTTGTCAACTTACGCGGTTTTTGTCATTCTTTATGACCGAATAAAATAACGCTTCCCGAACCATACCTCAACCATATTAATCGTACTTAAGTTTTCTGGGGATCGCCTGGAAGACGGCAGAGTCGTGATGGAATTTCAGTTTTGGCCTCCTCCAGAAATCGGAGAACGCGTCCCACGGCTTCTTTAATCGCACCGAGGTTGGAGGAATAAGGGGGCAAAAACACCAGGGGGAGCGCGGAATGATCCGCTAAAAAGGGGGCCAACGCCTGGGCATGATGGATCTTGGCATGGTCAAGAATCCGGTAGATCCGCTGACCGACGTAGGGATTCAGGACCCCTTGCAGAAATTGTTGAAAAGTCTCTGCAGTCGATTCGGCGTATTGTTCTACTATCACGTCACCGGTCGCGGGAGCGACCGTTCCCATGAGAATAGCGGCCGCGTGGCGGCCGGTGGTTTTAATTTTCTTCTGTTTCCCACATAGCGCCCCTGTGGCACCAATGGCTTGATCGTCTCGATGTGCGCTTCCTCTTCAAAGAGCCAGAGATCGTAGGGCGTCAGGTTTTTTTTAATTCTTACAAGGCGTCCCGAAGACTTGTTGCTTGATGGGATCGGCCTGGTCTAAGACATACGGGGGACGAGTCCCGCGAAAACCATGGCGGTGAAGCCCTTGGGTACATCCCGCTCGACTCATGGGAATGCCGTAGCGATCGTGCAAAAATGCTTGAAACACGCGGGTGTCCCCATTCGCCGATTCTCCGTAGCCCGCTGCCTGGGGCGATTCCTGAAGCCGTGGGCAAAGTTGTTCGACGATCTCGGGAGGAATTTTTGGGGGCTTGCCGGGGCTTTTGCCAGACATTAAGGCACCCGGTCCTCCTGGATTCCCACTGACCCCATAACTTCTCACCGTTTCTCCCGTGATCTCAAGAATATCGGACACCGCCGTGGCGGGATATCCTTCCCAGACCAACCGAACGGCCATGAGGCGAACGCGCATGCGCCCAGACTCCGTCTACTTTTCGAGCTTCCGCACACTGTGTAGAGAAAATCCATGAATCGTAATGATCTTGACCACGTCAGTTCCCTCCCTACCCTACAATTCGGTAGAGAGGGTGAAAAATCCTTTGAGTAAGAGAAATGGACAACTTATGGACGAGTTATATAGAGTGTGGGTGCCGTAAACGGCGTTTCGTTAACTTGACGTTTCCAATCTGGGTGAAGCGACGTATGATGTCACTCACCATCATCGCTGTGGGATGGCATGCGAATTCGAATACGATGGCCATCGACGATCCAGAGACTGTCGGGTTGCATGAATGTATTATTGAGGGCTAAGAGCCATCGCCACACGCCCACGTCCCGTGGCCGTCACCCCCGTTTCCTTTAACCGGAATACCACAATCCGGCGTTCCGGGTGGGTATTCCACGAATGATCGACCCCACTACCGAAAATAAAACTCACGCCCGGATTATCATAACCCCTTCAAAAACTGAAAAGAACGTGAAAACTCATGATAAAATAACTCTTATGTGTAAAACCTCATTGCAGGCAACTCGCCCCGACTCGTTGTGGCGTAGTCGTCCTTTTCGGTCTTTCTACTCGGCACAGGTTGTATCCTATTTCGGAGATAGCATGCTCACATTGGCCTTGCCGTTTCTCGTCTTGCAATTGACCGGATCCGGTATTTTAATGGGGGTCGTGGGGATGGCCGAGACTTTGCCATTGTTTCTGTTCGCGATTCCGGCAGGACTCTTGGCAGACTGGGGGGACAGACACTCGCTCATCATTATGGCAGATTTCGGGCGTGCGGCACTCTGGATATTGATTCCTGTGAGTTTGTGGCTGAATCATGGAGTGATGATCACCATTTTGTTCGTCGTCTTCATAACGTCACTGCTGGGCGTCGTATTCAACAGTGCCTACCTAGGCAGCGAGCAAGCCCTTTGGCCGACCTCTCAGCTTAATTTCGTCAACAGTTATATAGAAGCCGGTGAAAGTGCAGCGTATATGATTGGTCCTGTGATCACGGGGGCCATGATTCACTTTTGGAGCATTACCGTACCGCTAATTCTCAATGCACTGTCTTTCGCTCTTTCCGGATCGCTCTTAAGAAAAGTCATTCCCCGTTCGCCGACGACCCCTTTATCTTCGTTGGCTCCATCATGGTCCTCAATTACAAAGGACATGAAAGAGGCGATGTCTTGGATTCGAAAAAATTCTCTTCTCAAAGAGGCCACAATCTTATGGGCTTTTCACCGCTTAATTTTTGCCTCATTGATTCCGGCTTTGACATATCTGGTCATCCACTCATTTCATGATTCTTCACCCTATCTGGGATTAATTATTACACTCTATGCCGCCGGATCCCTTGTCGGTACGTTCCTTCAACCGCACACTCCCGGACAGTGGCCGTTATGGAATTTTGTGGCCATGGCACTCTCTGGAATCGCAGCCTGCGTTGCCGGATTGTGGGGTGCAATCCCCTGGGTGCTAATGGCGAGCATCGGAAGCCTTGGCTGCAGCGAAGGATATATTCTTGTGTATTATTTGACGAAACGCAGCATGGAATCTCAGCCGTCCCTGAGTGGACGCATTTACAGTATCACTGCGGGAATAACTCAGGGTTTTGGATCCCTGGGATTTCTCATCACAGGGACACTATTAAGTCTATTGGGTGCTCCCCAGACTTGGGATGTTATGGGGACATCAGCCTTATTGACTGCCGCGATGTTCATAATATCAAGGTGGGGGAAAACACCAGAAACCGACTTGCCAAAGCGACCGAGTTGATGTCATTGGGAAATTCTTGCGCAATTCCGCTTCAAAGACCGTATATGCGTTCGATAGTTGAGATTTGTAAGACGATCGCGGGAAAATCATCTGACTCGAAAAGTTCCATCTAAAAAGGTCGCCTAAAATGTGGGTTCAATATCCGTTGATATCTTTCTTACGTATCGGAGATAACCCGAAACTCTCTGATCGTCCAAGATCGGATACGTGTACCCCAATGCCCTTGCCACAACCAATGCCATGTCACGAAACAGCTCACATGTTGTGAACAACGCTTTCCAACGATTTTCATACTCACTATCCAAAAAGGTCATTAAGTATGTCGCCCAGATGTTCGGTGGCAGATACTGTTCAAAATACTTCTCGCCGGCTCCAACATTGGCCGAAAAGTTCGTGTCCACCCCGACAAACCACTTCAGCATCAACGTCGACATATCCCTCACCGGATGTTCGAACATAAAGTTCGCATAGGGCAGCTGCCGTCTCGCCAAACCCTTGGCGACATATGTGCTTACCCACCAAAATTCGTTGCAACAAGACGAAAACTCGCGTTTGGTTGGGGACTTAATGAGATAGTCACTGTCATTTGCCGGTGGAAGTTTTCCGAACATGCCATCTTTGTCCATCAACAATACACTTAAACTCTCTGGCCTATATTGGTCCAATTTTTCCAAGGGATACAGTGTCAGATCCATTCGATTTCCGTCTGCGAAAAGCATCAGAAACGCAAATGCATCTCTGTTACTCAGAGACAATACGTTTTCATCAGGAGTTTGCATCATGATTAATTCCCCGAAATTTCTGATCCAGCTTCGATCCCGTACCAATTTATTCATTGATGACATAATATAAACGATGTCGTAGTCCTGAAAAATATCGGATTTGGTGTGGGGATTTACCCAGGAGCCATTCATAAACACAGCCCGTATCCGCGGATCCTCGGATGCGAACTTTAAGACGGCATTCAATATTTCTGATTCGGTTCTCACCGATTCCCCTCCGATCTTCTTCATAAGTCGGGACTCTAACAATGGCCACAGTCTATCACTCTCACAGATGTATCTCAATCTACCCAAAATTATCGCGGTGCTAAGTCGAGTCGTTATAACTCCGTGCGGGGTCCAAAGTTATAACAAATGAGTGGTTTTTGACACTACCCCTAAGAATGATATGCAATGCTCAATTATGTTGGTCCGCTCTGGGCCATGACCTGCCCCGAAGTGTCGATTAAATATACGGCTACTTCGACATCTTGACGCAATTGCGAGAGTAGAGAAGCCCGTGCCTCCTTCACCAAAGCGGCCAAAAACATAGGAAACCGGCGACCTCGTTCTATGGCCCCCGAAGCGGTGGTACATTGCTGCATTTCGAGCCGCAATGACAAAGGCACTCCATTTTTCATAGCCAAGTTGAGAAGCGATGCCATATCTGCCCTCGACTCCCGAGCATGAAGATCCAAAGCGCCTTGTGCCACTTTCGTCAACTTGCCCGGCATAGCTACAAACACGACGCGCCGAACGTTGGGACGGATATTCACCACATGCAGTGCATAGCCTAAAAATCGCGCCACTTCCACCACGGATTCAGCGGGCTCTGATGAAAAATGGGTATCGGCCCACTCTTTTGTCCGGGATCCTGTGACTAAGATCACTTGGGAACTACTTGCACACGCCACCTTCGTCGCTAACACCACCGAGGCTTTCCATGACGACAGAGAATAAGGACGCACCACGCCGGTGGTACCCAAAATTGATATGCCCCCGATAATGCCTAGCCGCGAGTTGTCTGTTCTTTGAGCAATGTCCTCGCCATCTTGAACGCTGACCAAGATTTTCAGTCCGGAGGAGGATCCGTGAACTAATTGGCCTAGAATCTTTTCTTTCGCCTTTTGGGCCTCGTAGATAATCATCTTTTGGGGAATTCGATTAATGGCAGCCGCCCCTAGGGGCAAGTCCAGCCCCGGTCGGGTAACACGCCCCACTCCCTCCCCTCCATCTAAGATCAGACCCGGAGAAGATAAGACTTGAACTGTCACGGTAATCAATGCGCCGTGGGTTGCATCGGGATCGTCCCCTCCGTCTTTTTGGATTGTACAGCTTGCCTCAATACCGGGTTTTAACAGCGACGATTGATATACGGAAAGATGAGCCCTTTTCCCTATGGGAAGGGTCACGGTAATGTCAGGGGAAATCCGGTTCTCGATAAGTAACATCAAAGCCCCTACAGTGGCAGCTTGCGCACAGGTTCCGGTGGTAAATCCTTGACGTAATCGCTTCATCCGGCCATCAATCATCACGTTTTCATACATCGACCCGAGATAGAGGTCCTCCAAAAATAACTGACCCCCTTCTTTTCGTTATTGAGTGTTGACAACAAACGGCCGATCAAGGAGTGTCTCCACATCCTTAAGCGAATAAACCGTATCTTCTTTCACTTCCATCCCCTCTCTATCCCCTAAGGGTTTATTGTCCACAATCAGTACCGGGATGTTTCTCTCCAAAGCCGGAAGCACTTTGTCAAGCAAATCGTAACTTCCAGCCTTCGCAATAACCAGTTGGGCCGAGTAGTGGTCATACAATGCTCCATTGAACTCCCGAGAATAGGGGCCCAACATCGCTATAATCTGGCGAGAAGCAAATCCCAAAGATTCCGCTTTTCCCAGCGATTCGGACGTGGGCAAAGTCCGAACCACAGGAAACACCTCCGGGTTATTTAGCAAACGGGAAGCGTATGCAGAAAGAAATTTCGTGCCGATAAACAACATCACCGTTCCCGAAACTGCCTGGGCCAAGACTGCAGCCTGCTCATGACTATGAACCCGAGTAATCAAGGAATTCTCGGCAATCTCATGGTACCTTTGGTAGCGCACATACCGAATACCGAGATCATGGCAAACCCTTCTGGCGATATCATGCATTTGCCGGGAATCAGGGTGCGCCATATCGACAATGTCCCTCACATGATGTTGAATGGCATACGCTTTCAAACTTTCCATATCCCAAGAACCCCATCGGCACTCGACTCCTTCAATCTCGGTGTCAAAAGCAGGTTTCTGATAAGACAAGGTAACCGAAAAACGCCGAGAAGCCAGGCGTTGCGCGATGATCCGTCCTTCGATCGTCCCACCTAAGACCAGGATTCGTGGCGTAGAGATCCCCTGGGTTCGCGAATAATATCCACGTGGTGTGATAAAACGTCCATTCCAGTTTACGCTTTGCGAATTTCCTACGACAACGGTGGAGAACATGTCTATACGATAATCCAAAAAGTGGAAAATATCTGAGAGAATTACCGATTCATCGGCCCGGTAGGCATTACGAACCACTGCCACGGGAGTTTTTGGATCACGATATCGAAGCAAGATGTCCTGGGCTTCCTTAATTTGGTGATGACGTCTTGCGCTTCGCGGATTGTAAAGTCCCAACACAAAATCGCCCTGGGCGGCATATTGTACTCGGCGTATGATCTGTGGCCAGGGTGTGAGCAAATCGCTCAAACTGACCACCGCAAAGTCATGCATTATCGGAGCTCCCACGCGGGCAGCAGCAGCCTGAATGGCAGAAATTCCGGGAACCACTTCAATGGGCGGAACCGCCGACCAAGGATTTTGCCAAAGCCATTCGAGGACCACACCGGCCATCCCGTAAATCCCGGCATCACCGCCGGACACCACAGCCACATCTCTCCCTTGACGCGTATATTGAACCGCAAGGGCCGCTCGTTGAGTTTCCTGAGAGAGCTGCCTTCCTTCAATGAGTTGCCGCTGATCTTTCAATATCGATCTCAATAGCTTTATGTAGCCCTCATAGCCCACGATCACATCAACACGCTGCAAAATGCCGAATGCCTCCGGTGTCAATAACCCGGTATCCCCGGGACCTATTCCCACAATGTAAATGGTCCCTGTCATGAATTATTCTCCCGCCGGTGATCTTGATGAGAATGAGCGTGCTCGCCATGATGAGACGACAAAAAATAGCGATGAGAGGCCCAAGTTCGCATCCAATCCACGTCATAGGCCGTGTGTTTTTCTTTCAACACTTCGCCAATGCGCCGGATAACGAGGTCCACGATGGTGTCTTCAAGACCAAAATATTGGGTAACATGCACTGCCAAATTCCTATGGTCGCGGGCAAAATTGTAGGACGTTTGTTCGATTTTTTTAAACAATTTCCCCGTAAACAGAAAATAAGGAACGACGATAATTCGTTGGATGCCCAAGCGGTACATCCGTTCGAGTCCTGCCGGCAAGTCCGGTTGCGTGATGCCGATAAAGGCATTCTCGACCCAGGTGTACTGAGTGGCTTCCCAAAACATGCGGGACATTTGATAAAAGTGAGCGTTGGCCACCGGATCCGAACTTCCCCGGCCCACCAGCAATATTCCCGTCCCGCCATCCGGTTGAAAAGGTTCTGCCCGCCGCATCAGAAGAGTCATAAGATCGGGATCGAATCCTAAATGATCCCCATATTGAATATCCACTTCGGGATGGGTTTGGCTCGCTTCGGCCAGTTCATGCGGAATATCATGCATTTTGTGACCCGCATCCAATAGCATTACCGGAATGGCCGCAATCCTTCTGATTCCCTTGCTTGCCAACTGACTCACCATCTCAATGATTCTTGGGTCGGCAAATTCCAAAAATGCGCCATATACCGGCACAGAAGGTGTCAATTGTTTCGCCACCTGATTTACCATTTCCTCAAACTGGGCTACCCCCTCTTCATCACCGCTACCATGCCCAATAAGCAAAATACCATCGACCAATGCCAACACTCTCACTTCCGTTTTTTATTGGATAAATTAGAACATCAACGGCCGGAACCTACCTCTTTGCGAGATTTCCTTTCACGCTAGTCCGGTCGTTTTCACGCCTTTTTCATTCCTTGGGGGTATTTTCAAGGCGACAGCGACGGTCACGCGATCTGATTTGCACTTATGTACCAACAAAGGACCCCCCCGGGCTCCCAAGATAGCGGCAGGCTCGGCTACTCGGTAGGCTCCCGTCGTCTCGAAAACCTTGGGATTGAATGGGTATTGATTTAATTCAACGCGATTTAAGTCACCAGGTGAAACGTACTGAACTCGCCATGCATTATGAGCTGCCAATCGTTCTAACTCTTCGTCGCCTTCTTTTACGTCGATGGTGACAATCCGCTCCACACTGTGAGGGGAGAGTAAATTTTCCTCCAGCACTTTGAACACGAGTTCTTGCAGATCAGCATAGGTGGCATTGCGGCTAAAACCGATGCCAAGAGACAAAACTTTAGGGCGATAAATCAAGACAGGGGAGTCTTGAATCGATTTAGGAAAAGAGATACGATGGTGCGTGATCCACAACCATCCGCGAATATCTTGCAATTTCTTGGGGGGGACGTTGTCCCACTTGTCATATACCGGGCTAAATGCCTCGCGATAGCGCCATTCGGGCGTACCGCTTTCTTGGACGACCCCTATGGACTCCCCTTCCGACAGCATACGACCGATGCGAGCTATTGCCCAAGGATTTTCCACCTGCCAGTTCCACTCGCGACCAATGAATTCCAAGATTGGTATTCCCAATGTTTCGGAGGCAGTGGTTAGCACCGGTACAGCCTGCAATATTTGAGCCACATCCCGCGTAATATCATTGCCACCCCCCAAGTGGCATGAAAGCAAACATACCGCATAACGTCCGCTATCGTCGACCACAGTCACGCTCGGATCTGTATGTTTGTCGCGAATAACGGGGGCCACAAGCCTGGTTGCCAAACTCACCGGCATCACCCATATCCAGTGGAGATAATCATGAAACACCTCACCCATCCAGTGAGAAAGAGGTGTATCGTAATAATGCACTACCTCAGCGGGCAAATTCGACGACGCCAAACGTTCGGGCAGCCACACCGTCATCGGCCTCAAGCCTAAAAACCTGCGAACTTGGTCCCTGCCCGGGCGAGAAATTGCCACAACTGCCCATGATTCTTGGGGTTTTATCATGGTCTGTCCTCAAAATCTTGAGATGATTGCCGAAACAGATGCGAAAATTCGGAGTCGTACAACCGCGAACGAGCCTCAGTAACACTGGTTTTCAGCGCTTGTCCTGCCAAAATCAGGGCATGACGATGAATACCGTGACGCCGCAAATCCTCGGCCAAACCCTTTACCGTACTTTCGATGATTTGTTCATCCGGCCAACCTACTTTATAGACCACAATCAACGGATCGGAGTGCTCATACCCTGCTTCGAGAAGTTCGCGACTCACCTTATTTGCCAGGGCAGCGCTCAAAAATATCGCCAAGGTGGCAGGATAACGAGCCAGTTCCGAGAGGGACCCTCCTGGGGGCAAAGGACTGGCCCGCCCTTCAACTCGTGTCAAAATCACGGTTTGCGACACGCCGGGTACCGTCAATTCGCGTTGAATGCGACTGGCGGCGGCATTAACGGAACTAACCCCGGGAATAATTTCAACCGAAATGCCCTGGGCTTTTAACATACGCATTTGTTCGGTAATAGCCCCATAGAAGGCCGGATCACCGGAATGAATTCTCGCTACCACATGATTTTGTTTCACGGCTTCCAGCATGATCGCCATGATATCGTCTAAATGTCGATCACTGCTCGTCCATAATTTCGCTTCGGGAGGGCAATATCTCAAGATCTCGCTGTTTACGAGAGAATCTGCATAGACCACGGTACCCGCAGCCGAAAGAACATGCATGCCCCTTAAGGTTAACAATTCGGGATCTCCCGGCCCCGCCCCTATGATATACACCCATCCCGGTCGGATCTCACGCATCTCTTGTCTCCTTCTCGTCTCGTTCTGCGGACCTTTGTTTTTCACCGGCGACGGCGTGTTGCCTCACCACAAGCAAGGAAAAATACGGCACCGCATCTTGCCTAAAGTTCCTCAAATCCGTCACAATTTCTTGCTGCGGAGTCCCGATCTCCCCTAAATAAACCGTAGACGGCAAAAGGTGGCGTGAATCCAATAGTTGATAAATCCGGTCGAAGTTTTGCGAAATTTTGAGAATCACCACAGTGTCACAAGTTTCCAGTGCCCGAATCAAAGTGATCAAATTGTCTTGCGCCGGTATGATCGCCAGAGATTGTTGACCCATGACGAGACTTGTCCCAATCATGGCCGACGCCGCCGTCACGGAGGAGATACCGGGAATAATCTCGACGGCCGTATTGGGGGATTTGACAGCTACAACATTCGCCAGATAAGAAAAAGTTGAGTACAAAGACGGATCGCCCTCAGTCACGAAAACCACATCCAGCCCCCGCCCCAGATAGGATAGCAGCTGCTCGGCCGCATCATTCCACGCTTGGTCCAACACGGCACTATCCCGGGTCATGGGCAATGCCAGACGCAATAAATATTTGTCGGGTTTCAGATAGGCTTGCACAATTTTCTCAGCACGTCCTGTCTCTGTAGCGAAACCACGGGGAAAGGCTATCACCGGCGTGTCTCTGAGAATCCGATCCGCCTCGAGTGTCAGCCATTTGGGATCCCCCGCTCCCGCACCCACTCCGAATAAGCGGGGATAAACTTGCGTCATCTTTTTATCATATCCTTAAGTTTTTTCACAGTCACGACAAACACTGGGTTATCCGGCACAAAGCGAGGCACAGGCATTTCCCACTCCATTAGAGATGTTTGTATTAGCCGTACATTCCAAGAACAATCCTTAGGAATTAATCCCCCAACGCTCGCAATGCGATCGAAAGCAACCAGATTGGCAACCATCACCCCTCCGGGCCGAAGCCGATGGAGCACTTCTTTTACGACCTCCGGCAAGAAGCCGCCTGATCCTCCTATAAACACGGCATGAGGGTCCGGCAAGGTATTCAAGATTCTCGGCGCCTCACCCATAACAGGTTGGACCGGAGCTTGATGATGGCGAATATTGGCACACAAAATCTCGAAGGTACGGGAGTCCCTTTCGATGGCAAAGACTTTCCCTTCCACGCCGATAATACGGCTGGCATCTATGCCCACGGCTCCGGTGCCCGCGCCAATGTCCCATAAAACACTCTCCCTGCTCAGAGACAATTGAGCAATAGCCACAGCTCGCACCGGTTTTTTGGTGATCATGCCGCGTTGATCGAGACGACGTTCAAAGTCTTGGTCATCCAATCCAAAGGATTTCGGATTCTCCAGACGATTTAAGATGACGATCACAGCATATCCACCTTTTTGCCAGTATTGAACCTCGGAGGCCGCTGCTTCCGAAATTTCTTCGGTTTCCATGCCCAGATTCTCGCATACAAACATCCTGGCTTCGCCCAAGCCATGTTCCACGAGAACCTGAGCAATTCTTTGCGCATTATGAATGGGATCGGTCAAAATCGCAACTTTGGAATGGTGGAGGACCCAAAAAGCCACCATCTCCATCGATCGTCCGTGCACAGAACCAAAATATGCATCGTGCCAAGACATTTTGATTTTTGCGAATGCCCGTTGCATGGACGATAAGTGGGGAATAACCTCTACAAAATTCTGTCCCAAACTCCGGTAGAGAAATTCGGCAATGCCAAAAAAATTGGGATCTCCTGTGGCCAGAACCACGCGTTTTTCCAAGGAATGATCTCGCAAGTGTTGAGCTAATGGTTCCAAGGGTGAACGAATGGGAAATTTGATGGGCAGCTCCGGAAGCTGATGCAAAATGTCTGGACGGCCATAGATAACATCGGCCGCGTGCAATATGCTTTTCCCCAGCTCGGAGAGATCTCCAATGCCTTCCGGTGACAATCCTAAAATGTAAACGGGATTGTCCCTTAACATACTTTGCCGCCGGCTAACTGCAACAAAGCATTGACAATAGCCGCTCCCACCGGACTTCCTCCCTTTTCTGACAAGTTAGTGATATAGGGCGTGTGACTTTGCTGGGTCAGGCTCTCTTTGGCTTCTTTGGCCATAACAAAACCCACAGGCACACCAATAATGACATGAGGCCGCCAGCCCTCTTCCACCACGTGAAGAGCTTCCAAAAGAGCGGTAGGGGCATTGGCTATGACGACGATCACGTTATTGCCGTGGATACGAGCCGCTTGTTTAATCCCCCATGCCGCACGGGTCATGTTCAAACGGGGGGCCACATTATAAGTCTCGGGATCATTGACATAACACCATGACTTGACGCCGGTTCGTTCCATCAAGCCATGGTTAAAACCGGCCAACACCATTGTGACATCCGTAACGATCGGCAACTTTAAACGAATCGCCTCCACAGCGCTTTTTACCGCTCTCGGATGAATTCTCATGGTATCTCGGTAGTCCCAGTCCGCGGTGGCGTGAATGATCCGTTCAATAATACACCGTTCTTCCCCGGAACAAGAAACATCCAAGCCTTGCCGAATCTGAGTAAAACTTTGCCGGTAAATCTCCTCAGGTGTCATTCCCTTCATCCCATCATTTCCCGTCCGTCCAGTCTTTCGTAGGACGCGCCCAAAATCTTGGCGATTTTATAGGCCCAAAATAGAGGAACGCGGCTGGTATCGGCATCAATCACGTTGAGACTCACGGGACTGGCTCGAAACTGACCGAGGCATTTGTCCGCCATAGACACATGTCTATCCCACTCGGTGGTCAACCCGGGAAGTTTCCCGTCCGTCATTAAATAGAGATGGAAAAACCAGGGTGTGTGGCGCCGCCATTCTTTCAAGAGATTGGCCGCTTGCCATAATCCATCCCATAAAGGAGTGTCTCCACGGGCCGGCAAGTTTTCCAAAATCCATTCCAAGCGGTCCATCTTGTTGCTGGGATAGAGGACTGTTCTGACTTGACGGTGGCCAAAAGTCAACAATGCAAAACGAACTCGTTTTCGATAGGCACTTTGAGCGATCATAAGAATCCGGCGTTTCACGGTTCCCAGTCGTTTGAGACTGCCCATGGATGCACTGGTATCAACCACAAAAACAATGACCACGGGACTTTCATGCTTTGATTCCCGAAATGCCAGATCGTCATGACACCAATTCGGAAAGGGCTGCGCTGTCACATGAAGGCGCTTGGATCTGGCTAAAAGTGTGCGGGGCCAATCAATCAGCGCGTTATTCTCTTTCGCGGGAAGTTTTCTGTTTTTTCCCCGCAAGAAGGCCGCCGACGGCTGTCCGAGCTTGCGGGAAATGACGGTTGGATGCCGAGTAGCTCGTTGTAGCCGTCTCCATTCTCCCCTCCATGGGCCGGCAATTCGTTTCTCTTTGCTCTCTAAGCCCCCATTAACCGGAACTATACGGTGATCCTCCCCATTCTCATGACCTTGGGGCCTATTGCTCTCATGCAAATCCGACTTGTGATCAGACCCTGAACCCTGGCTCAGAGAGGACGACGACCGAGAGGAGGGAGTCTGGTTATTGGGGGATGATTGCGATTCTCGGTGGGACGGGGACGAATCTTCGCCACGGGAAGCCTTGGGAGGAGGAGGCACGGGAGGGGTCGGACGGCGGCGGTGAAAAAGCACCAAGGGTGCAATCGCATCCACATCGTCCGTGACAACGTCCTGCCTTCCGCATAAAGCAGCATAAGCTCTTGACGCCTCCGCCATCACAATATCGGCCCGTAATCCTTCCACGTGCGCCTCTACTGCCGTCTCGGCAATGTAACGAAGGATATCGCGATGGATTTCAACGTGCCCAAGACGATGACGGGTTTCCACGAGTTTTTGGCGCCAGTTTTCTACACCGTTCTCCCACCTTTCCAAAAACTGATCGGGATCATGATCGAATTCGAGACGCCGTTCGGTAATCATCGCCCTTTCGTCGATATTTTGCGGTGTGGTAATTTGTACAGATAAGCCGAATCGATCCAGCAACTGGGGGCGAATTTCGCCTTCTTCCGGGTTCATCGTGCCCACCAACACGAAGCGTGCAGGATATGACAAAGAAAATCCCTCGCGCTCTACAAACGCGTGACCGGAACCGGCGGCATCCAACAACAAGTCAATAGCTTGGTCATCCAATAAATTAACCTCGTCTATGTATAGAACGCCCCGGTGCGCCTGGGCCAAGAGTCCGGGCACAAAACGGCTGTGAGAGGATTTGAGGACCTCTTCCAAATCGAGGTGGCCTATAATCCGGTCCTCCGTTGCCCCTAACGGCAATTCGACGAAAGGTGCGGGAAGAGACACCACCGGCGCTATCCCCTTTTCGCATACGGGACAAAAAGGGATGGGATGTTGGGGATCACAGTGGTAAGGACAACCTTCGCGAACGGATATATTAGGCAAAATATGAGAAAATGACCGAACCGTGGTTGATTTCGCATTGCCTCGTTCTCCTTGAATCAAAACGCCCCCCACTCCCGGCGACAAGGCCGTGAGAGTCAGTGCCAGTTTTAGTTGTTCTTGCCCGACAATGGCGTCAAGTGGCATAACATATTTATTCATCGTCCTCTCCCCATTCTTCTAATGTTGTCTCCGTTTCCATTAAGGCATCGACCACCTCGTTATAAGCCTTTTCATCGGGATGTTCCCACATCCCGCGCTGATGTGCTTCAATCAGCCGTTCCGCGATATCCTTAAGGGCCCATGGGTTCGACCTGTGAAAAAATTGCCGGACCTTCTCATCCGCCACGTAAGCCCGAGCCACCTCGTCGTACATCCAGTCCTCCATCAAATCGGCGGTGGCATCATAGCCGAAAAGAAAGTCCATGGTATTGGCCATTTCCAAAGCTCCCTTGTAATGATGCCGCATTGCGGCCTGAATCCATTTGGGGTTCACGACGCGGCTCCGAAATACCCGGTACGCTTCACTCTGGAATGAGAGCACGCGTGATTGCTCCGGATTGGAAGAATCGCCGAAATATAATTCCGGCAAAGAGCCGCTCAAAGATCGGATGGTGGCAGCCATTCCTCCATGGTCTTGCAGGTAATCATCACTGTCAAAAATATCATGTTCCCGGTTATCCTGATTTTTTGTCGCTATTTGTACTCCTTTTAGCCGTTCTTGAAATTCCTGATAGGCGGGAATGCCGTAATCTTTGTCACTATATGCATAACTGGACCACGTTAAATAGAGCCTGGCCAAGTCTTCGGGGCTTTCCCACTCACCGGAATTCAGGGCTGGAAGAATTCCGGACCCGTAACTGCCCGGTTTACTCCCAAAAACCCTAAAGAGACTTTCATGACGCGCTTTCGCCGGATCTTGTCCCTCATGAATCCGTCTTTGTGTCTCTTTCAGCCACATCGCCCGCACCGGGTTTAAATCCAAGGGTTCATCGGCCGTTGCTACCATTTCCACGGCCCGATGGATCAGGTCGATGAGATTTCGAAATGCATCCCGAAAGAATCCGGAAATTCGAACAACCACATCCACCCGCCCTCGACCCAACTCCTCAAGGGAAATAAGTTCCAAGCCCAAAATTCGCCCGTTGGCACTTTCCCAAACGGGACGCACCCCTAACAGGGCCAATATTTCTGCAATGTCATCGCCTCCGGTTCGCATTGCTGCCGTTCCCCACACGACAATTCCTACCGACTTCGGCATTTGATGATGCGATTTTTGGTAACTATTGATGAGTTCCTGAGCTAAATCCTGTCCCACTTTCCATGCCGGAACGGAGGGAATGCCACGAGGATCCACCGAGAAAAAGTTACGACCGGTGGGCAATACATCAATCATTCCCCGAGTCGGGGCTCCGCTGGGCCCCGGACGTACGAAGCCTCCCTGAAGGCCGTGCAATAAGGCCTGAGTTTCGTAACTGAGATCCAGAAGATGAGGCACAATCCGGTTGTGAACTGCATCAATGACCCTGCGGGTCTCTTCAAATACCTCGGTATGTTCATCGCCAAAAATCGGTTGTGCCAACAAATTTTTGGCCAATCGTTCCACCGCTCCTTTCACATCCCCCCGGATTAGGTGATCCTTATGGGACAAATAAGGATTTAATGGCGAAGGAATCATGGCCGTGAATGGCGATCCTAAATCGTTTTGTAAATCCTCCCAGTTCAGATTCAAGTCCTTGCATAAGGCATTCGGCATCGATTTCGTACCGGGTGAAAGCGGCAGGCGCGACATAGCATAAAGCAGTTCTCCCCAGTTCTCAAAACTCTCGGGACCTTGCCCCAAAATATGTAATCCGTCGCGGATTTGCCTAGCCTCCAACTCACACAGATATCCATCGATATCCAAAAGGTATTGCGGAAAATCTTGCGGTCGTTGACTTTGATTGAGATCCCGGTTCAAATGAACAGATTCGGCCAAATCCCAAATGGCGTCTTGAATAATGGGCCGTTTCGCAGGATCGAGGGTCTCGGCCTGATAATATTGATCGAGAAGCTGTTGCATGCGGATCAACTCGTCATAAAGTCCGGCAACAGTCACCGGCGGCACCATATGATCGATAAGCACGGCATGACTTCGCCTTTTAGCTTGGGTGCCCTCCCCGGGATCGTCCACGATAAAGGGGTAAAAATTGGGCAAATCACCTAAGACAATATCGGGGTAACATTCTGCCGAAAGGCCAATTCCTTTTCCGGGCAACCATTCCAAAGTTCCGTGTTTTCCCAGATGGATAATAGCATGCGCATCAAACTGCTTTCGAATCCATTCATAATAGGCGAGATAATGATGGGACGGCGGCAATTCCGGACTGTGATAAATTCCCACCTCGTCTTCTCCGTTTCCCCGAGGAGGTTGAATCCCAATAAAAAGGTTCCCCATAATGCATCCCGGCACCACCATTTTTTGGGCCCAGACCCATCTATCTCCGGGAGGAGCACCCCAATGTTTCTCCATCTGTCCTTGCACCTTCGGATGTTCTCGACCGTAATCTTCAAGATAACGGACCACGGGCAAGTGCTCCATGTTCTTCAATTGTTCTTCCGTCAAATAATCTTCGTCATGCGTTCCCGCCCCAATCAGCTTCTTCATCAGTTCGTCGCCTGTTGCCGGCAATTCGTCCAATGGCCCCACATTATAGCCTTGGTCTGCCATAAGCCGAATGATGCGCAACAATGACGCGGGAGTATCCAGGCCGACGGCATTGCCAATTCGCGAATTTTTTGAAGGATAGTTTGTCAAAACAAAAGCAATTCGCTTTTGAGAAACCGGCGTTCTTTTCAAGCGAACGGCGTGTTGAACCAGACCGCATAACCGATCAATACGGTCGGGAACAGGAACATATTCACGGGCCGCAATGGACTTTTTCGCCGGGGGAAGGTCCTGACGGAAGGACACCGGTATGGTGATAATCCGACCGTCAAATTCGGGAATAGCCACATTCATGGCTGTCTCCAAAGGCGCCAATCCCATTGGGCTCTCGCGCCATTTTCTTTCCGGGCCCAGTGAAATAAGTGCTTGAAAAACCGGAACGTCCCATTTTTCCGCAAGGCTGGGATAATTGGTGCTCTCGCCGAATACCGCTTTTTGTCCGGCGGTGGCAAAACTCATAGTGATAATCACCGCGTCCACCCCTTGAACCCATTTGTCTATTTCCGCGTCAGTCTTAAGTGACTGGGAAAAAATAGGCAACGGACAAATTGAACGCTCTATCAGTCCGGAGATCATAGCATCCACGAAAGACAAGTTGCCGGAAAGCCAGTGAGCGCGGTAAAAAATGACGGCGACGGTCGGCCAATCTTGATAATCCGAAGTCAGTGTCTGCCAAGCGTCCAAACTTAGGGCATCGTGGTGAGAAGGCCAGTAAATGCCTGACCATGCTTCTTCCCGAGGTGCTTCAAATCCCCAGGTGGTGCCAAGAAAGTGATCCGACAAATATCGCACAAGATGATAAAAGTTCCTTTCGCCGCCCAAAGCCGCATAACGCATAGCTTCTTGCGACACCAGCAAATCGACAGTGGTTGCACTCTGAAGCTCTTCCGCGGGTTCCATGTCGCCCGGCCAAGCCATTAAAGGGATGTCCCGAATACGGCAGAGTTCCGTTATGCGGTCGAACAATTCAGGGCAGGCCTTACGTCCTCCTAATAGGCGCAGGACCACTACTTGTCCATGTTCGGCTATCTCCTCTACGATCTCGTCATTGTTCACAGCTTCCGTAACGTTAATGCCCATCACTGTCCATTGGACCGAAATATCTTGTTCCATGGCCCGAGATAAGCTTAATAAGTCGGTTTCCGCTGTAGTCAAGTAACAAATCATCCCACTCACCTATCCGTTTCCTCCCACCTCAAAAAACAATGTAAGGCACTCTCAGTTCAGTTTGATTTGGATCATTTTCGGACAACTAATTTTTGGCAAACATAGTGTGTTCTGCAATGATCGGATTTTCTCGATACCATTTTTCTCCGGAAGGCGACACCAAAACCGCCATGTCAAATTTCTTAGACAAATGAAAGGACCACAGAGCATCCCTCCGTCTCGCGATGGCGGGTTCGGTGAAAGGGCGGACATGTTTCTTGACGGATGGGTCCAGGCTCTGAAACTGCTCGAATGTCACATAAACTTCTCGGCCTGCTCCATACAGTTTTCGTGGCATCCTCTCAACATGGGACGCCACTTCCACCCGCCGAAATCCCCGGCGACCCGCTTGTGTGAGTTCGGACGGGGGAATGCACAAATTAGGAAAATCGCGTAAATCACGGCCAATCGTGATCCATTCGTTCATGACGGTATTGATAACAGCAAACTCTTCCACAAAAATGGTGGCATCGGAAGCCATATGAACCAAGCTATCTCTCGCAACCGACGCAGAAAGATAGACTGACCAGTTCAACACTTCAGCCCCTTGTTCTCGATATTCCTCCAACATTGACCAATCCACGGGATAGGCGCTCACAACGATAACACGGCGGGCGTGCCACGGTTGCTTCTCCCACCATGACAATTCTTCGGATACCCCCACATTCTCTCCCAGAACCAGCACACACGGTGATTCAATTGCTCGGGCCTTCACTACACGAGGCAAAGTGACCAAAGTAGCCCGCACAATTCTTTGCTGACCCCAAGTTCCCCACTCGATGGCGCATGCGGGGAGATCGGGTGGAAAACCTGCATCAAGTGCTTTGGCAACGACATCGTTCACATGCTCTAGGCCCATTAATACAACCCAGGAATGTTTATCTTGCCACGAATACGGGAAATGTCCGTCAAATCCCCCGACGATGCTGATACCTTGAACGAGACCCCGGTGTGTCATCGGAATTCCTGCATAGCTCAGGGAGGCCATTGATGAACTTAACCCGGGTATAATTTCAAAAGGAATGTGATAAGAGCGCAAGACGCTTGCTTCTTCGCCCCCTCGGCCAAACAGAAATGGATCTCCGCCTTTGAGCCGTACCACCGTTTTCCCCTTTTGAGCCTGTTCAACCAAAAGACTATTGATCGAATCCTGACTGACTGAAACTTTGCCATGTTCTTTCCCCACATAGACACGCTCGGCATAGGATGGAGCCAGATCCAAAATATTGGGATGAATCAACCGATCATAGATGACAGTGTCTGCCACAGCCATTCGTTTAACGGCATACTGTGTCAACAATCTGGGGTCTCCCGGACCCGCCCCCACCAAATACACCCTGCCCTCCACAGCATTCCTCCTCGTCTGAGTGCCATAGACTTACTCTAGCCATGTTTCAAACGCGAGCTTAAGATTTTTCTCCCACTCGACATCGTTCCAATTTTGGTCATCCACGGTCGTCAGCCAGGTGTGAAAGGGGAAAGTTTTTAGACGTTTCCATATCTCCTGCGCCTCTGCCGAGTCAAAATTGGCTGCCAGGTACTGCCTGAAACGGTGCATAGCGGAAATTATCCGCGGCCACCGCGAATCCAAAGATGACTGGATCTCCTGCAATATCCAAGGAGATATCATAGGAGCCTGACCCTGAGTGGAAACGCTTACAATCAGAGATTCCCATCGGCGGTAGGCCATCATTTGAATATTTCGAGGACCTTCAAGGGATATGTTTCCGGCCAGAATTCCCTCTTCGGCAGCATCTTGGATAATGCGGCGATTCATTTTAGGGTCATTGGTGCAAGCCATAACCAGTTGCATATGACGCAAATCACTGGGACGATATTCACGGCAAATCCATTGCACCCGGCTCGCGTCAACGTATGGCTTAATATCCTCATTCAAACTGGGGCTGACAATGCGAATGAAGGCTCCCTGATCGACAAAATTCGCCAGCTTATTTCTGGCCTGCCTTCCGCCTCCAATAAATAATACCCGCAAGTTCTCAACATCCACTAATAACGGCACACATCCCACGCTGAATTTCTCCCAACAAAAAATCCTCTCATGAACACGAGAGGACGGATAGCCGGCAGTGTAATAATCGGCCTTCCATCTCCCGTTTCCGCGAACAGAATGATGCACTCCTCAAAGGCAGGTCTCCTGACTTTTCCGTCGTTAACAGTCAAAAAACGGAATTACAGTGGCGGGACCGCTCAGGTTTTTCACCTGATTCCCTATTCTCTTGCAGAAAGCAAGCACCTTTGTGGTCAGATTTAACGTATTACAGTTATAGAAAATATCATAGCACTCTTAAGACGCTTAGCGAGAATTCAGAGAAAATTTTCGTTAGGTGAAGTTTCGGACGAATAGGGGAACACCCCCGTGCAAGGTTTCCAAACGACAATATCCTCTCAGCCTTGATTTTTCGACTCTAATCCTCGGACTCCATTTCTTCCGACTGATGACGACTAAGGCGGACATTGACTCCTTGGCGAGTTAATATCAGACCCAGATAGGCTGTGATTAGCCCGGTAAACAATGTTGAAAATAAATAAGCCAACGCTAGGAGCGGGCTTACGAACCATAGTCGATGCACTCCCAGCATGAATGTCGAAAAAGTCGTAAATCCTCCCAGAAAACCCACGCCCCAAAATAGCCTCCAACGATCTTCGAGGATACCCATTTCGGCACTCAAGGCCATGATCACCCCAATGAAAAAACTGCCGGATATGTTAATAACGAAAAAATTGACTGGAAAACGATGATACGCACCCAAAGGCGATAAGGCATTGCGTGCTAAGGCCCCAAGACCGCCTCCGATTCCGACTCGCAACAAGTTTTGCCACATCATGACTCACAACCTTCCCAACAAGAAGCCCGCTTCCACTCCCGTAAGTCCCAATCCAATATTCAACGCCATGTTGAGAAGGGCCCACGACATCAGTTTTTCTTCTACAAGTCTCCAAGTTTCATAGCTGAAGGTTGAAAACGTGGTGAAAGCCGCAGTAAATCCAATGTCCCAAAAATTATATAATCGTCCCGGCGGCAATCGAGCCGCGATCACCCCAATCACGACACATCCGGCAGTATTGATAAGAAGCGCGCCAAAAGGAAATCCCCCGCTTGTACGCTGGCCAATCCATCGTCCCACGAGAAATCGTGCAACGGATCCCACAAATCCGCCAATAAAAATAATCAGCTCATTCAGCGCACTTCGCCCCTTTCCTCAACATCTTTTATATCACAAGAGAAATAGCATCGTCATTGGACCGTTCTTTAAAAGAGTGAGAGACAATATATACTGACTATTGCACTCTAATGACTATTGTTGTATGATGATTTAGCGTAAGTAAGATGATACGCGAGCGGGAATTCTACCGAAACCGATGACTGAACGGGTTGCCACCGACTCATAATTTTGCGG
Organism: Bacillota bacterium; assembly: GCA_021821465.1. Classification (GTDB taxonomy): domain Bacteria; phylum Bacillota; class Sulfobacillia; order Sulfobacillales; family Sulfobacillaceae; genus Sulfobacillus. Next base: position 34,802 of record JAKACM010000001.1, read on the forward strand.
TAAATTGCGCAATTCAAGAGTAGCCGAAACCATGGTTCATCATCTAAGAAAAGAGGGAGGAAGTTCGATGAGATCGATACATCCCAATGAAGCCAAACAGGAACTGATAAAAACGGCACACTATCTGGCGGAGCACGGTTTGCTTTTTCGAGGCAACCACGCCAATTTGTCCGCCAGAATTGCGGACGATAAGATCGTTATGACCAAAGGCGGCAACATCGCTAACCTCAATATTGACGACTTCGCGCTTTTAACCACAACAGGCCAAATTCTCGAGGGAGACATGGACCCGGTGATGGCGGAAATTGTTGATATGCATGTGAGCATTTATCAACTTCGCCCTTCTTGTGGTGCCGTTATTCACACCCATGCTGCTCATGTTACCGCGTTTTCCGTCGCTCAAAAATCCATTCCGCTCGTGTACGAACCACTGCTTCGTTTTGGACTCACCGAATCTGTCCCTGTAATATCTTGGGCTCCCCGGGGGTCAAAAGCTTCGGTCGAAAAAATTCGTGATATTGCCCAACATCATCCCGGCTTGCCTGCGGTGTTAATGGCTAACCATGGCGTTTTGGTTTTTGGGGAAGATCCCATGACTACGGCGGCGCTCTTGGGAACACTGGAAGAAGCTTGCGAGCTCTATATCATGGCACAATCGCTAGGCGGGGCAAAATTACTACCGGAACGAGCGGTGCAAGAAGTCACCGAACGCATGCAAATGTTTGGCAGCAAGCATTAAACTTGACACTCCCCATGCTTAAAGGCAGGGGATTTGCGAGGAACCGACTGCTGTCCGCTATTGTCAAAGAGCGAACACATTTAAACAGTAACACAAATGGGGCGTTATGCCACAAGACTGTCGCCTAACGGCGAGCATCTTATATCCCCGTAGCTAGGGGTTTTACGATGCGTTTGATAAAGACACAGTTGACCAGAATACTCCGGGAGGACAAATATGAACCAAGAGAAGAAACGTCGAATTTTGGAACAATTAAGCCAAGAAGAAGCCAAATTGGGACGACCTATGAAGCTCAGGCGATTGCTGGCTGAAGTCAACCCAAATATCGTAGAAGCTCAAAGCACTGTCGGGAAGCTGTACAATGAGGACAGTCCTCTTGACGCTAAAACCGTTGCCATTGTCAATCTCGCTGCGGCTTTGGTCACACGTGTGCCCATGTGTATCCGTAATAACATGCAAGCAGCGTTGAAAACCGGGTTAACTCACGAAGAAATCGGCGCAGTAATGGCTCATGCCCAGTTTATCGCGGGCACCGCCGTATTTTCCGCCTCTTTGGAAGGATTGGACTCCATTTTGCAAAAACAAGAATCGTAATGGATACGACACAGGGAAGGTTTTTAAGATCTCTGTGTCGTATTTTAGGAAAGGAGAAGAACTCATGCCCAAATTCAAACACTATCAAACGGGCAAACATTTGGAAGCTTTTGTGCTGCTTCTCTTGACTCAAAAGCCTGATCACGGTGGACATCTTTTGTTACGGTTATCTGCGCTTCTTCCCCAAGAATGGGCCCTGGACAGCGGTCGCATCTACCGTTTATTACGAGAATTAGAAGAATCCGGTTTCCTTTTTTCATCATGGACCCAACACGATGACACGGCTCCCGTTCGTCAATATCAAATCACGCCGCAAGGAGCATCCCGCTTAGACAACTGGGCTCAGGAACTGGCCGTGAAACAAGCCTTATTATCGCGATTTTTGGTTTTGCACCAAGAAATTACATCTTCTTCTGCAATGGGCGAATCACCCAAGCTCTCAGAGAGTCCCAAGACCGGCTAGAAGGAAGCGGATCGGTCGGAAGTGTGAGCACGGGCAACCGCAGACGCTTGGCGACTTGGGAGGCAGATTCCCCCAAAAGCCACAAATCGCAGCGAGCATTCACATCTTTGAGTAGTGCTAAGCCTTTCTGAAGAATTTCGTCATTGCCTGGTTCTTCGACGTAAATGATTCCGGCAGGCAAAGAAGCAATGATCAAAGCAGCCGATGGGCGGCGAATATTGACGCCCAAATCCCACGCCATCCAATTGGCTGAGTGAGCCAGAGTTCTTTTCACATCCTCAATTCCCGGTTCATATAAAAGAGGCATCCAGGGCATCGGAGCCGGTATCACCCATCCCCAGGGTGCTGTAACAGGAGCCAATCTGGCAAAAGGATAATGACTGTCCTGAGATCCATGTCCCCACAAACGGGTCGCGAGCGCCTGTTCCCAATCAAAATCCGAAAGAATTCCCTTTTGATAGTAGGTCTGCATGTCACTTATGAGCGATTTCCAAACCAGTTGTCGGCGATTGGTTCCCGACACAGACCACATAAACCAGCGTGAGGGCATCTTATCCGAAATCAACGTATGTATCGGTTTGAGCCAGTGGCGCAAATCATCCGGCCCCAATTCCCGATTCCAGACCTCAACATTTTCGCCCAGGACGGTGTCCCATTTCTCCTTTTCCAAAGTCCAAAAAACCCACCGGCACCCACGATGCCTTTGTACCGTTTCGACAACCGTCTGGGCGGAAATATGGCGCGTTATCCGTTCGCCTAGAAGAATTTTACGAGCCTGGGCAGCCAGATGCTGTACTTCTTCCCATGAATGAACAATACTGACGGACTCACATTTTGGGTCGTGGGTTACCTCGTCGCGAATGAAATTTTCGACGCCTTTATGTTCGACCGCGACGACAATCATGACCGAATCCCCACAACAGACACGGTTCCGTGAATACTAAGCTTCTCATAAGTCAGGGCCTCGTTCCATGACATTGCGACAATGAGAGGCCCCCCCGATCCCGTCAGTGTCGAATGAGAGGGTTGAGAAACCACGCTTACCGGATCTGACGCCCAAAGGTGTCCCGATGATGAGACCACCAAAATATGGACTTGTTGGCCAACCTGAGCCGCAAGAGTGGCATCGGGAATCGCGACCAGAACACCGGTGGTGGGCATTTTACGATTCCTAAGAAGCCCGGACAAGACCATTTGTCCTTTGCTGACTCCCACACGCAAATATCCTGGATGCCAGTTTTTCGCATGAGAAGACGCCAAGGGAACCCAATTGATATCCTCGGCACTCACATAAGTTCCGGCAGCTAAGGATTTTTTCACGACCGGCACCTTAGGCGCCGGATGCACCAGCGGCAAGACACTTAACACAAGGTACACACTACCCGCCACAAGCATTCCCCAAACAGCGGAAGGCTGCAATTTCAATGATCTCACATCGTTCGCCCCTCTCTTTTTCCTCTCACGATTGTTCCGAAATAGCACTTTTTCAGTTAAGGGCGCAGAATTCTAGACGTCTCGCGCAAAAGCTTGTCCTCCTCAGGAGAAGCCACAACCCTCAGGGGAACATGTTCGTCCCCAACCATCAGCAATCCTTCTCCTACCTGGGCCTGCGCAATTTTCCCCACTTCCCCCTCATGCAAACGCAAATACTCCTGAATTTGGTGAATACTCTCAGGATGCTGCTTGAGCAGCATCACAATCGGAGCATTTCTCAGACATACTTCGGCGGCTTGAGAACGAACAAAATCATTCATGTCCTGAGTCAGTAAGGACAGTGCAGTGCCCCACTTGCGAGCCCGCCTAAATAGCGATTCCAAGTATTTGGCAGACTCATCATCGGTTAAAAGGTGCCAAGCCTCATCAAAAATGATCAGCCGCTGCACTCCTCGTGATGTCTCTCTGATCAACCATTCACTTAGTGCCAGGTAGGCCGCATTCTTCATCGTCGAGGTTAAGTGACTCAAATCGAAGATCTGGAAATGAGGATTGGCAGAACGCCCCCTTCCCTTCCCCATAACCGTGCGCCATCTGACAATCACCATCTCCAATTGCTCAGTCAATTCCGAATCCCGAGCGTTGAGATCATTCAAGATGTCTTCAACATCCAAGGTTTTGGGGTCAACTTGCCACCTATCACCCTGGTTGCGCTTCCAATAAGTCCATAAGACTGGAGGAAGCACCATTTTCAAGCGATGCTCAAATCCCGGGAGCAATCTGGACAAAAAACGAATCAAAAAATCACTATCATGTTCCCAATCCTCGGTATCGGCCATCATTTGAAAGGGATCATAGGGAAAGGATCCATGAGGCTGCCCCACGGCCCAAATATGTGCCCCAACTTTCCCCAAACCGTTATACTCCCCTTCAGGATCTATGATGTAGACTGGCAATTCGAAATAGCGCGATCGCAACGCTTCCAGTTTGGCCGCATAACTTTTCCCCGCCCCCGACCAGGCAATAGTAATGGAGTGCGGAGAGGGCATGACAAAACGATTCACCAGAACCAGCGATCGGTTTTGCGGATTAATGCCCCATAAAATCCCTTGGGGATGAACGACCTCTTCGGACACTAAAGGGAATAATGTGGCCCAGGTATCACTTTCCATTTCCCGTACCGCTGCGGGCGGTTCTCCCAAGGGAAGAGTCCATTTCAGACCTTGGACGTGCTGAAAATATAGAGCTCTCACCGTCACTAACAGACTTTCACAAACGTTTTGCAACATGGCGGTCGCATCATTTAATTCTTCCAAAGTCGGTGACCATAATGTCATGTGCAAACTCGTTTCCAACATTCTGGCGTCACCACGAGTTAACTTCTGGCGGATGCGCTCCGCGTCCTCGATAGCCGTTTCCATCGCCGGATCTGCCAGTCGTCCCTGGGATTTGGCGGCATTGTCCAGTCCTCTATTCCATAACAAGTGCCGCCTCATGGAACGCAAAACCACTTGAGGAGGAAGAGGCCCTTGGTAAAAGGCTATAGTCAACGGATAAGGGAAGCGTAACAGGGAATCGAACCATCCGGGGTAAACTTGTCGCGGATATCCAATAACCATAAATGAGCGGGCCCAACGATTGCCGACACGCAGCTGTTTAGAGTCGACGTCGATATAGTCCGGCCAAACAAGATCCGCATCCCGAAGAAGACGCCTCCGTTTGAAACGCCCTCTTATACCCAATCTCGTTCTCCTCGGACGTTAGCACGGTCATCTCGCCCAAAACTCTCCCGCAAAAACTCGAGTGTCGTATTCTGATCTAATGTTCGAATTTGAATACCCAGCCCTCTTAGGCCTTGAGTTAGGATATCGAGTCGGCGCATAAGTTCCTGTTCGGCCGCATCCCACACAAATTCCCTTGTCCTCCCAACACCTTTTCTCGCTTCTGTACCTTGCCAGAACGTCACAATATAAAATCGCCGTTTCACCAATCGATTCCCTTTCACGGTGTTGCGCAAAAATTGAAGGTAATCCCCTAAGGACGGACGCAAATGCGCTTCAATCGATTCTTCATGACGCTTCAAATCTGCGAGGTATTCATCGACACGCAAAAAATCGGATCGAACCAATAATTGCACGGGAAAACTTAAACCGTTGAGAAAGTTTGCGTAACCGTTGATCAACTGTTCTTGTTCCTGTGGCGGCCGCAATGCAAAATTTATGGGCTGTGCCTCCAAAATCGCCACATAACGGTCCTTGTCAACAAGGCAAATTCCCGGTCCAATCTCTTCAATGGGAAATAGTTTATTCATATTGAACTGCACTAAACCCATCTCCTCTTGGTTTTATGGTAAGTAGTGTTTTGGCCGAATAATGAAACCCGCAATGATTCCCACCCACTGTGGCAAACTTCGGGATTCAACCCGCACTCCCGCCAGAGCAAATCCCACGCCCAATATGGCTGTGCAAAGGACGTACACCACAGTTGACGGCCATTCCCGTTGGTGCCAAACAGCGATATCGAGAGCAATTGCAGCGGCAGGCCATATTAAATCCTGGAGTCGCATCCCCCCCAATATCGGTGGATCCGTGTCCAAAGGAACTGCCACAACCTTATAAGCATTAGTAGTTTTCATCCCAATTTGGGGCACAAAGACTCCGTCCTTCCGGGCAGAGAGGAGCGCCTTCCTCCCTTCTCAGATGATGTTCCCGTTGTTTATGTATTGATTGGGCGTGAAACTCACTGGGCGTGTGATAAACTGCCAACCATCTCCTTGATGCCAATTCCCGTCGCGGTCCCAAATCTCCCCACTCCCCGTGGTACACCCCGTCAGATTCCCAGATACCGCCGGCGCGAAATCACCGCTGGAACAAAACACCTCCGGTTTAAAACCCACGATGGTCTTTGCGCCGCGACAAGTACCGCCTGGAACCCGTATCGGTCCGTGTGGCAGCTGCCTCGACCTGTACTTGCATCTGTACAAACGCGGGCAAAAGGGACAAATTGGCTCTTATGCGTGCATCCATACATAGCACATCCAAGTCGCGTGCCTTCGTAAAATCACGAGCCAGATGCTTCTCCCCATCCGACTTCCCCCGGGCAAAACCGTCGCTTTCAGTAGCGATGCATCCAAACACCAGCAAGTGGCATTCACCGCACGGCCCGCGCTACCTCCGGTTAAAAGAGACTCCGAGAGCAAGATCCAAAGAAGCATTCCAGTGTGAGCACCGACTGAAGGTCCGGAGACCTGAGACCCTTTCCAACCCGTCCCCTCGATTTTCAGGCGTCTAGGGTGGTCAACCAGAGCTTGAAGTATCTTGCAATCTCCGCCCTGAAGGGCGAAGTGGACACTCTTCTCTCATCTCATTGATCCACATAACATAGAATTCTTATGGTCCAACGGTTCCGGCAAGCCGTCTTAATTGCCCCGGGAGTTTTACGACGTAATATAGCAGTCCAATTTCCTCGACTTGCCCCATGACAGTGCCCGCACCTTGATTAGCCAACATATGAATGAATAAATAAAAGGCCATGGCTTGAATGCTTTGAATGAATATCGCAATCAAGAGCTCCTTGAGGACACGCAACAAAGCTTCCGACCTTTGAGTTTGAGCCATCCAAAAAAGGGCAAACCATGGGATGAGCGACAAAAGCACGACAATTTCGATATCTCGCACCGCATAATAAACACCCAGCATTGCTACCAATACCACTACCGCCAGCGTCAGCACAATGGTCGTGATGGGATCAGTTAATAGGGCCATATGAGAGGTAAAATGGAACGTTATCGTGGATGAGGCCAGTAGCGCAGCCACAATCCGGTTATTAAACAGCAATAAGCCCTGGACAAGCGGCAACGAAAACACGGCCCAAATGATCTGAGTGAACGTGCGATGAAGCACGTGAATGGGGGAAAATCCCCATCCTTGTGCATTCAATTCCGGCCACTGGGACTGGATAACCGCAACAACAAAGAATACGGTCGTAGCGGCAATCGCTAAATTGCGACTGAAATCAAACAAAGAATAAGCTTGCACGGGAATCTGAAAAGGATAGAAAATAGTATGCTTTAATATTTCTTGACTGAAGCCAATCAATGCCTGATTCAACCCTGAACTCAACCACGACAGCACACTGTGAAGCGGATTCAAGGCGGCAACCTTCGCATGTGAAAAACTAGCTTGCCGCATATTGGAGAATTTGTCGGATTACATCGACCAGTAGAATCAAAACCAATCCGGTTGCCGCCCGCATCATTAGCTCCTTCGCCGCCTGAACACTGCGTGGACTTTGCGCGATCATAAACCGAATTCCCCCATAAACCATGACCAGAGAAAAGAGACCTCCGGCTACATCCACAAGCAGTGCCGTGAGTTTGGTTATTAATGACAAGACATGCGTTGTTGGCATAGAATGTCTGGCTCCTTCGATATATTCAAAAGACAAACCCATGAATACCGATTCGCGCAAAGTTATTGGTTCGCCAAAATCCTGCAGAACCTCCCACTTTATCCCAGAAGACCGTAAGATTGCTCTGGGTGTATGTGAAATCGACTTGCAAATGGACAAGCTCACCTCAGAAGAGCTCCGGGCAGAATTGGCAATTGCTTAACCTGGGAAAAGACCCGTGTATATTCCACAATTCCCCTTCCGTAGACAATTCCTAGAACCCCCGACATCACCTTCTCCCATCTCCGGCTTCGCGGGCGGAATGGATCTTGTCAACGGCCCATCTCATGTGGATGTAAATCCGAATCCGCAGTAATAATAGCCGAGAATGTTATCAGGCTTCCTGTCGAATTTGTCGGAAATCCATTGCTAAAAAAAGATCGCCATTTATGGCGGCCATTTTTGCCAAGAATTAGATTCGCTGGCGATGTTCCAGCCTTATTTTTCTCCGCTGCTCAGCTTGATGAAATCTATCTATTTCGTCTTTGGTTTCCAGGATAAGAGGAGGAACCTCTATTGGCTGACCCTCGTCGTTCAAAGCCACAAAAGTAAGGTACGCCGTACTGGTTTTTTTCACGTCATATTCGTGCAAGTCTTCGCGAAAGACATCCACGCCTATTTCCATCGATGTGCGTCCAACCCAGTTGACTTGAGCAATTAATCTTACGACTTGTCCGACCTTAACCGGATGCAGAAATTCCAAAGAGTCCATCGACGCTGTCACGGCAACATGTCCCGCATGTCGCGCCGCGGTAATCGCGGCCGCCAGATCAATCCAGTGCATGAGACGTCCGCCCAAAATGTTTCCAAGCTGATTGGAATCACCGGGCACGACCAGTTCGGTCATTTCCGTTCGAGAAAAAGCCGGCGTGCGTCCATTCTCCACTTTCGTTCTTTCCTTTCCGCATGATTTTGGTATAAGTGTGTCTCCAATCCAACATCCTAACATTAACGTTATCTGGGAGGGAAATTGTGTGAGTATTAAGTCCAGTCGTCTCCGTCGGCGTCCTTCAGCTACTTCGCATCACGGATTTCAACAAGACCTAGGCGCATTCAGCCTAACCCTTTTGACATTGGGGGGAATCATGGGTTCGGGGTTGTTTATGGCCAGCGGGCTGGTTATAAAACGGGCCGGGCCCGCCGCTCTTATCTTATATGTTTTAGGCGCATGGGCCATGTACCTGGAAATCTCTGCTCTGGGCGAAATGTCTATCGCGTCTCCTACCCCTGGCTCCTTTCTCAATTACACCCGTGTCGTTCTGGGTCCAGGCTGGACATTTGTAGCCGGATGGATTTTTTGGTTGTCCAGTGTGCTCACAATGTCCAGCGAAGCTACAGCTGCCAGTTTGTTTTCCCGACTGTGGTTCCCCCAAATTCCTTTATGGGTATGGTCACTGGTTTATTCTGTTTTCATCATTTCCGTCAATTTTGTCAGTGTACGCGGTTTTGGCACCGTTGAAGACATTATGGCCGGAATCAAATCCATTGCCGTGTTATTATTTTTGGGTGTAGGAACCCTAGCCGTGACTCACCTCCTTCCTGCGACCCCACCTTCAGTCGCCGCATCCGGATTTCACACCTTTTTGAGTCATGGGGGATTGTTTCCGCATGGGTGGATCGGATCCTTACCCGCCTTCCTGTTGGTGTTATTTGCCTACGCCGGGACGGGTGTCATTGGGCTCGCCGCTGCGGAAACCAAAGATCCGAAAAAAACCATTGCGACCAGTATTCGCTGGACTACCGGGCTCATTACGGTCATGTACGTCGGATCAATTATCCTAATCTTAAATTTGATCCCGTGGCACCACATGTCCTCATCCGTTTCGCCGTTCGTTCTTGCCGTTAAGGCCAGTAACTTGCCATATGGTGCGTCAATCATGAATTTCGTTTTGCTCTTTGCCGTTTTGTCAACCATGAATGCAGCCTTATATTCCAATGTACGTGTTCTCTATGGATTAGCCCACGCGAATCAAGCGCCCAAAGTCCTGGGCAAACTCAATGCCAAGGGAATTCCCGGCAACGCGATATGGATGAGTGCGGGATTGTTAGGTTTAACCATCATTCTGGCCTTCGCCTTGCCTCACAAAGCCTATGGCTATTTGGTAACGGCAACCGGCTTTCAAGCCATGTTTATTTGGATAATGGTTCTCTTAACCCAAATCTATTATCGTCCCTATATCCAGCGCCATCACCCCGAACGCTTAAGCTACCGGTTATGGGGATTTCCTTATACCACATACTTGGTCATGGCCATTGTTGTCATAGGAATCGTGGCTTCTCCTCTGGCCAAAACTGAAGCCGTGGGAGCCGTTGTGGGATTTGGTGGGATCGTTTTGGCCTGGTTGGCATGGATATTTTTGCGCCATCGTTTGCTGGCATCTAACACGGATTAAACAGACTCCTCCATTTTGCTTTGATGTGATCCGAGAAAGGAGGTTCCGTGGGCGACTTTTCGGAAGCAGTTTTGTAAATGTGCACATCGCGTGTAAAACAGTAGCGGTAAACCCCACTTTGTCAATATGGAAAGAAAGTGGGCTGACAAAGCCCACCACCAGATTAACTCTTCACGACGGGAACCCATACCTCACATCGATAGTCAGCCGAAAGGTCATCACCTGGAGGAAGAAATTCGACTTCGGGTCCCCCTGAATGTTGATACCCCGTAGCGGGAAACCATTCTTCAAATATACGTCTCCATACATCATGAATGGCGTTCGGCAATGAGCCTGCTGATGGAAATACGGCCCAGGTCGAAGCTGGTATGTCGACTTTGCTCCATTCGGCTTCGTCTGGATGTTCAAACTTTCCTTCTACGGCAATCGCGTAGGTAAATTCTTCACTTTCATGGTCAATATCCATACAGATCCCATATAGTACGCCCTCCGGATGAAAGGCACGTAGTTTGTCTACGGTTCCATTAACATAACATTCCTCCCAAAACTGCGGGATACGGCGAAAGTTCTCTCCGTCCTTGGAGGAAACTCGAATCATCTTTCCAATGACACCAAACGCTTCTCGATTTACAATTCTGTATTCCACGTCCTTGTCCCCCTTCAATGATAAATGGAAGGAGATGCGCGGGAATGCCTTGAGCTGAACATTTTGATTGCGAGCATTCGACGGCGATATACCGTGAACTTTGCGGAAGGCTTTAGCAAACGACTCCGGGGACTCGTATGCGTATTTGAGAGCAATATCCAAAATCTTGTCCGACGACGTACACAAATCTTGAGCCGCCAGAGTAAGCCTTCGCTTTCGAATATACTCTGCAACAGTAACGTTGGTGAGCATATGGAACATTCGCTGAAAGTGAAATGAGGATGAATACGCTCGCATAGCAACATCTTCCATATCGATCTGCTCGGTCAAGTTGTCCTCAATGAAGTCTATGGCATCCTTCATTCTGTTTAGCCATTCCACAACGTCACCTCCTTTGCCTACTATCATAAACAAGACAACTTCAATCTTCCTGTTCATTCGTGTTTTCTCGGAACAGCCGTGAATTATGAGCACGTACCGTAAGACTCACAACCATTGAATTCAACGTGGCCAAATACCTGGTTTAATATGCTGAACGGCACCCGAAGCTTGACGAGATTTATCGCTCGTATCGACAAAACTTGTAGTTTCCGGCACTTGACACTTCGTGAACATGGTGACCTAACGTGATGAAAGCTTGGAAATTCGCAAATTGACCATTTTGCATTTCTAACTATAGGTGTGCCAAAATTTTTATGGTGGAGGTGAAGGGAGTCATCGTGGTAAATGCGAACCAGCCGTCCCGAGATGCGCCCTTGCCGGGAACCAAGTGTGCTTCGCATCACCTTTAATGCTTTGAATGGCTTCAACCATGCACCGCATTGCGATAACCCACCAATGATCTAACAAAAACATCAAAAAGGCACCTGTTATTAGCAGATGCTTTCACAATTTCGGTTTCCTCTTTATGTGTCCTTACGCAGTATTTCCAAATACTCTTCATAAGCGAATACTCGACTTCTGCGGACATTCTCTGTTTGTCTCAGTATTCCCAATTTAACAAGCTTGTTAACTGCATTAGATACAGCATTAAAGGAAAGCCTTAATGCCAGACTGGTTTTTTTAATGTCGATAATCGGGCTGCCTTCAAGATAGTTGAATACCTTCAATACAGTTTTTGAAGCTTTCCCGGTATTTTTTACGAGTTCAACATTTTTACCATGCAGCTTGATTATTCTTTCGATTGTATTAATTGCATCCTGAGCCGATTCATAGGTTGCCAAAAGAAAGAATTTTATCCACTGCTCAAAATTACCTTTCACCCTAACTTCTGTCAATCGGTCATAATACTCAATTCTGTTTCTCTTTAAAAAATAAGATATATATAAAGTCTCATGACTCAATAGCTTTTTCTCAATCAGATAGAGTGCAATTAGAAGCCTTCCTATTCTACCGTTACCATCTAAAAATGGGTGGATAGTTTCAAACTGGTAGTGAATTAAAGCGATTTTAATTAGTGGATCTAGCTCATCCTCACTGTTTATGAAGTTCTCAAGGTTGGACATCGCCTCAAGCATGTCCTCGGGATTTGGCGGAATATACCTCGCATCCTTTAAGATGCTGCCTGCCGGTCCAAGCCAGTTCTGGCTCCGCCTGAATTCACCGGCGCTTTTTTCTCCGCCTCGTACGTCCTGCATAAATATCTCATGGGTTTCCTTTAGCAGACGATTACAAATAGGTAATTCGGAAAGTCGTGCCGAGGCATATTGCGATGCCTTAATGTAGTTGATAACATCTGCAACATCTTGATTGGTATTCTCCTCAATGTTCGGGTCTAAGATATCATCCAACGTTGCTTGAGTACCTTCAATTTGCGAAGATAACAATGCCTCCTTGCGTACATACATGGAAACAAACAGGTCGATATTAGGAATCCGTCTTGACATGCCCTCTAAAATACCGATGCTGCGGTTAGCCTTAGAGAGTAGATTAATAGTCTCTTCATCAAACTCAATTGGCGGATTTGGTGGTAACGAATTTGGCAAAAAGGATTTGTACTGAAGCTCACCGGTTAAATTTGTTTTATATTCTCCCGCACGGTTTTTCATGCCACGCATCTCCTAAAATGAAATTACGACTTTATAATAGCACTGTTATTTCTTTTTGCAAATTAAAATGAAATAACAGTGCATTTTTCTCGTTATTATTTCGTTATTTTTATATTTTCATTTTGTATATGTACTAAATATTCCCCGCTTAACTCTAAAGCTGTTTTCACCCCCTGAGCTGCACTTCTAAGAATATTTTTAACTTCAAACCTCATAATTATTTTGGAGGTCGCATCCCTCTAAATACCATTTGTCATCTATGAAAACGACCAAAAAAACGGGCCAAAAAATGCAATTTTTGAGCCCGTTTTTTCACCTTTTTGCTTCAGGACTACTACATATAGGATATAGTGGTCGACCTGCTCTATTTTTCCTTCAAAACATTCTTCGTCATCAGAACTACGCTTTCAACGTGATCAGTTCGGGGAAACATGTCAATGGGGGTTATACTTTTTATATCATAGACATCTTGCAACAACGCCACATCCCGGGCTAAAGTATCGGGATTGCAACTGATATAAATAATCCTTTCCGGGCCCATCTGCATTAAGACCGTCAATACCTTGGTATCCACTCCCTTTCGAGGAGGGTCCATCACGACCACTTGCGGTGAAGGTAATTCGCTTTCTATGGTGTCTTCCACGGGCGTGGTGATGATATGCGCATTCTTTATCCCATTAAGCGCAAAGTTTTGTACAGCATCCCGAGTCGCCTGGATATTGGCCTCAACAGCATATACCGAACCCGCGTGAGGGCTGATTAAAGACGCCAGTGTTCCCACCCCCGCGTAAAGATCCCAGGCGGTATCGACATATTCAGGAAGATGCCGCAGAGCTGTCTGATATAACAGACCCACCTGTTCGGGATTAACCTGGAAAAACGATTCGAATGATACGTGAAATGACATGCCTAAAATCTTGTCCGTAATAATGGGAATCCCTGCCAAAATTTTCGTATGAGTTCCGAGGATCCGGTTCGTCTGGTCAGGATTCAAATTGATTCCCACACCCCGGACCCAAGGATAGCGCTTAATCAAGTCCAAAGCCAGGCGGGCTAGTCTCGGGTCTTCTGATGTGACCACGAAGAGCACAAGCATATCGGAAGACCACTTGGAGGTACGAAGCAGGACATGTCGTAAGATCCCTTTACCACTATTTTCATCGTACACCGATAGCCCATAATCGGTCGCCAGTCCCGGTAATATTTCAAGCATTTGACTCATGGCTGGATCTTGAATCAAACACGACGTGAGTTCCACCAATTCATGACTGCGGAACTGATATAGACCCAAAACGGGATGATCTCCCCGATAACCCCATGGAAATTGGCCTTTATTCCGGTAATATGATGCGGAAGGGGCCGGGATAATCGGCCGCAATGGCGGATTATTGATTTTACCGATACGTCGAAGAGATTCTCGGATCCAATTTTCCTTATACTTAAGTTCTTCGGCATATTCCCAATGCTGAAAGGAACAACCGCCGCATTGATGAAAATAGGGACACAGAGAATCAATCCGTTGGGGACTCGGTTTCAACACTTGTTCAAGCGTGCCGCGAGCATATCGTGATTTGAGTTGACTAACGCGGGCTCGAACAAGTTCACCCGGCAAAGCCCTATCGACAAAAAACACCCGCCCATCGGGCAAGTATGCAATACCTTGACCATTTTGCCCCATTCGCTCAATTTGTACGTCGACTACCCGATCTGTGTTTTGATCTGTCACAAATTATAGGCGGCGACTGACTTAGATGTCACAAAGAGAAGAAGCCGCCTCCCCCTTTCTCCCAGACACGGATGAGATCTCTCTATCTTGCAATCAGTTTGTGGCTCGGTTTAAATATCGGTGGATTCCATGATCCCAGGTCTTATTCCCAACCCATTCACGTTTTGTCAGCGAAATCACGAATAACGTCTTTCAATGTCGCGTTCACTACATCAGGCTTCGCCTGCCCTTTGGTTTTCTTCATGACTTGTCCCACGAGAAATCCCAGAGCTTTTTCCTTACCGGATAGATAGTCTTCGACCACCTGCTTGTGCAGAGCCACGGTTTCTTCAACAACCTTTTTGATGGCCTCCGCATCCGTAATTTGAATCAAACCCAACTCATGAACAACCACCTCTGCCGGTTTTTGTGTTTCATACATGTTGTCAAGGACCTCTTTGGCCATTTTTCCGGATAGTGTTCCCCCCATTATCAAATTGAGCAAGTCAACTAAGCCCCGGGGAGAAATTGGCGCGGTAGCGAAATTGTGTCCGTGAGTATTGAGTAGTCGCGACAAGTCAGACAACATCCAGTTCGTTACCATTCGCGCATCCCTAAAGAGAGCCGTTGCCCGGCGCCAAAAGATTAACGCATGGGGATCCGAGAGTATGACTTCAACATCCTTGGGCTGTACCCCGGCTGTCCGTAATTCTTCACGCAGTGCCACGGTTGAAGGAGGCAGGCTGTCTTGCACGTCTTGAATAAACGCATCCGACAGAATAAGGGGGGGAAGATCCGGCTCCGGAAAATAGCGATAGTCATTGGCTTCTTCTTTACTCCGTTGAGAATAGGTGCGTCCTTTTTGATCGTCGAATCCGCGGGTCTCCTTGACAATGCGTTCTCCGGCCTGTAAAAGTTCGGTTTGACGTAGGATTTCGTATTCAATCCCCCGTTGGACGTTGCGAATAGAATTCACGTTCTTAATTTCAACACGCGGCAAATCTTCAACCGATCCTACATATCCGTCGGGACGCAATGAAACATTGGCATCGCAACGCATCGATCCTTCTTCCATCCTCAAGTCAGAAATGTCCAGGTAACTCAAGATATTACGTAGCTCCGTAAGATAGAGTCGGGCCTCATCGGCCGAATTCATATCAGGCTCGGAGACAATTTCTATTAAGGGTACACCCGCACGGTTCAAGTCAACCAAAGAACCCTTCGCGTCCCCCAGACGTTGGCCCAAATGGTTAAGTTTTCCGGCATCTTCTTCTAAATGAATGCGCCTCACCCTTGCAGTTTTTTCGACGACGCCATCAATGACAATAGGCACACGACCATACTCGGCCAGAGGCTGATCATACTGCGAAATTTGATAGGCTTTCGGGAGATCAGGATAAAAATACTGCTTTCTGTCAAACTTTGAATAGGTATGGACACTGCATTGGAGTGCCAACGCGGCTTTAGTGGCATACACGACTGCCTCGCGGTTCAGAACCGGCAGCACTCCGGGCATCCCAAGACAAACAGGGCAACTATGGGTGTTGGGATCGGATCCAAACTCAGTGGAACAGCCACAGAACAACTTCGAGCGTGTTTTCAGTTCGACGTGAACCTCTAAACCAATAATCACCTCAAATTGCTTCATCATTCATCCCCCACAGACGGCCATGGCACTGACGGCCACAATTGTTCAAAAGCCTGAGCTATTTGCAAAAGCCGCGTTTCCTTGAGAGCCGGCCCCAGCCACTGCATACCCGCCGGAACATCGCCAATCAACCCTGCCGGAGTAGAAACTCCTGGAATACCCGCCAGATTCGCTGTCACCGTAAATACATCAGACAAGTACATCTGTAACGGATCTCGGCTTTTTTCCCCAAATTTGAATGCGGTGTCCGGGGTCGTCGGTGTCAAAATCACATCTGCTTGATCAAAAGCCCGTTCAAAATCCCTGCGAATAAGAGTGCGCACTTTTTGTGCCTTCAGGTAATACGCATCGTAATATCCGGCCGACAAGGCGTAGGTTCCCAGAAGAATACGGCGTATGACTTCGGAACCGAAGCCTTCTGCCCGGGTTGTTTCATACATAGACAGCAGATCGTCGGAGGGTCGGCGAAGTCCATAGCGCACACCGTCAAAGCGCGCCAAATTGCTCGAGGCTTCCGCCGGGGCAATGAGATAATATGCAGAAATCGCATAATGCGTGTGCGGCAAGGACAGATCAACCAGTTGCGCTCCCTGAGCTTTCAAAAGTGCCAGCACGTCATGATAGCGCTCCTGAACCAGGGGGTCGATTCCGTCACCATCATATTCTTTGGGTATTCCGATGCGAATGCCGCGCCAATCATCAAAAGGCTTCAAAGAAGAATCCAGGGCATCGGGGAGGGAAGTGGCATCCAAGGGATCGTGCCCCGCAATTACTTCATACAACAACCGCGCGTCTTCGACATTACGAGCCAAGGGCCCAATTTGGTCAAGGCTTGAAGCAAAAGCAATTAAACCGTATCGAGAGACGCGCCCATATGTAGGCTTTAACCCTGTCACCCCGCAATAGCTGGCCGGCTGGCGAATCGAGCCGCCGGTATCGGAACCCAATGCAGCCGGTACCATCTGGGCCGCCACCGCTGCTGCCGACCCTCCACTGGAACCGCCGGGAACCCTCCCGATATCCCAAGGATTACAGGTAATATGGTACGCCGAGTGTTCTGTTGATGATCCCATGGCAAATTCGTCGAGATTGGTTTTTCCGACAATAACGGCGCCGGCAGCCTCTAAACGATCCACAACGGTGGCATTGTAAGGAGACATATACCCTGACAGAATTTTCGAACCGGCGGTCGTGGGCATAGAGACTGTCGCCATATTATCCTTCACCGCAACAGGCACGCCCGCTAAAGGCAAATTTGCCAATTCATTTGCCGGTAATTGATCGATTGCCTTTGCGCGCATATGCGCATAATCAGCATTCAAATGCAAAAATGCCCGAATAGTAGGTTCGGCATCTTCTATGCGATCAAAAATCGCAGATATGGTTTCGCTTGCAGATAATTCTTTGCTCCGAATCCGAGAAGCGAGGTCATGGACCCCTAATTCGTGAATATTCACTTAGTGTTCTCCTCCGTCCATGATCCGAGGAACCTCAAACATATTGTCACGGACATCCGGTGCATTCTTTAAGGTTTCTCCCAGCGGCAAAGACGGTCGCACTTCATCCGCCCTTAAAGGCACATTCAAGGCTACAACGTGCATCGTAGGTTGAATATCGTCTGTGTTTAATTCATTAAGTTGGGTCATGTATTCTAAAACGGCGTCCAAATGCACGGTCATTTGAGCAGCACTCTCAGGATCGAGGCGAATGCGTGCGAGACGCGCTACATAATTCACTTGCTTTTCCGTTAACGGCACTTTACACCCCTCCATAACTAAGCAATTATAACATGGCCCCATCCGTTGCCAAAAACTTACCCATCCCCCTTCTCATTACCCCACGGGTACTCCCTTCCCCCGTAAAGTTTGTTACACTGGAAGCTTTGAAACGTCGTTGGCCGCCATTCCGGTAATATGTTAACCGGTGATGCCCAAACATCGCGGCCATGAGACCTATGGTAATCAAATCATCCCGAGATTCCATATAATGACCCAAAAACACAGCCCCCTGTCCGATCATCCTAAAGCCACCGTTCATTACGGTTAAACAAGCGAAATTGAAGATACTCCATCACTGCTCTTCTCTTTTAATCTGTCCCAGTCTTATGCGTCATCTTTGGGTGGGTCCATTCATTGCCCCAAAAGATTAGTTCAGATAAAGTAGAAACAAGAGAAAAATTTATCGAGTTCATATCAGCCGCAAGGCACACCGAACAACTCGCACTTTGATACGGGCAAATAGAAAGGATAACGGTGACACGAAATCAAAAGCGGATATATGCTCTCATTGCGTTAGTGCTGATATTGGCCGTTCTGGGCGTTTACCCGCAAATAACTCGAGAGTACCATATTACTAAGAAAGGTCCTGTTGTTTTTATTGGACAAGGATTCGATGGCGGATTTGTAGAGATCAAGGTGGGAACAACAATATTTGATAATCCCGCGATCCGTTCCGCATCTAATTCCTATGTATCACTCCCGCCTCATCTTCACGCCGGGGAACAAGTGAGGATAAGCGGGGAATGGACCGCCACACGCCCCTGGTGGTCGATTCATCGCCCCCATCCTCCAACGGTCGTCAAGTTAACTAATCTGAGCTCCATTCATTCTAAGACGACATCCGATAATACATAGCCAAAGGAAGGACAAATCCGTCCCTTTGGCTATGTAACTGTCATCGGTAATGGCAAGCAACCCAGTGTCCCGGACTCGATTCTTTGAGAACGGGGCGTTCCATCTTACACTTATCCTGGGCAATAGGGCACCGGGTATGAAAGCGACACCCTGAAGGCGGGTTAACCGGGCTCGGAACGTCTCCCTGAAGAATAATTCGTTCTCGCTTCATTTCTGGGTTAGGTATCGGAATAGCCGAAAAGAGCGCCTCCGTATAAGGATGCAACGGTCGGTGATAGATCTCTTCTGCAGTCGCGACCTCCGCCATGGCCCCCAAATACATGACGCCGACCCGATCGGAAATATGACGAATAACGTTTAGACCATGAGCAATAAACAAATATGTTAAACCGAACTCCTTTTGCAAATCCTCCATCAGGTTCAAGATCTGTGACTGAATCGACACGTCCAGAGCTGAAACCGGTTCATCTGCCACAATGAGTTTGGGATTGAGAGCGATGGCCCGGGCGATTCCAATCCGTTGACGTTGCCCCCCAGAAAATTCATGAGGATAACGCCTCATATGATACGAGGCTAAACCCACAACCTCGAGTAATTTGCGTACGCGGGCTTCCCGTTCCTTCCGAGCCCCCACGTGGTGAATCACTAATGGCTCCTCGACAATTTCTCCTACGGACATTCTGGGGTTTAGGGAACCAAAAGGATCTTGGAATATAATTTGCATTTCCTTCCGTAAAGCTCGCATCTCTTTTTTACCCAGCTTAGTAATGTCTCGGCCTTCAAACTTTATGGTTCCAGAAGTCGGTTCAATTAAGCGCAATACTGCACGGCCGGTGGTCGTTTTGCCGCATCCGGACTCACCGACTAACCCTAAGGTTTCGCCTCGGCGAAGCTCAAAGCTTACTCCATCCACTGCCTTAACCTGTCCTACCACGCGTGAAAAGAGACCTCCGGTAATGGGGAAATACTTTGTGAGATTGTGCACTTCCATTAGCACGTCATTAGCTTTTTGATCCTGTAACACGGCACTCATGAGGCCGCCTCCTTACCACTCGGCTGGTTCTGGGGATCGACGTGAAGCCAGCAGCTGACTTTCCTTCCTTCAGACACCTCGGTTAAGACAGGAGCCTTCTCCCGGCAAACATCCATGACCTTAGGACAACGAGGAGCAAAACTACATCCTTTGGGAAGATTTAAAGGATTGGGTACAGTTCCTTCAATAACATGCAATTTTTCGTTTGATGGTTGGTCTAAGCGGGGAATAGAGTCTAACAGTCCTCGCGTGTAGGGATGCAAGGGTTCTTTAAACAAGTCTGCGGTAACACTTTCTTCAACAATTTTTCCAGCGTACATCACTGCCACACGATCCGCCATCTCGGCCACCACACCCAAGTCGTGGGTAATCAACATTATTGAAGTGTGAAATTCCCGTTTCAATTTCCGCATTAAATCCAAAATCTGAGCCTGTATCGTCACGTCGAGAGCGGTGGTCGGTTCATCGGCAATTAATAATTGCGGATTGCAAGACATGGCCATCGCGATCATCACACGTTGACGCATTCCACCAGACATCTGGTGGGGATAGTCATGCGTACGCTTTTCGGGTGAAGGAATTCCCACTTCTCGCAACATGTCTGCAGCCCGTTTCCATGCTTCCTTTTTATCGACTTTTTGATGGAGAACTACGGCTTCCGCGATCTGATCCCCTATAGTGTAAACCGGATTGAGGGATGTCATGGGTTCCTGAAAAATCATGGCGATATCGTTTCCTCGGATCTTTCGCATTTCTTCCGAAGATTTGGTTAACAAGTTTTCACCGCGAAAACGAATTTCTCCGCCTACAATCTTGCCGGGCGGATTCGGAATCAACTGCATAATAGAGAGAGATGTCACGCTCTTGCCGCACCCTGATTCTCCAACGATACCGATGGTTTCTCCCGAATTAATATAAAAGCTTACTTGATCTACAGATTTGACCACGCCATCCTCAGTGAAAAAGTGGGTGCTTAAATTCCGGACATCCAAAACTCTCTCAGACACCTCATTTGCTCCTTCCTCGAGTCATACCGACTGAAAAATAAAATAATAATGATGACATAATCCGACAATTGACTAATCTTTATTATTATAAAGTCTTGTTGGGAGCCCTGCAATGGCCGCCCTTGCCTGTTTCTAATGATTGGGCAGACTGACATCTTTTCTCTCTCTAATTAGACCACAGGCGGGGATAAACCTAATTTCGCCATGCGCTCAAAGAACTCCTGCTCAAGGACAACCGGCACGTTTATCCCTTGCGCCTTCTTGAGTTTGGAACCCGGCTTTTCGCCCACAATGACCAAATCTGTGCGTGAAGACACGGACGAAACAACCTTTCCTCCCAGCTCGGCAAGCCATTGCTCGAGATTTTTCCTAGGAATAGTTTGAAACGTGCCTGTGAGCACGATGGACTGCCCCGTCAGCACTTTTTGTCTGTCCCCCGCCGGAACTTTGGATTCTAAATAGGTCATATTCACTCCCAAATCCTTGAGGTTGCGAATCACTTCTTGGTTTAACGGCTGAGACAAAAATGTCATCACACTGCCGGCGATGCGTGCGCCGATGTCGGGTATATTCACTAAATCCTCATAGCTAGCCTGTTCCAAGGATTCCATAGTGTGAAACCGCTCTGCGAGCACCAATGCTGCCCGCTGTCCCACAAAACGCATACCAAGGGCAAAAATGAGGCGATTCAATGATTGAGCTTTACTGCCTTCAATACTTTGAACGAGTTTCACCGCCGACAAAGATCCAAAACGCGGTAAAGTCAATAAATCTTGTTCTTTCATACGGTAAATATCATCAACTCGGTTGACGAATCTGGCTTCCAAAAGCAGATCCACGGTCTTTTCACCCAAGCCTTGAATATCCATGGCATCCCGGGATCCAAAATGAATCAAAGATTCTCGCAGCTGCTGAGAACAAGCCATTCCCCCGGTACACCGATGAGCGGCTTCTTCCGGCAAACGGATTACGGCAGAACCGCATGCCGGGCACTGCACAGGAAACATAAAGGGGGTCGTATTATCCGGTCGAAGTGTCTTTTCAACTCGGACCACTTCCGGAATAATTTCACCCGCCTTGCGAATAAACACCGAATCTCCGATCCGAACATCTTTTTCTCGCAAGATATCCTCATTGTGCAAGGACGCCCGGCTCACGGTGGTGCCTGCCACGCGGACCGGTTTTAAAATGGCCGTAGGTGTCAATACCCCGGTCCGGCCCACCGAAATTTCGATGTCTACCACTTCCGTCATCACTTCTTCCGGTGGGAATTTATACGCCACAGCCCACCGGGGGGCCTTTTGTGTTTCGCCAAGAAAAGCCTGTTTGGTTAAATCGTTCAATTTTATGACCAGTCCATCGGTATCATAGTCGAGCCTGTGTCTTTGATGCTCCCACTCCTCGACATACCGGACGATGTCCTCCAATGCCTCGGTATGTCTGAAATGCTTCTCGACGGGCAAACCCAACTCGCGAAAAAATTCCAATGTCTGGTATTGTGTCGTGATCTGTGACAAGTCGGAATCCTGATTGTCAACATGACGGATCTGATAGAAAAACGCGGAAAGTTCACGTGAAGCCGTGATCTCCGGGTCCAGTTGCCGGAGGGATCCCGCAGCGGCATTGCGTGGATTGGCAAAAACAGCCTGCCCTTCACGTTCACGTCTGGCATTGAGAGCGATAAAGGCGCTGCGGGGCATATAGACCTCCCCCCGGATTTCCATGGTTACCGGCCGGTTGAGGGTTATTGGGATTGTTCGAATGCGTTCCACATTGGCCGTCACGTCCTCGCCGTGAAGACCGTCACCCCGTGTGGCCGCCTGAACCAACCGGCCCCTTTGATAGCGGATGACCACACTCAGCCCGTCGATTTTCAATTCACAGGTAAAATCTGGTGAGGATTCTTGTGTGGCTTGTCTGACGCGGATATAAAATTCTTGCAATTCATCAAGGTTGTGAGCGTTATTTAAGCTTAGCACGGGCGGGGAAAATGATACAATTCCCATGACCGGGGACGGAGTTCCCCCTATGTGGGCACTCACCGACTCTTCTTTAGCAAGTTGCGGATATTCCTCTTCCAAACGGTTCAATTCATCGACGAAGGCATCATATTGCGCGTCGGTGATTTCCGGCTGATCCAAATCATAATAACGGTGGTTGTGATGCACAATCAACTCACGGAGCTCTTGAATCCTCCGGGCAGTGATTTCACTCTTCGACGCCATTACACGGATTCGGCTCCTTCCCGGGTCAGTTGGGCAAAACGTGCCAGGAATGATCGCACTCCGCCTCCGGGAAAGGCAATGGTCAGTTCCAATTCATCTGCTTCCCCACGCACTGCCACAATTGTTCCCCAGCCAAAGCGCGGATGCCGAACTTTTTCACCCACGCTGACATCGGCGATCACATGGTTGCGAGCCGTCACCGCTCTATCTGAAGGCGCCTGGCGACGGGGACGTTCAAGCAAATGTTCGGGGATTTCTTGGAGAAAGCGCGATACGGCATTTTGCTGAGTTCTTCCCTGAATCGTTCGTGTCTTGGCATAGCTTAAATATAACTGTTCTTGCGCGCGCGTAATCCCCACATAAATTAAGCGGCGTTCCTCTTCCAAGTTTCCTTCCTCAATGGATCTTACATGAGGACAAATCCCTTCTTCTAATCCGCCCAAAATGACGACAGGAAATTCCAAACCCTTAGCACTGTGCATGGTCATGAGCCAGACCCCGCCTTGATCGTCCTGTGTTTGATCCCAGTCGGACACCAAGGCCACCCATCCTAAAAATTCCCCCAAGTCGTCAATCCCTTGTTCTTGTTCAAAACGTTTTGCCTCAGATAATAACTCACCAATGTTTTCAACACGATCTTGTGCCTCTCGGCTGCGATCTTGTCGAAACATCGGAGCGATTCCGCTTTCTTCCGCTACCCGTTTGGTCAACTCAGTTAGTGAGATGCCTTGGTCTTCACGCCAGGCTTGGAATAATCCATGCAAGTCACGGCAAGCCCGCTGGGCTTGGGCCGACAAACCGGAAATCTGGGATGCCTGAGCTATAGCATCAAATAATGAGAGCTGCCGAACCGTCTGATACTGGCGAATTTTGTCCAAAGCCACGTCCCCTATTCCGCGCCTCGGAAAATTAATGATCCGCGACAAGGAGAAATCATCATGGGGGTTGAACAAAACCTTCAAATATGCCAAGACATCTTTTACTTCTTTCCTCTCATAAAACTTTCGTCCCCCTACCAGCCTGTAGGCCAGTCCAGCTCGTGACAAAGCCATTTCGTAGGCTCTCGATTGCGCATTGGTTCGATACAACACCGCACAGTCTGACAGTGAATAGCCGTGTGAAATGGCTTCATGGACCATTTCCGCTGCAAACCAAGCTTCCGACTCCTCTTCTTGAGCCTCGTACACGCGAACCTTTCGCCCTTCGCCCTTCGTCGTCCACAAACTCTTGCCAAGGCGATCATGGTTGTTCGCCACCACTGCATTGGCGGCATCCAAAATGTTTTGCGTTGAACGGTAGTTCTGTTCCAAACGAATGACTCGCGCTCCGGGGAAATCATGATTAAACTCTATAATATTCCGCATATCTGCGCCCCGCCACCCGTAAATCGCCTGATCATCATCACCCACAGCACATAAGTTTCCATGCTTTTTTGCCAAATGCTGAATCAACCGATACTGAGCCAGATTAGTATCCTGATACTCATCGACAAAAACGTGCAAAAATCGCTCTTGATAACGCCTTATGGTATCGGGATGTTCGTCAAATAGGCGAACAGTCAAATAGATTAAGTCATCGAAATCCAAAGTGTTCAACGATCGCAAGCGGTTTTGGTATTGCAGGTATACCTGTTGTATATGCTGATCCTGATAGGTCTCAGTCGAATACTGGGTAGGTCCAATAAAAGCGTTTTTGGCATTGCTAATAGCACGGACAAACTGCATCGCCGGCCATTGCTTCTCATCCCATCCCAGATCCCGGATAATTTCTCTGATCACTGCTTTGCTGTCATCCGCATCATAAACCAAAAATTGCGGGCCGTATCCCATGCGCTGAATGTCCTGTCGCAATACACGTACGGCAATGGAGTGAAATGTTCCGACCCACATGCTGTGAGCACGTTCACCCACGAGCATTTCAATCCGTTCTTTCAGTTCCCGCGCTGCCTTGTTGGTAAAAGTAAATGCCAGAATTTGATTGGGATATGCCAAATTCTCTTGTAGCAAATGGCCTATTCGGTAAGTCAACGTCCGCGTTTTTCCACTGCCTGCCCCTGCGAGCAACAATAGTGGTCCTTGGGTGATCTCGCAGGCTTCACGTTGACGGTCATTCAATTCATTCAACAAATTCATAATAGCCTCCCGTGATGTCCTCAATCTTCATTATATCACGGGACGGTTCCCGCTTCGGGAAAACCTCTTCTAGCAGCAAAACAACGAAGGGACTCGCACCGGTTCTCATGACATGTGTTCGAGAGATAGGCGCATTTGTCACCGAGGCGATAACCCTTTCTTAATGCACTCCTTCGCTTAGAGGAAACACGGGTTCCAAATCAGGCGGCCACGTTGCAAAATGTATGTGAAGAGTGCAGGGGTTTTCACCAATATCCAAAGCAAAATGACCCTTCTCAGAAGGATCCGCATTTTCGGCTAAATCCTGTCGCAACAAAGATTTTGCCAGTTCCACCAATTCCGCCCTGGCCACCTCCCGGTTTGGCATTTTGTACCATACGGCCAATGTGCGATCATCAATTCGACAGAATCCTTTCGTCTTGCCCTGCCACGAAAATCCGGATTCCATGAGCATTCGCGACAAATTCACTAACTCACCTCCCTACTGCGTTACTGCACTAAACTGCACAAGGCAAAAAAATTATTGGGATCTTGGCTTAATTCTGTCCAGTATGGTGCGATAACCATCCGCCCCGAATGTCAACGCACGCTTGACACGGGAAATCGTGGCAGAAGATGCACCGGTAATACGGGCAATGTCGTCATAGGTCTGACCTTGATCCAACATCTGTGCCACCCACAGACGTTGAGCAATAGATTGAAGTTCCTGCACGGTCAGAATATCTTCAAAGAAATCTAAACACTCCTCCGTGGTCTCGACAGAAAGAAAAGCCCGACACAATAATTCTGTTTCCGGCGTCCTCAATTTGAAATTCATCCGGTTATGCGGGAATTTAATCCTCGAATCAAGGGATAGCGCACACGGCTAGCCCTTCGTCATTCCCGCTCCTCCTTTCTCCGATACACTGCTCATGAGAATGCCCATCACCATCCGATGGCCTTCTCTTTTTGGTTAGGCATGTATCGTATCAGATGCCACTGAAAAAGGGCCCAATCAATTTAGGTATGTGCATTCAATCCTGTCATGCTCTATTCGAGAGAAATCTGGACGCTCTTCCCTTAATTGACATTTGCGTTATCAGGACTGCATAATCAATAAGCAGCTCTAACATCCAACTCTGACCGTCTGCTTACACTGCACCACCTGCAATACACCTTTTCTCTCATTATAAAAGGTTTGCCTGCCACTGCGCAATTCCTTGCGAGTGCCGGGAATGATAGAGGTTGAGTTGGAAACACTTCCAATGGCAGAATCAACTCGCCAACGAATTACGAGAAGACAAGAAGGACGAAATGACATTCCCAGGGGACTTTCGTTGAATCAACCCGAAGAAGCCTAATGATGCGATGTTAAGCATTATCGTGTTTGCTTTTGATAAGGAACAATACCAAGTCGTCATCGACAAGCACATAATCCCCGGGACGCACTGGTTGGTTGTGGAACATCACCCCGCGCCCATCCGGCAAAGTCATCTTGGTCCAATGCCAGAAAAGTGGTCCGCTGTCCAGTAAGATTTTCTGTTCAACAGCGTTCGACATAGATACACGGTTTATAAACGTCATATCCCGTCAGCCCCTCCAAAACGAGGTCAATGTCCTGAGGCTCCATGACGCGTATTTTCACGGAAAACGTCAAAAAATCACAACTCCCTTCCCGAAATTTGTGATTAGTGCATCGTACTCTTGCGTATCCTCTGAGATCCTTCCGGGACGTGCTTCATTCGAATAAGCGGGCGTTCACCCTATCATTAAAACTCATAGCCCTTGAATCTCGCAAGTAACAATGGGACAATGATAATGAAAATCACTCTTGTCTATCAAAGGAGAGATGACATGCAATTGGGGGACACAGCACCTGAAATCCAGGTCCAAGCCACAAATGGAACCACCTTTTCATCCCGTGAACACACTCGGCGGGGGCCACTCATCGTAGCCTTCTTTCCGTTGGCTTTTACCCCTGGCTGAATCCAAGAACTGTCCACTTGGAGAGGGGACTTCAAAAAAATCCAAAACGCGGGGGCGTCTCTTATCGCCTTAAGCACTGACCAAACATATGCACAACGGGTGTTCAAAGAATCATTGGGGGGCTTGCCGTATGAATTAGGGGCGGATTGGATGCGCACGGTGTCCCAGGCTTATGAGGTCTACGACACGACAGGAGGATTTGCCCAGCGTTCTGTTTTTGTCCTCGATCGTGAGCATCGACTGATCTTTCAAAATACGGCCTTTCAAGCTGGAAACCGGGAACATTATGAAGAAGTGCTTAATGTCTTGGCACGCTGACAGCAAGGACTTCTTCCCATTTCCGGGCCAAGATCAAGTCGTCTTTTGATCTCACGCCCTAAAATGACTTGTATTGCCATCCAAAGTCCGTCATGGACGGACGATGTCCTGTTCCCGTCCGTGACGGATATCCTAAAAAAACACCAAATCTTACGGCAAAGACTATGCTAGTTTCCGTCCTTCGTTCCTTGTTAAGCCAACATAATACCTTACGCCATCTGTTCCCAAGAACCAAAGACCGAAACAGCCGAAAATTTCCTCACTTCAGCGATAGTGTCGGAAGCAAATAAATTCTAAAGAACCCGTTAGGAACCGGAAGTACCGCTGGAACCATCCCCTGAACTGCTTGAGGATGACTGGCCCGACGACGAGGAGCTTTGAGAATCGGAAGAAGAGCCCCCTTGGGATGACGAGGACTTTCCGGAACTGCTACCCGAAGATGACGCAAGCATTTTGACCAAACTCGTCTTTACGGCCGTATCGATCATGGTGGTGATCTGAGGGGAACTTAATGATTTTGTCACCTCGGTTTCCAATGTCTTTTGAAAGGTCGGGCTATTCATTACCACCACGACCGCCTTGTCTAATGCTGACTGCCCAGCCGATGTCATCAAGGCCTGTTGTAACTGGCTAGTGGAAATCGTCTCGGCAATTAGCCGCTCTATCCGCGGTGTTTCCATTTCATCGCGCACAGCTTTTTGTATTTCCATAGAAGGTTCTTTGCCGGAAGAAGAGGAGGAACCGGATGATCCGCCTCCCGTTGAAGAACTTCCCTTGGATCCCGATGTTGATCCGGAACTACCGCCATTGGCTGAGGATGAACCCGAACTCGATCCGCTTGAGCCTCCACTCTTGTCAGTCGATGCCGTGCTGGAATGTTCGGGAGCCGGAGCTCCCATCGTGAAACTGCAAGCAGGGGTCGCAATGAGTATCACACCGACGAGACTTATTCCCCATACTTTCCCAAATCTCATGCCTAATGCCTCCTCCGAACACCACACAAGTGTGTATTCAGAGTGCCCCAATTAGGCGCAACTTACTCGGAGTCGCGCCGGTCTCGGGCAATATCATTCCGGTACTGGCTTTGGGGAAATGAAATGGCTTGAATCTGCCGATAGCTTTGCTTCCGGGCTATTTCCAACTCAGACCCCAGTCCAACGACGGCTAATACGCGCCCGCCTGCGGCTATCAACCGGTCCTTTTCGCGATGTGTGGCAGCATGGAAAATTAAGCCGCCGGGAGACGGATCGATCTCCACAATCTGACCCTTCACAGGCACTCGGGGATATCCTTCCGAAGCCATAACGACCGCTACTGCCGCGCCTCGAGGGTCCGGTAAAGCAGTTTCAAGCAGATAGCCCTGCCCTAATGCCCACCACCATGCCGTCCAAGGGATGTCCATTATGGGAATGATCACTTCAGTTTCCGGATCTCCGAAGCGCACATTAAATTCCAGCACTTGCGGGCCCTTCCCAGTCATCATGAGTCCTACATACAAGATTCCGCGATAAAGCATTCTCTCTTCATTTATAGCCCGAATAACCGGTCTCAAAATCTCGTCATCAATCTCTTTCCTCTCTTGAACCTTCAACCAATTTACAGGAGCGTAAGCGCCCATACCGCCCGTGTTGGGACTGTTAGGCCGGGCGTTGAGGCGTTTGTAGTCTTGTGCCAAAGGCAACCAAACGTATTCTTCCCCATTGGTCAGAACGTGAACCGAGACCTCCCGTCCGACCAGACATTCCTCGGCGATGACACCATCATCATATAGGTGATCAACGCCATTCCAGTCGGCGACAACCTCCAAGGCTTCATCCCGATTTTGCGCCACCACCACGCCCTTGCCCTGTGCCAACCGGCTTTGTTTGAGCACAAGCGGCCATTTGGTGCCGCTCATAACAAAATCACGCAACTTTTCAGGGCTGTGAAAAAGTCTCCATGATGCCGTGGGAATATGATGGCGGTTCATAAACTCTTTAGCAAAGGCTTTGCTGCTTTCCAACCGAGCAGCTTGTCGAGAGGGGCCCACCACCACATGTCCTTGACGGCGCAACATATCGGCCACACCTTGGGCTAAAGGATCTTCAGGACCTACGATCACCAATAAACGTCCCTTGTTTTCGGCCCAGCGGGCGATATCAACCGCTGTAGACACGGGAACACACACGGCCAAGTCTTCAATTCCCGCATTGCCGGGAGCCGCATAAACCGGCACCCTTGGTGCGTCTTTGGAAATGCCCCATAATATTGCATGTTCACGTGCTCCCTGCCCGATAACCAGAATCCCGGCAAGATTTGATTGCGGCAACAACCCCACCAGATCACCTGTCATTCTCGGATCACCTCCTCTTAATGGCGAAAATGACGTTCACCGGTAAAGTAAAGCGGTATTTCATGCAAGTTAGCCACTTCGATGGATTCCTTGTCCCGGATTGAACCTCCCGGTTCAATCACCAGACCGATATGGTATTTCGCCGCTTCAGTCATGACATCACCAAATGGGAAATAAGCATCGGAAGCGAGTACGGCTCCCCGGGCCTGTTCTTTGGCTTGTTCCAAGGCCTGACGGGCAGCGTCGATTCTATTGGTGTGCCCTCCGCCGATCCCCACGGTCATGGTGTCTTTCACGACGACTATCGCATTGGACTTGACAAATCCGACGGTAGTCCATGCCAGCGTAAGATCTGTCTTCCAGCGGGAGAGATCGGCTTCGGGTCCGCCCGCATGCTTTAAGTTTTCAAAGGGGAGCGTCACAACATCACGCTGCTGAACCAAAAATCCCCCGCTGACTGTCCGAACTTCTTCGGCATAAGAGGGTAATTGAAAAGGCATGGCCAACACCCGCAGATTTTTCTTGGCGGCCAAAATGCTAAGAGCCTCTTGAGTGTAATCTTGCGCAATCACGACTTCGAGAAAAATGCTGGTCAGATGCTGAGCCAGCTTTTCGTCCACCGTTCCCTTGACAGCCACAATTCCACCGAAGATCGATACGGGATCGGCTTCATAGGCTTTAAGATAGGCCTCTTCCAAAGTACTGCCCATACCGACTCCCGAAGGCGTTTGGTGCTTGACCGCAACCGCATTGGGAGCGGGTAAACTGGACGCAAGACGCCACGCAGTATCTGCATCGGCAAGATTATTGTATGATAGCGCTTTTCCCTGATGAACGGTGGCATTTTGAAATCCTGTCTGCCCGGGCGTAGCATAAAAAGCCGCAACCTGATGGGGATTTTCCCCGTAGCGCAATTCACCCCATCTATGGCCACTGAGGGTAAAGAGTTCCTGGGCAACAGGCTTGAGTGGAGGATCGGTCCACTGGTTCAAGCAATTGGCAATCATGGTGTCATAATAAGCCACATGAGAAAACGCCTCTTGGGCCCGTTTCAACCTGTCGGACGGAGACATTTCGGCCAATGGCAGCTGTAACGCTTCATGATATTGCCGCGGGTCCACCAAAACCAAAGTCCGCATATAATTTTTCGCTGCGGCCCGGATAAGGGATACCCCTCCGATATCAATTTCCTCGACTAATTGCTCCTTACCGGCTCCTTCTTGCCACCGGGTTTCAAAAGGATACAGATTCACGACCACGGCAACAATCGCCGGAGATCCAATGCTCTCCCGATCTTTGGCATCCTCGGGAGTTTCGCGTGACAAAATACCCGCATAAATCTTGGGGTGAAGCGTTTTCACCCGTCCCCCCAGGATCTCTGTAAATCCTGTAAGATCTTCCAAGGCTGACACTTCAATACCTTGGTTTCGTAAAAATCGGTACGTTCCTCCGCTGGCCAACAGTTTAATACCTTGGGACAAAAATCCCTGGGCCAATTCGCTTAATCCGGTTTTGTCGCTGACGCTCAATATTGCCCATTGATCCATGATTTCGACTCCTTCCAAATTACCTGCTTTCCGTCCAACCCCACAAGTCCTCTATCCACAGCATCAACAATCCTCGGATACAGCCGATGTTCATGGTAGTGAATTCGCAGGCGAAGGTCCTCCACAGTGTCTTCTCGATAACGAGGCACGGGCACCTGAGCAATTACCGGCCCACTATCATGCCCATTGTCCACGAAATGAACCGTCACTCCCGTCCAAAATACTCCATAGTCAAAGGCCTGTTCGATGGCGTTTAATCCCGGAAAGGCCGGAAGCAGCGCCGGATGTAGGTTGAGAGCTCGCCCCATATAATAAGCGACAGTAGAGGCATCCAACCACCGCAAGTACCCGGCCAGTGCCACAGCCTCAATATTCTCGTCAATCAAGAGGTTCAGAAGCGCTTGGTCATATGCCTCTCTGCTCACAAAACTTTTTGGCAAGAGTGTTTGAGAGGCAATGCCAAAGCTTTGAGCGACGTCGAGTGCACGCACGTCCTTTTTATGAGAAATAACCAACGAAATGGGATTACCGTACTCCAGCATGGCCTCCAAATTGCTGCCGTATCCCCCGACTAATGCCGCCCACTTCACGACCAAATCACCCCTTGTGCCGAATCGGTCGGCACGACCCGGCCAATCACATAGGAATCGATTTTGTGTTCCGTCAAAACGGCTTGGGCCGGAGTCAGATCCTGTGGTGCAATGACCACCGTAAACCCCACCCCGTCATTAAAGGTTCGACGCCACTCATCATCATCTACGGCACCCAATTGTTTTATCCATTGCATGAACTCGCTGCGTGGCCATGAATGGGAATCAATGACCGCTGCGAATCCTTTTGGCAGTGTTCGCGGCACATTCTCGGTCAATCCTCCCCCGGTTATGTGGGCCATGGCTTTCACAGACACCCTGCTCCACAGTTTGTGAACGGCTTGGACATAAATTTGGGTAGGAGTCAAAAACCTTTCGCCCAATGTTCCGGATTCAATCTCGGGATAAGTTCGGTCCCAATCCAAGTGATTGTCCCGCGCAATTTTCCGCAAAAGCGCATAGCCGTTAGAGTGAAAGCCACTGGACGCCAGTCCCAAGAGCAAATCACCGTCTTTGACGGCTTCTTCGGGAGTATAGACCTGACGCCCCACACCGAAACCGGCCAAATCAAAATGAGCCGACTCGTAAATCTCCGGCAATTCCGCAGTTTCCCCTCCCAAAAGTGTGCACTTGGCCTGTAAGCAGCCTTTGGCAATACCTTGGACCAGTTGTTCGATTTCGTCCGGCATAATTTTGTGCGTCGCGATATAGTCCAAAAAGAATAAGGGCTCCCCGCCTTGAGCCAAAATGTCGTTAACATTCATGGCCACAAGATCTATCCCGATGCTATCCAGTCTGCCCATTTCTTGAGCAACCAGCAGTTTAGAGCCCACGCCATCGGCTCCCGCGAGCAATACCCCGGGTTCTTGCCAGGCAAACGCACCGGCAAATCCCCCGACACCGTCAACGACTTCGGGGCGATATGTCTTAAATGCCCAAGGCCGAATTCGTCTTACGGCCTCATTTCCCTGATCAATATCCACACCAGCATCTTTATATTGCAAGCTTGTACCGCCCTCCAATTCTATCCATCGCGCTAATTGCCGCCTTTCGTAATATCCAGAGCAATGTCGGTGTGATCTCTTAAGGGTACGGGATAACCAGCCCCAAAACATGCCATGCACCAACCGTCTTGAGACAACCCGGTTTTTAAACCCTGCAGGGATAAATAGGCCAGAGAATCGGCGCCTACGGTCTTTCGAATCTGTTCACGATTCATATTGCGGGCAGCCAACTCCGTAGCCCGGGAGGTGTCGATGCCGTAATAACACGGATCGGTGTAAGGAGGCGAAGCGATCCGCATATGAACCTCCCTGGCCCCGGCACGACGCAAAATTTGAATCAAGTGGCGAGAGGTGGTTCCCCGTACCAAACTGTCATCAACCAACACAATGCGTTTCCCGTCTACCACTTCTTTGACAACGGAAAGTTTCAATTGCACGCCTGCTTCCCTCAAAGCCTGATTCGGACTGATAAAAGTTCGTGCGACATACCGGTTCTTGACCAAACCCATATCAAATGGAATGCCCGCCGCCGTGGCGTATCCCATTGCCGCGGGCGTACTGGAATCCGGAACTCCGATCACAACATCGGCCACAGCCGGGGATTCTTGTGCCAGTATTTCGCCCAGCCGGCGCCGGATTATGTACGTACTTTGTCCTTCTATACGTGAATCCGGACGGGCAAAATAAATCATCTCAAAACTGCACAAGGCGCGATCCATGGAAAAATTCACGAAACGATCGGCCTCAATACCATTGTGGCGAAGGGTGATCAGTTCCCCCGGTGCAATCTCCCGAACATAATGAGCGCCAATCACATCAAAAGCACAGGACTCCGAAGCCAGTACATAAGCACCGTGCTCGGTTTGACCAAGGGCCAGGGGACGGATTCCTTGAGGATCCCGGGCGCCATACAAGGCATCTTGAGTCAGGACGGTAAACGCAAAACCTCCTTGGAGCTTTGCCAAGGATTCTTTCAGTGCTTCGTAAAAAGATTGCCGCCCGCTTCGGGCAATCAGATGAGAGAGCACTTCGCTGTCTGTCGTTCCTTGGAAAATGGCCCCTTCTTGTTCCAGTTGTTGGCGAAGGCCGGCGGCGTTCACCAGATTGCCATTTTGTCCAAGTGCCAGAAGTCCGAAGCGTGTTTTCATCAATAAGGGCTGAGCATTCACAATGGACGACTCACCGGTCGTCGAATACCGCACGTGCCCCATAGCCGCAAGGCCAAGACGCTGGCTTTCCTCTTCAACTTTGAGAGCCTCTGTCACCAGCCCCATTCCCTTATGAACCGTAATTTCTTCATTATGCAAGACTGCCAGCCCCGCACTCTCTTGTCCGCGATGCTGAAGACTGAACGTTCCCCAATAGGATTTTAAGGCCGCCCTCTCATCACCAAAAATTCCAAAGACCCCACATTCCTCGTGCAACTCATCTGCCATGGTTACCCTCCATAACCGTCTCGAAATACTCTGTCGAGTTTTGTTCTCTCGAACGCATAAGACTGCCTTAGGTGAATGACGAGATCAGAACGAGGTATCACCCGTCCAATGACATCGGCCGCCGTGACGGGGCTTAACAATTCCAGCACACTCTTCGTAGTTCCGGGGTTGCAAAAAATCAGACATTGTCCCGACACCTCGCTGAACAGGTGTCTTACCGCATCTTCCGGCGGTATGCTGACATCCATTCCCAAACGGGAGGGCATTGTCAACAAAGTTTTGGCCAAAGTCACAAATAACCCTCCGGATCCTATCATGCGCATTGCATAGGACGGCACTTTTGTGGCAAGCTGGGCTAAAACTTGATACAAGTCGGCAACACGCTTCGGATCGAGTCTGGGGTATGCACTCAACCGGTGAAAGAGAGACTCATAGACGCTGCCGCCGAGACTCCACTCGCCGTGGGGATGGACATGCACAATGTCCGTTTCCTCCCGCCATGGGCCGTCGGGGATAGGTTCCAAGGGATGATGATGGCGTCCTACCGCCCCTATGACGACGGTGGGCCAAATCGAATCTCCGTCTGTCTCATTGTGCAAGGAAACATTCCCACCGGTAACCGGCACCTCAAATACCTTACAGGCATCGGCAACACCCGCCATTAAGCCGGTGAGCTCTTTAAACACCTGCTCCTTATCCGGATTGCCGGCATTAACACCGTCTGTCAATCCCAAAACCTCTGCACCTTGACCGGCTAAGAGGCCGATTACCCGACTGACGCCAGCCATTCCGCCACTATAAGGATCTATGGCCGCGTAACGCCCCGGTCCCGAAACAGCAATGGCCAATCCCTCGTTCGACCCTCTGACGCGCAAAATCGCCAGATCATGATTAGGGCCCCACACGGTATTGGTTAAGATCATGGAGTCATAACGGTCAAAGATAGGGTGTCTGCTCCGACAATCATAGGAACCCAAAACAGCCACGGCTTCTTTAGCATCAAATGTCAAAGGGCGAAAGGGAGTCAGGTTCGGCACATTACGCCGGATCTCGTCAGCCCATTTGGGCGAGGCAGAACGTAAGGGACAAGAACCAGCCAATATTTCGGGGGGCACCGATGCACGAATCTCGCCGTCCCAGGCCACGACCAAATGCCGATCTTCCGTAATTTCTCCAATTATGCCGTATGGCACTTCCCAGTGCCGGACGAGGGGCTCAATCACGGGCCAATGGTCCGGAGAAACAACTAGCAGCATACGTTCCTGAGTCTCCGACAACATTATTTCATAAGGTGTCATACCCTGTTCCCGGCAGGCTACCAGTTCCAGGCGAATTATTGCGCCGACTTTGGAGCGATAAGCCAATTCAGCTACGGAAGAAGTCAATCCGGCCGCCCCCAGATCCTGAACCGCGTCCAATTTATCGGTAGCAATGGCTTGGAGCGTGGCTTCCATCAGCATTTTACCCATGAATGGATCACCGACTTGCACGGTAGGCCGCATGTCATCCGTCACATTGCCAAAATCTTGTGAAGCCAATAGGCTGGCGCCATGGATCCCGTCGCGCCCCGTCGGTTGGCCAAGAAGAACCAGGTAGGACCCGGGACGGGCTCCTTTGGCGTTCACGCTGTGCTCGCCCGATAATAATCCAATCGCCATCACATTGACCAAGGGGTTCTTGTCATAAACCGGACTGTAGGCCACTTCTCCATTCACGGTCGGAATTCCGATTGCATTGCCATACTTGCCGATTCCTTCCACTACACCGTTTTGGATCATTCTTGCAGCGTCGTCGGTTCCAAAGCGCAGAGAATCGGCTAATGCCACCGGGCGTGCTCCCATAGCTATAATGTCGCGAAGAATGCCTCCCACACCCGTAGCTGCCCCTTGCACCGGTTCCACATAAGAAGGATGGTTGTGGCTTTCCACTTTGAACGCAACCTGAATGTCTTCATTTAACGAGACTATTCCGGCATTTTCGCCCGGTCCTTGAATGACAGCCCGACCCTCATGGGGCAACCACGACAAGAGACTTTTCGAACTCTTGTAACTGCAGTGCTCCGACCACAACACCCCAAACAATCCGAGTTCCAAGTCATTGGGATTACGTCCCAACTGCCGTTGGATAATCTCAAATTCTTCTTGAGTCAGTCCCACATCGCGGAAATTCACGAACCGTCCTCCCCTAACCACGCCTTCAGAAACCGTTGACCGTCAGCCGATCCGAGGTAGATTGCCATAGCTCTTTCAGGATGGGGCATTAATCCCATCGCGGATCCTTGAGTGATTCCTGCAATATTAGCTACGGATCCCTGTGGATTGGTGAGAGCATGCAGGACCCCCTTTTCGTCACTGTATTGCAAAAACACTTGGTGATTTTCAAATAAGGCTTGCAATTGACCGGAAGCTACCCCATAAGCTCCTTCATGATGCGCAATAGGCATTCTCAGCACATCCCCCTCTTTCAACCCGAAAAATCCTTCAGGAACGGATGTCACACGCGTATATTCCCATGTACAGCGGAATTCTCCGGATGAATTGGGCCGTAAAGCGCCGGGTAATAAACCACGCTCGCACAGAATTTGAAATCCGTTGCAAATTCCCAAAACGGGTAGCGCACTTTCGCTCACGGCCTTTTCAACGGCATCCATAATCGGGGCCTGGGCCGCTAAGGCCCCGCTTCGGAGATAATCGCCGTAAGAAAACCCTCCCGGCAATATCAATCGCTCCACACCGTGTAAAGATTTCTCGGTATACCACAAGGGCAAGGCCTGAACCCCTAGCTGTTCCATGGCAGCCATAGTATCCGTGTCGCAATTTGATCCGGGAAATGTCACAACCCCTACCTTCATGGCTCTCTCACCACAATGTCATATCTCTCCAAGACCGGATTGGCCAACAATCTTTCTGCCATTTGATTAACCTGTTCTCTCGCTTCGACAACATTGGCCGCCTCAAGCTGCAGTTTAATCTGTTTGCCGATGCGCACATTTTCTGCCAAATAACCCATGTTATGCAAGACTTTGGCCGTAGACTGTCCCGCCGGGTCCAAAACCGCTTCTTTCAAGGATACGTTGACCACCACATCAAAGATCATGACAAAACCCTCTCCAGAACTTCGTTATAGGCCTCTTCGACACTCCCTAGATCGCGCCGAAACCGATCCTTGTCCATTTTTTTGAGTGTGGTTCGATCCCACAGCCTTGATGTATCCGGAGAAATTTCATCACCTAAAACCAATTGCCCCTGCCTAAGACCAAATTCCAATTTGAAGTCGACAAGAATTAAGTTCCGCTGTTCAAAGAAATGCTGCAAAATGGTGTTAATTCGGCTGGACTGCTTGCGCATCTGTTCCAGCAATGCCGAATCAACC
This sequence comes from Bacillota bacterium, assembly GCA_021821465.1. Classification (GTDB taxonomy): domain Bacteria; phylum Bacillota; class Sulfobacillia; order Sulfobacillales; family Sulfobacillaceae; genus Sulfobacillus. The sequence continues at coordinate 72,515 of JAKACM010000001.1, forward strand.
ACTCTCAGCACTCGAATGTGATCGTCGTTCAACAATGGGTCGCCCAGAGAGTCATTTTTCAAATACAGTTCCGTCACGGCTTGTTCCAACACACTGCCTTCTTTGAGCCCGATGCGCTTTTCCAAAGAGCCGGCCACACGGTTGCGCACCACCACTTCCAAAGGAATCATTTCCAGCCAATCGACACTGAGACGACGTGTATCCAGTTGCTCTCGGAAATGAGTGGCGATCCCCTCTGATTCCAATACCTGAAATATTTTGGCCGACATGACGGCATTGACGGCGCCTTTATTGGTTATTTGCCCCTTCTTCTCTCCGTTAAATGCAGTAGCATCATCTTTGAATTCAACAATGACGACATGGGGTACATCACTGTGGAAAACTTTCTTTGCTTTCCCCTCATAGATCAATTCTCCGGCTGTCATCTCAATTATTCTCCCTCCGTGTCCGTCTCATCCATCAATCCAATGCGGCGATAAATCGCGTCGACTTCCTTCAAATAGGGTTCAACAGCAAATAATGATTGGATTCTTTCCGTGGAGAGATACTCACTGACCTTAGAGTCTCCCATGACACGATCTTGAAAACTGGGCAAAGATTCCTTCATCTGAGCCATGGCGTGGCCCTGTATCCGTTTATAAGCGTCTTCCCGGGTCATTCCCGCCTCCACCAAAGCCAACAGTATCTTTTGAGAAAATACTAAGCCTCCGGTTAAGTCGATGTTTTCCCTCATCTTTTTCGTATTCACGGTAAGTCCTTGCATAATGCGAGTCATGGTATCAAGCAGGTAATCGGCAAGCGTGGTGGCGTCCGGAAAAATCACGCGCTCTACCGAAGAATGCGAAATATCCCTTTCATGCCACAATGCCATATCCTCCAAGGCAGGAGTCATGTAGCCGCGCAAAATCCGGCATAATCCCGAAATCTGTTCGGCCATGACGGGATTGCGTTTATGCGGCATGGCCGACGATCCACGCTGACCCTCTTCAAAGGGTTCGGCGACTTCTCCCACTTCGGTGCGTTGCATATGGCGAATTTCGGTGGCGATTTTGTCCAAGGTCCCAGCCAAAATCGCCAAGGAAGAAATGACCTCCGCATGTCGGTCCCGTTGCAAGACCTGCGTAGATAACGGTGCCGGTGTCATGTGTAATTTTTTTGCCACCATCTTTTCAATATTCGGCGGAATGTTGGCGTAATTGCCGACGGCACCGGAGATTTTGATCACGCTAATCGTTTCTCGGGCCCGGTCGATGCGCTCATAATCCCGCTCCAATTCCAGCCACCATAACGCCAATTTTAATCCGAAACTGGTAGGTTCGGCATGAATACCATGGGTTCGCCCCATGATCGGTACAGCTTTGTAGCGGAGGGCCAGATCACGTACCACTGCCCGTAAGTTTTTCAGGTCATCCAGAACAATTTCCAAACTGTCGCGAATCAATGAAGACAAGGCTGTATCCACGACATCTGTCGAGGTCAGTCCAAAATGGATATATTTAGCATCCTCGGGTTCGACGGTTTCTCCGACGGCATTGATAAACGCAATCACATCATGGTGAAAAGTCTTTTCGTAAACATTTACCCGGTTTGGATCCACTGTGGCTTCTTTCAACCTCTCGGCAACGCCGTGCCCAATGACGCCCAAGGATTCCCATGCTTCCACGACATAACGCTCAATATCAAGCCATCGGTTGTACCGATTTTGATCGGACCAAAGATTCTCCATCACAGGCCGAGTATAGCGGCTTATCAATGAATTTGCCCCTCCCTCATGATTGCCGAACAATCAATTTAAATATTATCGAAATTGTTCGGACTTGTCGAGACTAATCGGATACCATGACAATGCAAACAGGACCAAGGATCATTCCCCCGGCCCTGCTTTTTAAAGGCTCTATCTTATTCCCATTCAATCGTTCCGGGCGGTTTCGATGTCACATCATAAACCACGCGATTTATTTCCGGAACCTCGCCAATAATACGGTTGCCGATCTTTTCTAAAAGATCATAGGGCAAGCGCACCCAATCAGCGGTCATCCCATCTATGCTTTCCACGGCCCGAATGACTACCGGAAACCCATAGGTTCTCCCATCACCCATCACTCCCACCGTTTGAACATCCAACAAAACAGCAAATGCTTGCCAAATGGACCTCTCCAAACCGGATTCACGAATTTCCTGGCGAACAATGGCATCGGCCCGGCGCAAAATCGCTGCTCTCTCGGGAGTCACCTCCCCGGTAATCCGCACGGCTAATCCGGGCCCCGGAAAGGGTTGACGCCATACTATCGTTTCGGGCAACCCCAAAGCCTGGCCAACCTGCCTGACTTCGTCTTTGAATAACCACCTTAAGGGTTCTATGATTTCGAATCCGACATCTTTAGGCAATCCTCCCACATTGTGATGGGATTTAATGGTCCGAGCATTTTGATTACCGGATTCGATAACATCAGGGTACACCGTACCTTGAATCAACACCTTGACGGATCCAATGTCCTCTTTTCCCTCTTCGAAAGCGCGAATAAACTCGCGACCAATGATTTTACGTTTGGCTTCCGGGTCCCTTACTCCTTCCAATGCCCGAAAAAATATATCCCCTCGCCTAAGGACACGAAGATCGAGAGAAGGAAAAGCGGTGAGAACTTCTTCAATTTCGCCTTCCCGCATTAACCCGTTATCAATGAGCATGGCCGTGAGCCTCGATCCGATGGCTTCTTGGGCGATGGCCGCCGCCACTGCCGAGTCTACTCCCCCGGATAAGGCAATTAGTGCCTTCCCCCCTCCCACGGCGTCTTGAATGTGCTTGACAGCACTCGGAATAAACGCGGCAGGTTTCCAGTTTGCGGGCACACGGGCAATGTCATAGAGAAAATTTTGAAGCATCCGGAAGCCTGATTGGGTGTGGTGCACCTCCGGATGGTATTGAACTGCCCAGAGGTTGCGATCGGGATCGGCCATCGCCGCAACATGTGTGGTGGGTGTAAAGGCCAGTATGTGAAAGCCAGCCGGCACATCCAACACATGATCCCCGTGACTCATCCAAACCGTACTCACTTCCGGAACATGAAAAAACAGCGGCGTCTTTTGAACCACGGTCATCGCCGTCCGCCCATACTCGCGGTGTTCCGCCGGTGTGACCGTGCCATGCAATAAATAAGCCATGAGTTGCATTCCGTAACATATCCCTAATGTGGGGATCCCCAATGACAAAATAGCGGGGTCCATGGTCGGTGCATCGGCTTCGAACACACTGGCCGGCCCCCCGGAAAGGATGATGGCGGCAGGATGCTTTTGCCTCACATCCTCGGCTGATATATCACATGGCACAACTTCGCAAAACACCTGAGCTTCGCGCACTCTGCGTGCGATAAGTTGATTATATTGCGCACCAAAATCCAATATCAGAACCGTTTCGTTCATTCACTGGCCCTCACCAACTTGCAGATATCCGGTAAATTGCGGTACTTCTCGTCTACGTCCAAGCCATAACCCACCACAAATTCATCGGGAATTTCAAACCCTTTATAATGCAAGGGCACCGCAACTTGCCGGCGCCCTGGCTTGTCGAGCAACGAACAAATTTTCACGCTAAGGGCCCCACGCGATTTGATGTGTCCATAAATGTAATTCAAGGTCAGTCCCGTATCCACGATATCTTCCACCACCACGACGTGATGTCCTTCCAAGCTGTAATCCAGATCCTTGATGATACGAACTACACCCGAAGACTTTGTGGAATTGCCGTAGGACGACAGTGCCATAAAATCGACGGACATGGGTAAATCGATCTTCCGAATAAGATCGGCTAAAAACATAAACGCTCCTTTGAGTATTCCAATCAAAATCAATGGCTTATTTTCGTAATCCAACGTAATACGCCTTCCCAAAATCTCAACGCGGCCCGCTATTTCCTTTGCCGGCAAGAGCACTTCAAGTCCTTCTTTTTGTGTTCCGTGCAACCTTTACTGGTCTCCTTTCGTATCGTCGTGACCATTGGTATGGTTACGAGTCAGCCGACGTATAATCTCATGGCGGTTGATTAATGGGTAGAGTGACTCTCGATGGATTTCTGCTTTGCGTGCAATGAGTTTTCCTTGAAAGAAGCTCTCGGCGTCACGTTCCACCTCATCATCGTAATCATGCTCCCGATTCATCAAATCCTCCTGTTGCAATTGCACGCGGACTTCTTTCAGGGACACACCGTGGTCCAAAAGACTCTTGATATATTTGAGACGATCAATGTCCCCTTGCGCGTACAAACGTTGATTGCCCTGGGTACGCCGCGGTGATATGAAATGTAATGTCTCATAATACCTTATGCGCCTCTCGGTTAAACCGGTAGCCTCTTTGACCGCACCAATGGAAAATAAAGGCTGATCCGAATGATTGGCGTGTTTCATAGCGCAACTCCTTTGCGTGTAACGTCAATGACGAGCTTTTAAGTCTTCGTCACCATCTTACCGAACTTTTATGGGAAACTAAACCGGGTAGGTGAGATTTTGGCAGAAGCCACCAAGGCTTTTGTCAAATCACCTACCCCTATTCGCAACACCGTGGCGAACGATTTCTGTGACGATGCTAGGCTTGTTCCAGATGGTTGTTGGAGTGATCCTTAAGCAAGCGTTCCAAACGATCGATCTGTTGATGAGACTGACCCAGTTTATAGGATAGCTCCTGCATTTCCCGAGCCTGCCTGTCCACACGCTCCTGGCGATGTCTCATTTCATCCGTCAAGACCTCCAAAAGTTGCTTCATCATCGCCTGCTGTGACTCCATGATCTTCATAAAAGGTTGCCAATTGTTGACGTCCGCGGCTCCCGGCGAAGGTGGAGTCAAACGTGTCGGCTGACTGCGCCTGGGACGTACAGCCTCCCGCCCCGACTCAAAGTCCTGTGCCAAAAGGCGAAATGCTTCCCGCTCCGACTGCGATAAGTCTTGGGTATCGACTACATAAGGACGTCCGGCTACCCCTTCTTGCCTTTTTGCCGGCAACCGCCCCTTGCGAATGTCAGTCCTTAATACGACCGCCAACTCCGGCGCCGATTCGATAAGCTGAGATAAGGTCACTTCCAATGAGATAAGCCTCCTTAGACTCAAATAGACTCTAGATTCTTGAGATTCCTATACTCTCATGTTGCTTTGGCAAAGGTATTATCTAACAGTCAGCTTTCCCCATTTTACTTATTTCATTCCATATCCTATCCAAACTGTCTGCACGGCAAACACCTACCGCCATGGCAAAACAAGCCTCGTATGGCAAAAGGATGTGGAGAAGGTGGAATCAGCGGCCAAAACGGGGTTCCTGCCCTTTAAATAATCGACGCCAATTGCTTCTGTGAGCCCAAAGGGCCAAAATCACCGCGGGTATACCAAAAAACCAAAAATTTGTCGTTTGACCAAATACCCAAAAGCTTGCCAAAGCAGCGACCATAGCCGCGAGAGACGCCAAAGAAACAATCCGAAATGTCAACACAACCAAGGTAAACCCCAATATAGCGATTACGGCCGCCGGCCAAAACAATACGGCCAATACACCCAGACCGGTCGCAATGCCTTTCCCGCCTTTAAATTTCATAAAGGGTGAAAAAATGTGTCCCAACATAGCTGCCAGACCCGCTAATGAAACCCAAACCTCATGATGTGCCAATAAATGGTAAGCGATAAAAACGGCGGTAGCACCTTTCAGGGCGTCCAAAAATAAAACACTGAGCCCTACCCAAAGGCCAAAAGTTCTGGCGACATTGGTCGCCCCGATATTCTTGCTTCCATGTTCTCGAATATCTGTTCGAAAACGCCACCGCGCCAACAAATATCCAAAGGGGACAGACCCCAAAATAAAAGACGCCAGCAACACCGAAGATACCAGCAGTGGCGACACGTCATTTCCTCCTCGTTTGGTTCCGGATAACGCTTTTCGTATCCCAGAGAGGTCTTTCAGCCCGCCGTTCCCACGTTCTTCATTTGGCCCTTCTCCTTCACACCGATAGGCCGAGAGCCTTCGCGCACTTTCTTCCTCTTGCGTCTATTATTAATGTCGTCCGGCAAAAAAGAAAGAGGAGAGCATAAAATCTTAGGCTCTCCTCTTTCGCTTGGGTCAGGGACTACATCATCATATCGCCCATGCCGCCCATACCGCCCATGCCGCCCATACCGCCACCGGCACCGCCGGCCGGTTCCTTCTTCTCCGGCTTGTCGGCTACCAAGGCTTCTGTGGTAAGTAGCATGGCGGATATCGAACCCGCATTTTGCACGGTGGAACGCACGACTTTGGCCGGATCGACAATTCCACTTTTCACCATGTCCACCAACTCATTGTTCAGTGCGTCATAACCCACATTACCTGACGCCTTCTTCACGGTCTCCACAATGACCGAACCTTCGAGTCCGGCATTAAAGGCAATCTGTCGAACAGGCTCTTCCAAGGCCCTGCGCACAATGTTTATGCCAATTCTTTCATCTCCGACGGCATCAATGGCTTGCACGGCAGTAATGGCCCGGATCAAAGCCGTTCCGCCTCCCGGCACAATACCCTCTTCGACAGCGGCGCGAGTCGCTGACAACGCGTCTTCAATACGCAGCTTTTTCTCTTTAAGTTCGACTTCCGTGGCCGCACCCACCTGAATCACCGCGACTCCACCGGAAAGTTTAGCCAAGCGCTCTTGCAGCTTTTCTCGGTCATAATCCGATGTGGTGTCCTCAATTTGCCTCTTGATAACCTGAACCCTTTTCTTGATTTCGTCCTGGGCACCGCGACCTTCGACAATCGTGGTTTCCTCTTTGGCAATTTTAATCTGTCGAGCCTGGCCCAACATTTCCGGTGTGACATTTTCGAGCTTCAATCCAATGTCCTCAGAAATGACCTGCCCGCCGGTTAGGATCGCAATATCCTCTAACATTGCTTTACGGCGGTCGCCGAATCCCGGAGCTTTGACAGCCACGGCAGTTAAAGTGCCTCGGAGTTTGTTGACCACCAATGTCGCCAACGCTTCACCTTCAATGTCTTCGGCAATAATCACCAAGGGTTTGCCCCGCTGGACGACTTTCTCCAAAACCGGGAGCAAATCTTGAATGGCAGAGATTTTACGATCCGTAATAAGGATGTAGGGATCACTTAAGACCGCCTCCATCTTTTCGGTGTCGGTGACCATGTACGGAGAGATGTATCCACGGTCAAATTGCATTCCTTCAACCGTCTCGAGCGTGGTACCCGTGGTCTTGGACTCTTCGACGGTGATGACACCGTCCGATCCCACTTTTTCCATGGCTTCGGCTATCAGGCGGCCAATTTCCGCGTCATTGGCCGAAATTGAGGCCACTTGGGTAATGGCATCTTTGCCTTCGATAGGGGTGGAAAGTTTACGAATTTCTTCAACCGTCACTTTCACTGCATGTTCAATGCCCCTTTTAATGCTCATAGGGTTGGCACCGGCGGTGACATTCTTCAAGCCTTCCCGGATCATCGCCTGAGCCAACACGGTCGCGGTAGTGGTTCCGTCACCGGCCACATCCTGGGTTTTGGTTGCTACTTCTTTAACCAATTGCGCTCCCATGGACTCAAAGGGATCTTCCAGTTCAATTTCCCGGGCAATGGTGACTCCGTCATTGGTAATAAGCGGAGCGCCAAATTTCTTTTCAAGAACCACGTTCCGACCTTTGGGACCCAATGTTACTTTCACCGCATTGGCGAGCTTGTCGACTCCGCGCTCTAAGGATCGTCGCGCATCTTCTTCATAGACCATTTGCTTAGCCATTGATTCTTACCTGCCTTTCTAAACATGAGTAAACCGATGTGAATTCCTGAAGTTTGGGTCGGCACAGTGACTCTTTCGAGAGATGTCCCCTATGGGAGCACTGCACAAGACCCCTAGCGTCAGGATATAAGATCTTATGACAGCCGTGTCGGCCGATCATTTACGCCGGCTAATCGATATGGCCGTCTCACGCAATAACTTTACTGTTATCGTCCTCTTCGCCGGGTCTCAAAAACGTTACATGTGAGCCATCGACGGACTTAATGTCGCGAAGACGTCGTCTTCCTTCAACAGCCAGTAATCGTGGCCTTCGACTCGCACTTTCGTTGCAGACTCTTCGTTAAATAGCACCACATCTTCTAACTGAACTTCCAGTGGCACTCTGGTTCCGGTGGACAATAAGCGTCCTGAACCCACCGCCACCACACGACCTCGCTGCGGATTGTCCTTCCGGGTGTCGGGCAACACAATCCCCGAAGGCATAGCATCGTCACTTAAAATCTGCACCACAATGTGCTCACCAAGTGGACGAACTTCCACAGTTATTCTCCTCCTTGCAACGTCTGAATTTATGTTTTGTTTGTTAGCACTCGACGTCCCTGAGTGCTAACGTACCCATAGAGCAGTTTACTCAAAAGCTTGGAAAGCGTCAAATAATGCTCAGGCAAACTAATTCCGGATTTTTTACTATTTTCCTCCACATATCGTAATATCTCTCCAAATATCTATATGGATCACGAATTTTTGTGTTCTGTCATGCCGTGGATTAAAGAGAGCGCATGATCCAAAACCGGAAACACCACTGGAAAAAGCTGCCGAACCGCTGGCAGCGATCCCGGAAAGTTAATGATTAGCGTATCATGGGCTTGGGCACAGACATTTCTTGACAGCATCCCCATAGGTGTGTGCTTGCGGGATTCATCACGCAAGGCTTCGCTCATGCCAACCACTTCACGGGTCATGATGCGCCTGGTCGCCTCGGGCATGTTGTCGCGGGGTCCCAATCCCGTTCCTCCCGTAGTCAAAATCAAATCGATGCCTTGATCAACCCAGCTTTGTAATTGCGCTACCAAAGTCTCTTCATCGTCGGGAAGAATTTTTTGATCCATAAGCGTGCCCAGTTCTTTCACGCTCTCACGAAGAAAACGTCCCGATGTATCCTCCCTTTCCCCGGCGGCACCTCTGTCGCTACTCGTGAGAATCGCTATTTTCCACATAGTCCCTTCCTTCCCGTATAAAGTGGCCGGAACGGCCTCCCGACTTCTCTAAAAGAACGACATCCTTCAAAACCATGGTTCGATCCATGCTCTTTAGCATGTCATATAATGTTAATAGGCTGGCTGTAACGGCCACCAAAGCTTCCATTTCCACCCCAGTTGCAGCCGTTGTGCGGACTTGGGATTCCACCACGAAACCATCGTCTTTCACGGCGATTTCGATCTCCGTTGCCGTTAAAGGCAAGGGATGGCATAAAGGAATCCATTCCCCGGTTTTCTTGGCGGCCATTATCCCAGCCACACGGCTCACGGCCAAAACGTCTCCTTTGGGCACGCGCCCTTCTAACACAGCTTGGCAAATTTGTGCGGAGGCCCGCAAGCTTCCGCGGGCCCGGGCCATACGCTCGGTGGGAAGCTTCTTGCCCACATCGACCATGTGCACTTCTCCGCGCTCATTCAAGTGGTTGGGGTAATTATCCACTCAACAGACCTCCCTGACTTCACGACTTATGCCCACAATATTCGACTTACAAATAAAGAGCCACGGCGGCATAGGCTTTAGCTCCTGTCATCAAGGCTCTTTCATCAAGATTAAACTGAGACGAGTGAATTCCTCTGACAAAATCCGGTCCCACCACACCCACGTGCAAATTCGTTGCGGGAACTCGTTGAGCAATATAAGCAAAATCTTCCGCTCCCATTGACGGCGCAGGAAGGCGTAACACGGCTTGAGAACCCAATTCACGTCGCAATAATGCTTCCACTTCATTTGTCCACCCCGCATCGGCAACCAAAGGCGGATATCCCCGGCTTATCGCCACTTCCGCTCTTGTTCGGTAACTCTGGGCGATTTGCTCCACCATATTGACAAACCGCTCCAGAATCGCATCCATTCCATCGGGAGAGAGAATTCGGATGGTTCCCGTTAATTCGACACCGTCTGCAATAACGTTTTCGCGATATCCGCCATGAATGGTACCAAATGTTATAACCAGGGGTTCAACGGGGTTCTGTTCGCGACTCACCAATGTCTGGCAACCTTGAATGATGGCACTGGATGCGACAATGGCATCGGCACTCAATTGAGGATGGGCCGCGTGCCCTCCCTGTCCAAACACTTTGATGACAAAATCGTTCGGAGAAGCCATTGCCGGTCCACTGAATACCCCGATACTGCCCCATGGTAGTTCGCTGTCAACATGCGCCATCACAGCACGACTTACGGAAGGAAAAGACAGTACACCGGCTTCAATCATGGGTAAAGCCCCGCCGGGTCCCTCCTCACCGGGTTGAAACATCAGGGTAACGGGATGAGTTAATTCCGATTCGCAACGACTTAAATAATAAGCCGCCCCTAAAAGCATTGCAGTGTGTGCGTCGTGGCCACAGGCATGCATACGGTTCGGCTTGCAGGAACTAAAAGGCAGACGAGTCTGTTCCGTCACCGGCAATCCATCCATGTCTGCCCGCAGCAAAAGTGCTTCACCTTCTTTTGGTCCCACTTGAGCGAGCACCCCATTTTCAATGATACGGCGGTGATCGACCCCCAATTCATCTAAAGAAGCTTCTACAAGCGCCGCCGTTTTCGGGGTATTCAGTCCTAGTTCCGGATGTTGATGGATTTTTCGTCTGATTTGTAGCATCCAAGGTTGGATTTCTTGCCATAGTGCTTCATTCATACTCTTTTCTTCTGCCTTTCTCACACATGTGTCAACATTATCTGATCCCTGATTTGGCTCAGTACATCTTCTTGCCGATTCGTGGGGTAGGGTCCGAATGACCACCAGATAAAGAGGGTGTTTTCACAATGCCATGTTTTGATGTCGGTTATAGCACGAGCAATTTGAAGAGGCGTAAACCCGTCTGAGCAGGCAGAACCTGTTGTCACCATAGCAAGAGCCCGCCGCCGACGAATAGACATCAAAACTAGAGCCTCCATAGCCCTTTGGGGTTCCGCTTCCACGAACGCCAATTATTGATGAGTATGTAATATTGCCGATTTGTACGGAAACGATGAGCTTTTCGCCGTGCCACGGCCTTATCAATCCGGTTCTCAAACTGCTCAGAACAATATGTGTGCATCATATATAGATTATATGACATTTATATATTTCTGCAACCAATGTTAATCCTCCGGCGTCCGACCCTTTATCGCATATTGTTTGTCCACAGTGCGTACATATCCTGTATTAGAAGGGCGCTGTCCCAAAAGGAGACGAACGCACAGTGAGCCGCACATCAAGATGGTTTCTACTCAGTCCTGTGATTATTCTGACACTGGCGTTTTGGCTGGTCAGCCAGGCTGCCAGTTCGCAACAAGTCATCACGCATGTTGCCACCTCCAAAAAAGTCGTGGCGCTGACCTTCGACGACGGCCCCTCACCTGCATACACTCCCCTAATTCTCAACATCTTGTCCCGCTACCATGCCCACGCCACCTTTTTCGTTGTCGGCAGCGAGGCCCAGCGTTTTCCGGATCTGATCTCGGCCATCTCCAAACAGGGATCGGTGGTTGCCAACCATGGATGGAGTCATTTAAATTTGCGCGCAAAAGGAGCCAATCTCTTGTGGGCCGACGCCAATCGAACCGCCCGCTACATCACTTCACTGGGGGTTAACGCCCAAGCTTTTTACCGGCCGCCTTACGGGCTTATATCGCCCGGTCTTCTCAAAATTTTTGGTGCACATGGTTACCGTGTGGTATTATGGTCCATTGACACCAAAGACTGGGCGCGTCCCGGTGTCGGGTCCATCGTCCAACATGTCACGACCGAGATTAAGCCTGGTGCCATTATTTTAATGCATGACGGGGGTGGCAATCGCTCTCAAACTCTTGCCGCATTAACAACGATTTTGGAACAATTAAAGCAAATGGGCTATAAGGCTGTGACGTTACCGGTTTTGCTCCAAGACAGTATCACCCCCACCAAACTCTAGAAAAAAAGAACCCGAAAGAGACAAAGTTCTTTCGGGTTCTCCCATCTCCACCTTCTTTATTACATCAGGGAATACTCATAAAAGCCGCGACCGCTCTTGCGGCCTAAGAGTCCGGCATCGACCATTTTTTGCAACAAAGGCGCAGGGCGATACTTCGAATCCTTAAATCCTTCATACAAGACATTCATGATGGCCAAACACGTATCAAGACCAATAAAATCCGCCAAAGTTAAAGGCCCCATCGGATGATTCATGCCTAATTTCATCACGGTATCAATACCTTCTTTGGTGGCAACCCCTTCTTGCAACGCAAATATCGCTTCGTTTATCATGGGCATCAAAATCCGGTTGGAAATAAAGCCAGGATAGTCCTGGACCACAACAGCCGTTTTATCCATCTTCTCCGCCCAGGTTTTCACCTGTGTGACGGTGGTATCGTGAGTCAGCCCTCCTGCTATCACCTCCACCAACCGCATCACCGGTACCGGATTCATAAAGTGCATACCAATGACCCGTCCGGGATTGGGCACATGACTGGCCAACCGCGAAATCGAGATCGATGAGGTATTCGAAGCCAAAATTGTCGACGGGTCAAAAAGCTCTCCCAAACGCCTAAAGAGTTCTCGTTTCTGCTTCTCCTCTTCGATTATGGCTTCAATCACCAAATCGACCGAAGACACGGATTCCAAATTCGGAAGAACAGAAATTCGGTCCAACACCACTTGCCGATCTTCCGACTTGATCTCTCCTTTTTGCACTCCCCGGTCCAAATGCGCACGGATAGTGCCGAGCGCTTTGTCTGTCATTTGCGGCACACTGTCCCATAAGAACACTTCAAAACCCGAGCGGGCCGCTGTTTCGGCAATGCCCCCGCCCATTTGCCCGGAACCTACCACGAGCATGCGCCCCGACATGTGATTTCACCTGCCTTTCTTCACGTGATAAACCCATAAACTCCTGAACTTTCGGATTCGGTGTATCTCCTTTCGAAAATACCTTGGTCGATCACAGAACAAGAACTCTTTTCTCCAAGAGAATTGGGATCTGACAGAAATCTTATCTTGCCGCCGAGCTTAAAATGTCGGCCGTTTCTGAATCCTAACCTTGTCATAAGGGGTTCAGTGGCTTTTGTTCTTAATCGACACGAACCAGTGTGGCCTCTCCCTGCCCGCCGCCGCTGCAAATAGTGGCCACACCGTAGCCCCCGCCGCTGCGATCCAATTCTCGGATAAGGGTCATGAGAATCCGGGCTCCAGAGGCTCCAATGGGATGTCCCAAGGCTACCGCTCCCCCGTTTACATTCACAATATCGGGGTTGAACTCCCCCACTTTAATGCTGGTTAAAGTCACTGCAGCAAAGGCTTCGTTGATTTCAATACGCTTGAGTTCCGATTGGGCGATACCTGCTCGCGCTAAAGCCATTTGAGCGGCATAAGCCGGTACTGTATGCAAATATTTCGGTTCCCTTGACACATATCCGGAACTGACAATGGTGGCGAGGACCTTAAGCCCCAAATCTTTTGCCATTTGCCGATCCATAATAACCAGTGCCGAGGCCCCGTCGGTCAGTCCGGGAGCGTTACCGGCAGTAACCGTCCCGTCTTCGACAAATACGGGCCGCAAAGCCTTAATCTTTTCCAATGTGGTGTCGCGGCGAGGACCCATATCATGGTCAATCACCGTCTTTTCCCCGCGACGCCCCGTCACGGCAAAAGGCTCGACTTCTTCGGCAAAGATCCCTTGATCAATGGCTTGAATGGCACGCATATGGCTGCGATAAGCCCATTGATCCTGATCTTCACGGGATATGTTGAATTCTTTGGCGACTACACTGCCGTAAACTCCCATATGGCATTGGCCGAAACTGCACCATAATCCGTCTTTGACCACCGAATCCACCAAGACCCCATCACCCATGCGCAATCCGTAGCGGACGCCTTCCATCAAATAGGGAGCCTGGCTCATCGATTCCATGCCGCCAGCCACCGCCGAGCGAATTTCTCCCGTCAAGATGGCCATATTTGCCAAATTCACCACTCGCAAACTCGATGCGCATACCTTATTGATGGTATCCGAAGGCACCGTGTCGGGCATACCGGCCCCCATTGATGCCTGGCGGGAAGGAATTTGTCCGGATCCGGCCTGGACCACTTGTCCCATAAAGACATAATCAATAATCGCGGGATCAATCTCAATACGATCCAAAGCGGCCCGAATAGCATGCGCCCCCAGGACCGTTGCCGGCACATCCTTCAAAGCACCGCCAAATGGCACAAAGGGAGTACGCGCTAAACTCACCACAACACTTTCCGGCATTACCTACCATCTTCCTTTCATCTCGGAACTTAACCGAGAAGAGAATTTGGACCAGATAACCAGGCGCAAGAAAACCACCTGTTCCGGTACGCCGATAAATCAAGAGTCGGCTTAACCAAGAACACGTGACCCGATTTTTGCTGGTTCTTATGTCATTATACCGCTGCGTTTCACAATGTTCATGTTGCAGGTTCTAACCCAAGACATCACGCTTCGCGATAAATCCGGGCCCCCAAGCGTGCCAATTTCTCTTCCAGTCCATGATATCCCCGGTCAATATACTCGACGCCTTCAACAACCGTTGTTCCCAAGGCTCCCAATCCGGCTAATACCAATGCCGCTCCCCCGCGAATGTCTTGGGCTTGAACCGGTGCCCCGGTTAACTCCGGAACACCCCGGACAATGGCAGTTTCCCGTTCCAGATTGATATCGGCCCCTAAACGCACCAATTCGTGAGCGTAGCCAAATCGATTCTCAAACACCGTTTCTTGGACCACGGCCACCCCATCCGCCAGGCTTAGGCAACCCACCATTTGCGGATGCAAGTCGGTAGGAAAACCGGGATGCGGCAAGGTTTCAATGTCCACCGATTTCAACCGGCCTTCTACTTGAATGTGGATGCGGTCCATGTCTTCCTCAATCCGTGCACCCGCTTGCTCCAATTTCAACAACACCGTTCTGAGATGTTCGGCAATCACATTTGCGACAGTGACCACACCTCCCGTAACCCCGGCGGCAATGAGATAGGTACCAGCTTCCAAACGGTCGGGAATAATCTCGTGGCGGACGCCATGCAAGACATCCACTCCTTCAATGCGAATGAAATTGGTGCCCGCTCCTCGAATTTTCGCGCCCATTGCGTTTAGGAAATTGGCTAAATCCACTACTTCCGGTTCCATTGCCGCATTTTCCAATGTGGTCGTACCCGATGCCAAACTGGCGGCGATCATCAAATTAATCGTCGTGCCAAAAGAGGTGCGCTCAATGTAGACACGATTGCCCTTCAGGCTCTGTTCCACCTTTCCGTGAATTGAGCCGTGCTCAAGCCACATGGTTGCCCCTAACGCTTGAAATCCCTGAACATGAAAATTGACGGGACGGGATCCGATTTGACAACCTCCCGGAAAAGCCACATCCGCTTGCTTAAGACGTGCCAACAACAGTCCGACCACATAAGTGGATCCTCTGAGTTTTTTTGCCAAATTGTAAGGAGCATGATAGTTACACAGATTTTCGGCAGAAATTTGAAGATTTCGGTCTCCGATCCATTCCACGTTTGCTCCCAATTCACGCAGTATCTGGCACAAATCCAGAATGTCGGTGTAACGGGGAACATTTTCCAATACGGATGTGCCTTCCTGGGCCAATGCCGCCGCAGCAATGATCGGCAAGGCGCTATTCTTCGATCCTTCCACACTCACTTCCCCGTACAGGGGATAATGCCCTTCAATCACCAGCCGTGCCACGTCAATCCGCCTTTCATCCATTTGCGTGGGATCTTGCGGTCCCATCTCCCCTCGGGAAGGTCTGCAACCGGCTCCACTCTCGCGAGTGCGATGAGGGACCTTCGGCGCTTTGCCTTTCGCCGGCATCGCTCTCATTTCCCGGGGTTCGGGACTGAGGAAGCATCCCGAAGTGGGTCTTAGCGACCTGTTGCAAACAGAGCCGGTTGGCACCCGCTGTCCCTGGTCAACCCCGCCTGTTTTCACAAGCTCCGCCCCTTAGGGCGGGGTACCCTCACTGCAAACTGTAATTCGGAGCCTCTTTGGTGATTTGAATGTTATGAGGATGACTCTCTAAAAGCCCCGCATTGGTGACGCGGATAAATCGTGCCCGATCCCGCAAATCGGCAAGAGTTGGGGTTCCGCAATAACCCATGCCCGAACGCAGCCCCCCCACCAGCTGATAAACGGTGTCCGCCAAAGAGCCGCGGTAAGGAAGACGGCCCTCAATGCCTTCCGGAACTAATTTCTCGACATCTTGCTCATTTTGGAAGTATCGGTCTTTGGAACCTTCTTTCATAGCCGACAAAGACCCCATGCCGCGATAAACTTTAAAAGAGCGTCCCTTAAAGATTTCCATTTCTCCCGGACTTTCCTCGGTACCGGCAAAGAGCGATCCAATCATCACCGACGAGGCACCGGCGGCTAAGGCTTTAGTAATATCACCGGACCATCTCACGCCCCCGTCGGCGATAACCGGCACATCAAAGCTCTTGGCCACTTGATATACGGACCACACCGCCGTCACTTGCGGCACGCCGATCCCGGCTACGACCCGGGTAGTGCAAATAGATCCAGGTCCCACACCTACTTTGACGGCGTCAGCTCCGGCTGCAATCAAGGCCTCCGCCGCTTCGGCCGTCGCAATGTTTCCTCCCACCAAATCCACATTCGGAAACAGTTCTTTAATTTGGCGCACGATATCCAAAACCCCTTGTGAATGGCCGTGAGCGGTGTCGACGACAATAACATCAACCCTGGCGGCAACTAACGCCTCGACTCTTTCAATCGTGTCTGGCCCGGCGGACACCGCCGCAGCCACCAGCAAGCGGCCGTTGGGATCTTTGGCCGAATTGGGAAACTTTCTGGCCTTTTCGATATCCTTAATGGTAATAAGTCCGCGCAATCGTCCCATCCGGTCAACTAAAGGTAGTTTTTCGATCCGGTGACGCCCCAAAATTTCCTTTGCTTCATCTAAAGTCGTGCCCTCCGGTGCCGTAACCAAGCCGTCTTTGGTCATCACCTCTTGAATGGGGCGATGGAAATCGGTTTCAAAACGCAAATCACGATTCGTGAGTATGCCAACCAAATACCCTCCGTCCCGCACTATAGGGACCCCAGAAATGCGGTAACGACCCATCATTTCCAGCGCCTCTTGCACCAGGTTTTCCGGGCCCAAGAAAATCGGATCAATAATGACTCCATGCTCCGATCGCTTAACCTTGTCCACTTCACCGGACTGACGCTCAATGGACATATTTTTATGAATCACGCCGATGCCTCCCTCCCGGGCCATGGCAATAGCCATCCGGCTCTCTGTCACGGTGTCCATCCCGGCAGATACGAGAGGTGTATTGAGCTGAACATGGCGGGTAAAGCGAGTGCTCACACCCACATCCCTTGGCAACACACTCGAATGTCCAGGCAATAACAGGACATCGTCAAAAGTCAAGGCCTCCGGCCCAAACTTCTCATGAAACTCCACAGTTTATCTCTCCTTTGATTCCACTCCACCATTCGTTTTGAATTTCTAATCAGTCTATCACATCCCTTGCTTGGAAACACCTCGTGTCCTTAATTTCTTGGCCAGACTCCGGGCCACCATGTAAACATTGCCTGCTCCCATCGTAATAAACAAATCACCCGGCCGTAATCTCTCCGCCACGTCCTCTACCACCTCAAACATCTCCCGGCGAAAGTGCACTTCTTTGCCGCTTTTGGCAATATCCTTTGCTAAACGCTCCGCACTGACTCCTTCAATGGGCAACTCGCCTGCCGGAGCATAAATATCCGTCAGATACAAGACATCGGCATCTTGAAATGCTCCGACGAATTCATTCCACAGATTTTTTGTCCGCACATACCTCTGAGGTTGAAAGAGCGCATAGACCCGACCTTGCGCTCTTTGGCGACAAGCATTGAGCGTGGACTGGATTTCCGTAGGATGATGGGCATAATCATCCACGATTAAAACAAGATGATCGAATAGAACCTGAAAACGCCGGTGTGCATTCACGAAAGTTTCAAGACTTAAAGCCGACTGCTCCCAAGAAATCCCCGCATGATGCGCGGCAGCCATAGCACCCAAACTATTGACGACATTATGAATACCGGGCACAGATAGGCTGACGTTACTCACAACGCGACCCCGCACAACAACCTGAAAATGCGTCTGACAGCCGGCGAGTTCAATGGCATCTGCCCGAATCATGGCCTCTTCGCTAAGCCCGTACGTCATCGACGGGACCTCTAGGGTTCGGGCCAAATTCGCGAGATGAATGTTGTCAATGCCCACAACCGCAAGCCCATCCTTGGGAACACTCTCCAGGTATGTGCGAAAGGAGTCTAATAACATAGAAAACTGTCCATCATAATGATCAAGATGCTCCGCTTCGACATTGGTAGCCACAGCGACCCAAGGGCGATAGCGCAAAAAGGTTCCGTCACTTTCATCGGCTTCGGCGACCGCATAGTGCCCCTTCCCAATCCGAACATTTCCCTCAAATTGAGGGACTTCACCGCCAACCAAAACCGTCGGATCTAAACCCGCATCTTGCAATATACTTCCAATCATCGTCGTTGTGGTGGTTTTGCCGTGGGTTCCGCTAATGGTAATGGCTTTATGTTCCGTCAATGACTGTGCTAAGATTTCCGAGCGGTGAAATAAGGGAATATTGAGAGCCTGGGCGGCTTGCCTTTCCGGATTGTCCTCCCGAACATCCGTATTATATACAACCCAATCGGCTCCTTGAACATTTTCCGGTTTATGCACAAATTCTATGGAAATACCAAAGGCCTGCAGACGTTCCGTTCGGCTGGAAGGATTCACATCCGATCCCGTTACTCGGTATCCTTGCCGATGGAGTAGCAACGCCAGGCCGCTCATACTATAGCCTCCAATGCCGATGAAGTGTACATGCTTCACGATGAATCCCCCCATGCCTTTTTCGGGTATGATTTACCATTTGTTAGGTATTCATGCCTTCGCCGTCGAATGTCTTACCGAAAATGCCAGCCTGCCTGAATCCATAGATCCCGGTAATGACTGGCCGCATGGGCAATAGCCTCCCTTTCTTTCTGTTCGAGAGTTCTGACAATGCGGCAGGGGCGCCCCATGGCCAACATGCCTTCGGGGATTTCCATCCCCTCGGGAATCAAAGAACCCGCCGCAATCAACACGTTGCGGTTTATTTTTGCTCCGTTCATAACCACACTGCCCATACCGATTAAAACATCATCGTCAATATAAGCTCCGTGCACCACCGCATTGTGTCCAATGGTAACATTTTCACCTACCTCGCAAGGAAATCCCAAATCGGCGTGCATCGTGACATTGTCTTGAATATTACTGCCGCTTGCCACTCGGATCATCTCGCTGTCCGCACGAATCACCGCATTAAACCACACCGATACATAATCTCCCAATGTAACACGGCCAATGACATAGGACCCAGGAGCGACAAAAATTGGATTGCCTACGTGCGGATAAAAGTCTCCAAACTTTAACAGCATAAATTTTTACCGTCCTCGCATGAGTCTCTTGGCCCCATCACCACCGCCCTTTAATCCCCTCACACCAACGGTAAGGTGGCCAATGCTCCCTCAAAGATGTCTAAGATCTTTCCTGCTTGCATACGGCGGTATCCCAGTGCCGCCACCATTGCCGCATTATCTGTGCAATACTCAATTCGGGGAATATGGATGCTTATGTTTCGATTCTCACCAAGATGTCTCACCGCGTCTCGCAAGGCCCTATTGGCGCTGACCCCGCCAGCGACGTAAATGTGCCCAATCTGATAGCGATCCAGAGCCTTCTCGAGATTTCTCATCAAAGCCTTCACCACGGCTTGTTGTAAAGCATAGGCAATTTCCTCGGGTTTATCGCCATGAGCTTCCCACAAGCTCTTGGTCGCCGTTTTGACTCCGGAGAAGCTAAAGTCCAGAGTGTCGGCCAAATCCGCAACGGGCAGGCAGAGTGATCGTTCTTTGGCCCGCCGAGCCAAGCGTTCAATTTCCGGCCCTCCCGGATATCCGGCACCCAAAATCCTGGCGCCTTTGTCGAATGCTTCACCGGCGGCATCATCCCTGGTTTCCCCTAATACATCCCAATCCAGATAATCATGCCACAACAATAAGGAAGTATGGCCTCCCGATACCAACAGGCCTAAGGCCGGAAAGTGCAGAGGCTCTTCCAGTGCGTTGGCATAAAGATGGGCTTCCAAATGGTGGACACCGACGATCGGGATTTTCAGTGCCGCGGCCAAGGTTTTAGCGAAGGTGACACCTACCAGCAACGCCCCCAAAAGACCGGGGCCTTGAGTCACCGCAATGCCGTCCACATCACCCAACTCCAAATTGGCTTGATGCAAAACCGATTCGACAACCGGCAAAATGGCCATAGCATGCTCTCTGGCGGCAACCTCCGGCACGACACCTCCATATTGGGCATGGATCTGAGCAGATGACGACAAGCTTGTGGCCATGAGCCGATGCCCGTCTTCAACAATCGCTGCCGCTGTTTCATCGCATGACGATTCGATCCCTAGAATTTTCGTGAGATTTCTCCTGCCTTCTTTGAGACGTGAATTCTTACGCCAGGTATATTTCCCGGTGTGAGTTCCATACTAAATGCCATAATGGGCGACGAAAAAAGTTGGAGGACAATGCGATGATGAAGACAACCACAGCGTTTTTGATGACCTTTTTGTGGCTCTTCGGCATAATGGCGGCACCTTCTCTCCTCACATTGTTTGCCTCGACCTATCGATATCTTGCCCCGAGTCATTTGATTATCTTTCTATTGACCGGTCTGACTTTTGTCATCTTAGGACGGCAATGGAAAAAACAGGGTCATGCATCTTTTGGCCCCGGCATGACTATTGGTGCGATCACGGGGTTCTTAGGGTCTCTGGTCTATCAATACACCATACGCTTGCCCAAAGCTCAGCACGCCCTGTTCCTGACCCTTAATGGTGTTCCCTCCTCTGCTATCTGGGCCATGCTGAACATTCACCCCTTGTCGGGCGCCTTGGTAATCTCAGCATTTAGTGCGGCATTTTATGGGCTGTGGGGAGCTTTTGCCGCCTGGTGGGGCAGCATCAAAAACCGTACCCCGAGCCCCGAAAACATGCAAACCAAAGACAGGCTATAACGCCGCGTTATCCTGCATTTCCTGCTGGGTGAATTCCTCGGGGGTTTATAGAGGATCCTTCCACATGATAAAAGCATCTTCCCGGGTGTCCGTATAATACCCGCGTCGCACGCCTAATTGCACAAATCCCAGTTTATTGTAGAGATTCTGAGCAACAAGGTTTCCCCGCCTGACTTCCAATGTCATGCGCACAACCTTGGAACGCCGAGCTCGAACCATTAGACCGGTCATGATAGCCTCTCCTAAGTGGTGACCCCGGTAATCCGGATGTACGGCAATATTGGTGACATGCGCCTCGTCTAATATAATCCACATGCCACCGTAGGCTACGACTTTCCCATGAAATTCCACCACAAGATAGGTGGCAAACGTATTCTCCAAAAGTTCGGTTTGGAACGCACTGCGAGACCATGGCGTTGCAAATGAGTGACTTTCAATACCCAAAACCTTATCCAAATCAGCCATGTACATATCCCGGATGACAATGTCCGGTGAAGATTCTGCCGATTCAGGAATTCGGTCATCATTGACTGCCATACCTATTGTCTTCCTTTCCCGGTAGGCCCTATTCGCCCTCGTGGCGTGGATATCGCGGGTGGGCGAATATATACGGGAGCCAAAGTCATCGGATCGTCCACCTGTCCCAATTGTAACCTGCCTTGACCCAGAAATGCTACTCGGCTTCCCAATATTGGCCAGTCCAAAGCAAGAGGGCGGACACTCACCTGTAAAATCTGTGAGGAATCAGAAGCTAGGGGGCCCACCACCGCCACCGGCTCCGCCAAGGGAAATCGATCCGGCAATTCACCATTGACGGCCCATTCAGTCATGACAACCTCGGGAAGAAAGTTGCGCCCAATAAAGTATAATCCGGCATAATAAGCCAATCCTCTTTTTTCACTGGAGACAAAAACCGGCCCCTGATATCCCTGAACCGAAAACGCCCACGCTCGCAAGGATGACACTCCCACCAACGGCACATTCCAGGCAAAGGCTAAAGCTTTGGCTGCGCTCAACGCAATGCGGACACCGGTGAAGGATCCCGGTCCTATCCCCACGGCAATACCCTCGGGTCTGCCGAATTCCTGCACCACCATATTGATCCAAGCCACCAAATGGGTGCCCGCAGTCCGGGAGTGTTTCCAATACAAATCGGCTAACACCTCCTGGCCGCAAACGTAGCCCACGGACAACGTCGGTCCGGACGCATCAAATCCCAGCACCCGCATCCTTATCCTTTTGTCTCCCTCTCTGTTATCTGTATTCGGGCCCATTGTTCCCATCTCCGGAAATAATCCTCTCCTTTTGCATCGAGATAAAAACGCCGCGACTGAGAGCCTTGATATTCGCACGTCAAATGAAAATGTTGGGGATACCATGATTCCAACAACTCACCCCATTCAGCCAACACCAAGGCATGGTCCTCACCAGGGTAAGGCAAATCCAAAACAGACAATTCGTCGGCATTTCGAATCCGATACAAGTCGACATGATAAATACGCGCCGCATTACAGTCATAAATATGTAACAGGTCAAACGTCGGAGATTTCACCGATCCACGGCAAGCTAAACTGGCAGCCATTGCTTGGATCATAGTGGTCTTACCACTGCCCAATTCACCCGTCAAGAGCATAACGCCCTCAGGCATTACGAGATGCGTCAGCATCTCAGCAATTTTGCGGGTTTCAGCCACACTATGGCTCGTCATGGTCCACGGCAAAGTGATGGAATCCTTTTCGATCATCGATTTTCAGCTCCTCGCCATTTTGCACCACGTGAATTCCCCGAGTACCTGTCACCACGCCGATTTCTGTAATGGGAAGTCCGCACGCCAAACACAGCTGTTGCACTCTGTGAACGCGGGAAGGAGGTATTGCAGCCAATAACTCGTAATCTTCCCCTCCATATAAGGCAAAGTCCAATGCGTCTTTCCCGTATTCTCTGGCCACATATTGTGTCGCCTCGTCTAGGGGAATCTTTGCCGCCTGTATTTCCGCACCGATACCCCCGAAACGGGTCATTGCCCTTAACTCGCTGATCAGTCCATCGGATATATCAGTCATGGCATGGGCCAAAGGCCCGATTTTGACACCTGCTTGCACTCGTGCCCTAGGAGCTAAATGGGCCTGGAGAACACTGCGGTAGGGAAGGGAAGTGCTGGGCCACTTGATACCCTGCGATAAAAGGATTAAGCCCGCATAACTAGCTCCGAGACGCCCCGTGACAAAAAGCCTGTCACCTGGTTTCGCTCCCGACAAAAGCACAGGGCCATGGCTTGCAGGCTGACCTAATACGGCCACATCGAGCGCAAATCTGTCGGGGGAAAACACCGTGTCCCCGCCAATCAAAACCGCCCCATAACGATCAAGAGCCTTCGACACACCTCGATACAATGCCTCAACGGCATCCACTTCAAAATCACGGGGAAGAGCAATACTGGTTAAGATCGCTTTGGGAACACCCCCCATGGCGGCAATATCGCTCATATTGACAATCACCGCCTTTTCCCCCAGTTGCTCGGGAGTGATCCATTCCCACCGGAAGTGAACGTCTTCGACAAGCATATCCTGACTGATCAGCCATCCGCTTTCAGAAGGAGGAATATAGGCCGCATCATCCCCTATTCCCAGATATCCCATGGGAACAATGGCCTGCAAGCGGTGAATCGCAGAGATAATAGACACTTCACCGACGTCTTTAACTTTTTTTCTTTCACTGTGCACACTGCGTCGTAATTTCTCCATATCTAAAATATCCATAACTTCTTTTCTGAATTCTTCCCTTCTCTTCCATCGGCATGGGTGACAAGACTACAATGATGTCAGGTTATACGAGGAGGCGAAAGCAATTTCCACCGATATTATACGCCACTCCCATCAGTGGCGAGGAAAAGGATTCACTTACTTCGAGTCAGGGGAGGGTTACCCACTTGTTTTGCTGCATGGAGGAGGTGGAACCGGCAAGGCCTTTTGGGCGCAACTCCAGTACTTCGCATCATCATATCGCGTGATTGCTCCCGATATGCCCGGATTCGGTCGCTCAGAGTGGATCGATGATATCCAAAGTGTGGATCAAATACCCTACGCCTTGCGAAATTGGCTGCAAATTTTAGAAGTCCCTCGCTTCATCCTCGGAGGAAATTCCATGGGGGGACGAGTAGCGCTTTCATTTGCTGCCAGATATCCCGACATGGTGTCACATCTTGTGATTCTTGACAGCGTCGGGCTGACACTTCCGGATGTGCCGGTCGTCAACCCTTTGACCCTCCCTCCCAGTCGTTTCATGTCGGGTTTAGTCTGCCATCCCGAAGATTACCGGGACCTGACGCCATACCGCACTCTGGACGATGCTCGGGAACTGAATCATGGTCGACAAGTTTTCGCCCGATATTTAGGAGCCCAAGGTATTGTTCCGGATCCCGAACTTGATCTTTCCCGAATCATCATGCCGACCTTGCTAGTCTGGGGTAGAGAAGATCGGATTATCCCCTTGGCATATGGCAAGGCTCTCGAAAAAGCCTTGCCTCAGGCTGAACTGGTAGTATTTGACGAGGTCGGCCATCTTCCGCATATCGAAGCTCCCTATCTGACCAATCAGTCCATTCGCAACTTTTTGGACCGTCATCCTCTCGTATCCTAGCCGGGAAAACAGCACAAAATTTTCAACTGTCGATGCTCCGCCTATTGATGGCGGAGCATCCAGTCAAGGATCATGGTAGATGAGACTACGAACCGTCACTTCAGCCTGAGAATATGTATTAAAGGTAGCCGTAATATGTGTTTCGTGCTGATCATGCAATTCTTGTGGCAATGACATCCCCCTCAAATAGGCAATCTCATCCGGATCAACTCTTGATACCACCTCAATATCATTATACGAGCATTTCATCCGATCTCACAGCTTCCTCCCCGCGTTCACCCCCAGGGGAAGCCCTCTCCCTCCCTGGGCTGATTTGACTGCCGAAAGGGATTATCTTCAAGTCCAGAATAACATCTGGGAAATACACAATTCTTCCCAGACGGATCCATTCGTGACAAAATCAAAACGTGTCAGCCGAGAAATTGGCGCTCGTGGGCGAAAGAAGAGAGTAGACCGATTGTGAATCACCGGCCTGCCGGCGTCATGATGTGATCGCATGGAAGATTGAATACGCAGCAAAAATCACAGTCGATGGGATCACTAATTGGAAGACGAGTGTAATAGATGGGGCTCTTTTGCATGCCACATCTGTCCCGGAATCACCCGAGACGGGGTCTAATCTTTCATTGCGAACACGGTGTGATTCTTTATACCGATCTGGTGGGTCCCCTAATGTCACTCTCAGAACCTTCGTCATTCGAGGACTGACTGAATAAGGCCTTTGTTAACAGTCCCTGATGGGTCAGACCCTAGCTTATCCCCAGTTTGTATTGTCCGAATAGACTGAATTGTCGAGATGAAAAAATATCGGGATGCAAAGGAAAATCGGGATCCGCTGTCGAAGAGATTGACTGTATGACATTCTCATCACGAGGAGGATCCCGATGGTTCGATTAGAGTCTATCACCAGTTTTTTCACACGCACGGACCGTGACGGCGCTCTCAACGCACGACCTTGGGCACTATGGTCTGGGCGTTGCTCTCGTCGTCGAATCCCTTGTTAGGGATTGCCAAAATTGGACACCGATTAGCGATGGCCTACCACGATCCCGATAAAAAGGCGAAATACGCGATTAAGCGCGTGGATCGCTTTGTGGGCCATGCCGGTTTGGACAGGGAGATCGCTCAGGGTGATGGGATTCGCTATATCCTGGGGGATACTCGGGAAGCTCTGATCCCGTGAGATGGGACCGATCCGAAAGATGACGTGCACCAAATTCTCTCATTAAATTGGCGAACGCATGGTCGTGCTCTCCCTTTGGCTTGGGTGACGGTGCGGAAAGATCAGCTGCAGGGCCGGATGCGTGAGATGGAAGGGGACCTGCTCAAACGGGTCGCGAGGCTGTGGCCTCGCTCGTGTCATCCGATTCTCTTAGCGGATCGGGGATTTGGCACCCGGGATCTCTTTGATCTATTAGATGGGTTGCACTGGAATTGGATTATTCGGAGCAAAGGCACAACCCCTGTGGAAATTCACCCCGGCGTCTGGGTGCCGCTGCGAGCCCTGGCAACGAAGCCGGTGTTACGCGATTTATCGGTTCGGTATGGCCAATCCTATGGCGATCAGGCGTATCCCTGCCGGATGGTGATCGGGGCCGAAGCGGGCTATTCCGACCCCGGGTTTTTAGTGGTGTCGGCGGGATTGCGGAAAGCGACCTGGCCAGCTCGTTTCATTACCGCAGCCTACGGCCAGCGGTTTACCACCGAAGGATGCTTCCGGGATCAAAAAAATGATGTGTACGAGGGGTTTCAGCTCGACGGAGTAAAATTAGGCACTCCCGCACGTTGGGATCGGATGCTGTTGATCTTCGCTGGGACCTATTACTGGCTCAATGTGGGCGGATGGGCGATGGAACGCGCCGGAAAAGATCAGGATTGGCGCGCTCAAACGGATTTTCGCCACCGTATTCCGTCGGTTAACCGCATCGCCAGAGAAGATCTGGTCGCCACCTAGCCGTTTCCTTTCTTCGTTTCCGACAAACCTCATCAATGACTGGCCGAATGGATGCGATTTTTTGATTCTCCGGCGCATCTCGGGTATGGCCTGGATGGGGATCGGTTTCCCGCCCCGTCCCGGGGCGGAGCCCTCCTCAGCGTGGCCCACAGCCACGATCGTAGCCGCTAGTGAACGCAAAAAACTCTGACCCCACAACCGTTGAATCATCGCAATTGCCAAAAACTGGGGATCAATTAGGGTCAGACCAGAAAGCCAAAGCATGGCATTTGTCGGCTCCGGGAAATTGCCGTGGAATTCCAATCGGTTCCACCCTTTAGGGCAGGGCACACGCATTCACCGCAATTCACATCATAATCCCAAATTAAGGGAGGCAAAACGTTGTGTCAGTGTCCGCATGCTTTATCCGGGGAATGTCTAGCTTATCCAAATAATGTCCCAAGGCTACTAAGTCCTGACACATCACAGGGCGGGCACTCCGGCGGTAAATCAAATAAGCCGGATGGAAGAGAGGAAACAGAGCCGGGCCGAAGCCGACATTGACAACGGTTCCGCGATTTTCGGAAAAATCACGTCTGCCGCTTACGGATTCATAAGCAATGCGGCCCATCGTCACAATAATATGGGGCTCAACTTGTTTGATATCCTCCATCAGCCACGGGCGGCATGCCGCAACTTCGTCCATTCGGGGTGTACGGTTCTTTCCCCCGTTCAGAGGCCGACAGCGAACCGCGTTATTGAGCCATATTATCTCCCGAGTGAGTCCCAAATGGAACAAGATGGCTTCGAACAATTTTCCCGCCTGGCCCTGAAATCCAATCCCTTTCAAGTCTTCCGTCTTTCCCGGAGCTTCCGCCGTGAACATCACTGCAGCTTGGAGATTGCCCGATCCGTTAACAATTTGAGTTCTGGTCTTCCATAACTCGCAACGTTGACAGTCATGAACCTCTAAGGCCGCCCATTCATGCATTTCGGACAAATCCCCTCCCATATCACCGTTTGTCGGTTAATCGCCCACATCCCGTCGTCTGCCGACACTTCCCTGGAATTGGCATTGCCCAGAGGAGGCAAATCATCGGGAAAATCCTCCAATCGGTGACATTGTTGGCATAGGAGGTGATCATGGTGTTCCAATCGAAAATCATACCGCCTCTTACCGTTGATCGCGATGACATGGACCAATCCTTCCTGAACTAACCGCTCCACGGTATTGTAGACGGTAGCTACACTCATGGCCGGGTAAACCCCTCGAAGATTCTCATAAATGTCATCGGCTGCCGGATGGTCCAATACGGCAATGCTCTCATAGACGGCAAGACGCTGGGGAGTGATACGAATTCCCGACGATCGCAAGATATCCAGAGTATGGGACAGGGATCTCATTCCCTTCACCGATCTTGAATGAGATCCGCCAACAGCGACGCTTTGGTGGGATTAGACAGAATTACCCGATACTCATAATTCGGATGGTGAATGGCAAGGGCAACGTCGGGAGACTCTGCCAACTCCTGAACCTGATCATGAGTAAAAGTCAAAGTAAGATAATGAACCGAGCTCGTCTTCTCCTCGGTTGAGCGACCTGTTTCCGCTTGGGCATGAACCTTCAGACTACCGCCTTCCAAGTACACATATTCTTCAACACCGGACAGACTGCGAAGAATTTCCGGCATGTTATCATCCGAATTCAATGCAATTAAGAGTGTGGCTCCAATAGCCTGGCCAATGGGCAGCAAATCGTTGTATACATCCAGCTCCTCCTGAATTAGCCCAGGTTGGGTAATGTGCTCAATCCGGCACATTTCTTGAACTTGAAATTTCATAGTATCCCGATTTTCAAACACCACGGAGATTCTCGGACCCAGATCTACCCGACGAATCTTCTTGATATCTATAACCCGCTGGCGAAAGGGGTTTCGGTCTTTCACGTAATCCTCTATCGGCACAATATCCTCTAATGTCAACGGTTTCATCACTTTTCCTCACTTTCTAGACCGTACGCGGCACTTAATATTTCCACCGGATGCAAAGGAGGTGCATCAGTTGCCGTTTCAATCTGTAATCCCGCCAACGCACAATCAGAACAGGCCTTACTGTCATGAGCCTGGCGGAAGGCATCAGTCAATTTTGCCGCAACTTTCTGGGAGTCATCATAAAATTCAGCCTTAAGTCCCCAGGTTCCGTCAATGCCTGCGCACCGGTCGACAACGTTAACGGTCGTCCCGTCAATATATGTTAACAAGTCTTTTGCCGACCGCCTCAATCCTTGTGCTTTAGTGTGACAAGACAAATGATAAGCCACGGCCCCTACTGAATGACGGAAGTCCTTCTTGAGTTCCTTGCGGCGAGCCATTTCAGCAAAATACTCGGTCACATCAAGCGTGGCTTCACTGACTTTTTTGGCTTCATCCGTTCCCAATAGTAAAGAATACTCTTCTTTCAAAACATATGCACAGGTAGGTTGCAGAGCTAAAATTTTCTTGCCTGCCTCGGCATAAGGTGCTAAGACTCGAACGTTTTGTTCTGCACGTTCCTTGGCACCAGGAATATCCCCGCCATCCAGGGCGGGCATCCCACAACACCTTTGATTGTCCGGGATATCCCCATGAATGCCGTGGTGAGCCAATACATTCATCGTTGCCTGACCAATACCGGGATGATGGTATTCCACTGTGCAGGTGGTAAAAATCGCTACGTCTGCGTCCTCTTGCTGCTTTTTCCGGCTAAGCGCCCATTTCGAAAAACGAGTCACAGCAAATTTCGGTAAGTGGCGGCGATGATCGATTCCCACCATTTTTTCCATGATTCGCCGCATCATGGGATTTTTGTTACTCCAGTTAGACAAGGCGGGAAGACGAGTGCCATTTCGTCCAATTCGATCCGGATCTCCTAAGATTTTGTCAACAAAGGCCAATCCGTTCTTCTTGGTACGAACGGCTTTTGATCGCAGCATCAACCGGGGAAAATCCAAATCAAAACGGTGAGGAGGAATATAAGGACACTTGAGGTAACATAACTTGCACTGATAGCACAAGTCCGCAGGACGAGACAACTCCTGGTCAGTTAACAGGCCCACATCATCGTCATGGCCCTCGACGGACTTAAAGAGATCGGGAAAAGACGGGCACAGACTGAAACACAACCGACAGCCGTTGCAAATGTCAAACGCTTGTTTCATGTCTGCGGCCAACGCACTCTCGTCCCAGTATTTCTCGTTATTAGGGTTATATTCCATCAGACATCCCCTCCGGATAAAAGGGGGCTGATGCCCCCTTGTGACTCATTTTCACTCCTCAAGTGCCGCCAATCCTTTAGTAAAGCGTCCGGCATGACTCTTCTCCGCCCGGGCCAAGGTTTCAAACCATTCCGCGATTTCGTCGAATCCCTCTTCTCGGGCATCTTTGGCAAATCCCGGGTACATTTGGGTATACTCGTATGTTTCTCCTTCGATGGCGCTCTTCAAATTGTCTTCGGTAGCGCCCACCGGTACACCGGTCACCGGATCTCCGACTTCTTCCAGGAATTCAAAATGACCGAACGCGTGTCCGGTTTCTCCCTCTGCAACGTCACGAAATAATCCGGCCACTTCCGGGCGTCCTTCTATGTCGGCTTTTTGAGCAAAAAATAGATAACGACGGTTCGCCTGTGATTCTCCCGCAAATGCTTCTTTAAGGTTGGTATGTGTCTTGGTGTTTTCTAAAGATGGCATGGTAATCCTCCTTGTGGTATTTTTGGCAATAAACATTACCTAGGAATGATTCTAAAATAAGACTAACAATAATACAATATCTCGTTTGAAAGAAGATGACATCGAATTTTTGTGAAGATGTTTGTTTGGGATACTTGCCAGTCGATTGATCGATCCCGAATTGGCGGCATACAACAATTTTTGCCCAGATCATCCTGCACCTAAGTTGATGGAAGATGCAAAGAGGTAAACTCGAAGTTGCGGCCTAAGTTGACAATCATTGTGAAACCCGGATCACTTAGGGTCACACCAAAATGACAGATCTGGTTTGAGGGAACTCCGATCCGGATGGAAGTAAACCTAGGAAACATCGGATTGGCCGAACCAACCTACTGACCCAAAGCAGGCCGTCCCCGCCTTGGGTCAGTAGGTTTTTATAGCCTCCTACACTGCTTATCTCGTTTTGCCGAGCGTGCTACCGTTCGAATGCAGGTTTTGAGGGCATAGATCCCGGTGTTTCTGAAAAAGAATCCGGCTTCGAAACACTTTGGCGTACCCTAAGACCAATCATCACACCGATTGCCGGTGGGCGTACTCGGGGCAAGATTCCGAAGTTCTCTTTGCCTGTGAGCCGATGTTCTCGATATTTTAGAGCTTTCCTTTTTGTAAATGAAACACAGGCTCCAGCCGCCCAACTTCAAGGCCCCGGTGATTCACAGTGACCAAACTCACAACTTGTCCCACTGCCATTCGTTCGCGGGCGGAAAGAACATCCATCTCTTCCAAGACATGAACTAAGGTCGGTGCTATCGTCCGCGGCGAACCATCATCCATCTTGATGGCAATCCCCATGCCCCTTTCGGGAATGCCGAGACAAAAGACGGCTTCGGCGCCTCCTTTAGCGACAAATCGGTTGAGAGTGGCCTGTGCCAAACTGACTTCCAACCTGCCTTCACCACTGATCAAGTAAGGATGGATCCGCATAGCCTCACTAATCACGCCGGCACCCGCCTGAACGTCTTCCGGCAGTCCGCGGGGATCAACCAAGCGGGCATAAGCCAAAGCCATTCGAGCCAACGGCAAATAAAATGTCGGGACACTGCATCCGTCAGTGGCCGTAACCAGCTCCGGTTCATGCAAATCCGTCATCAGGGCAACCATGCGGCGAATAGCCTGTTGGACCGGGTGGTCGGGTTTTTCATATCCGGCTAAAGGAGCGTCCAGCATACGCGCCAAAGTCAGCATACCGGTATGTTTTCCGCTGCAGTTGTTATGCAAAGTCGTCGGACTTTCTCCAGACTTTTCTAAAAGGCGGGCAGAGGGGAGATGACTGGGAGCATGGACGCCGCATGCCAGATCGCCCGGCCCAGCATCTATACGTTTCAAAAGAGAGACGACTTGGCGAATATGCTGCGGCTCCCCTCCATGAGATGCACAAATAATGGCAACATCTTCACCCGAGAATTGATAGCGATCCATTGCCCCCGACAAGATCACAGGCAGGGCCTGAAAAGGCTTGGCACTCGATCGCCAAAAAGTCTGCCTTTGGGGATCGCCCAGCCAGTAACGGATCTGCCCCAAGCTGTCTACCACCGCAATATCGGCAAACGCTTTGCTTTCTACAACATTTCCCCGAATAATATCTACTGCTCTTTCTGCCATGACCCTATCTTTTCCTCCTGATATTGCCGAGCGGCTTCAACAAATGAAACAAACAACTGAAGGGCCTCCGGACGGGAATCTACCAAATCTTCCGGATGCCACTGCACTCCCAGAGCAAAGGGATACTCCCTTCGCTCCATTCCTTCAATCAAACCGTCTTCGGCGTAAGCTGTAATAGTCCAATCATTTGGCACAGTCATTACCGCTTGGTGATGAAAGGAATTGACTGAAATCTCTTGGGTTCCCATAATCGCCACCAATCGGCTGGATTGTTCCATTTTCACCCGATGGGTCACTTCAAATCGGGGTTCGTTCTGAGAATGACGCGCGGTAGAGGGGTGGTATCCACTCGGAATATCTTGAATCAACGCCCCCTTTCCCGAAACGGCGAGAGCTTGGATTCCACGACAAATTCCGAAAATCGGAAGATTCAAGGCGTAAGCGGTTTGGATCAATAAAAGTTCTGTGTGATCCCGATCGGCCGATACTCCTTCCCATTTGGTGCCTGCATCTTCTTGGCCGTAAAGAATCGGATCAAAGTCTCCTCCCCCGGTCAAAAGTAGTCCGTGACAGCTTTTCAAGACTTCGGCACTCTCGGCGATATTCGCTAATAAAACCGGTATCCCCCCGGCTTGTTGAATGGCATGAAGATAGGTAGAGCGTATAAAATCGCGGGGCACACCGTCCTTTCCCATCTCTCGGGAAAGCGAAATCCCGATGAAAGGTCTTATTGACGAGGAATTCGCCATGAATTAGCCACCTCTTTTATATCGTGTTTGCATCCGGTTCAAGTTAACCTTGATGGGGTAGAATACTTACACATATTAATCTAAGCGTTGGATCCCTTCCACGGAATTGTTCTCTGTCACAATCTGCCCTTGGAATGGAAGAAACCCGAGTCTTGCCGCTAAATAAGACCGAACGCCGCGCCAGACTCAAGGGTAGCCAATTGTCATGAGCTCGTACCGTCATGACCGATAAGCTCTGCCCTCATCATGATATGACCTAGGGCGTCAAAAGAAAAGTGAGCCCTCGGACGGACTCACCAGATATCCTCACAAATCAGTCAAACCGAGACTAATAACAATGGCTTGATTGACCCTATTCATCACTTCGGGACTTAAATGAGCAATGCGCTCTTTCAGTCGGCGTTTATCGATTGTGCGGATTTGTTCCAGTAAAATTACCGAATTCCGATCGAGATTGGACTCCTCAGCTCTTAGTTCCACGTGAATCGGCAATCGTGTCTTAAATATTTGTGAGGTCACCGCACAAATAATCGTGGTCGGGCTATAACGGTTACCAATATCATTTTGCAGGATCAAAACGGGACGTATTCCACCTTGCTCCGAACCCACTACGGGAGAAAGATCCGCAAAAAAAATGTCGCCACGCTTCACTACTGTATCTGAGGTCGACACCGATTACTCCCTAAAATATCCAGCATATTCCCAATGTTCTTCGGCGAGGGCGGCGTTAAGCGAACCAAGTTCCTGATACCCTTGAATCAGCTCCTGTCGGAGTTGTTGCTTTCGCTGTTCTGCAAGATAAAACTCGACGCTTTCACGAATGACTTCGCTTCGATGACGGCCTTCTCCATCCGCCATCTTGTCCAATGCATCTACCAAATGATGGGGTAAACGCACAAATACGCGACGGTTTTCTTCCAAAATATCCACCTCTTTCCCTCTTCCAACTCAATTATAGACTTCGCAAAATTTTACTGTCAATTCCCATATACCCGAGGAATTCTGGCCGACAAGCCCGTCACAACTTCATATCCTATAGTATCCAATAAGTCGGCCAATTGATCGGCCGATATCGATTGCTCCCCTTGGCTCCCAATCAGCACAACGGGATCTCCCACTTCCACCCCTTCTTCTAATCTGACACCTACGTTCAGTTGATCCATTGAAACCCGGCCGATTACGGGGTAAGCCCGGCCTCGGATTAAAACATGGGCTTTGTTGGAGAGTCCGCGTCGGTAACCGTCGGCGTATCCTATGGGAATGGTGGCAATCTTCATAGCCTCGGGAGTGATATAAGTGCCTCCATAGCCCACAGCGAACCCCTTCCCCACTTCTTTGACAAACACGACTTCAGATGTCAGTTCCAAAGCCGGTTTCAACGCCAAAGACATCCCTTTGTACGCTTTGAGTCCATACATGGCAATGCCCAGACGCACAAGATTGAACTGAGTTCCCGGAAATCGAAGGGTTGCCGCCGAATTGGCCGCATGTATCCAATTCGGGGCCATTCCATTTTTCCGACACCTTTCGATCACGTCCAAAAATCGCGACGTTTGCTGCGCCGTTTCTTGATCGGTCCCCGCATCCGCCTTGGCAAAGTGAGTCATAAGCCCTTGAAATATCACCCCCGGTCGGCGAAGACGCTCTATCCACTCGTCATCGAAATTATCTGGTCTCATACCAATCCGGCCCATGCCCGTGTCAATTTTAATATGCACTCTCACCGGCTTTCCGCCTTTTTGTCCCGCCGACAGGGCTTGGTCGAATGTTTCGGGATCAAAGACCACCAACTCCAAGTCATGGTCCACTGCTTCCGCTATTTGCCGAAAAGGAACTTGCCCCAGAACCAGAATCGGTACACGAATTCCCCGATTCCTTAAGGAGATGCCCTCTTCCACTAAAGCCACCCCTAAAGATTCGGCCCCGGCTGCCAGAGCGGTCCTGGCCACAGGTTCCGCCCCATGCCCATATCCGTCCGCCTTCACGACCGCCATCAAAGAAACGTGAGGATTTAGCTGAGATTTAACCCACTGCACATTGTCATACACCCGATCTAAATAGACCCGCACCACCGTCGGCCTCATCCTTTGCCTGCCTTTGGATATTCCTTCATATGCTTTCTCCATTCCTTATATCATGATTAAAAAGGATCCTGTTTATCGGCTTATGGGCAAGAAAGGCGGACTCTCACCTTGTTCTATACTATTCCACGCTTTACTCATCGCGCCAATAATATCTGTGGCTACGACACTCAACCCTTGGTGGCGTTCGGCCCAAATGCCGGCCCATCCGTGCAAATACGTGGCCAGAGCAAGTTGTTCACCATAGCTGGCAGGATCCGACTGCGCCAGCAAAGCGGCTACAATTCCTGAAAGCACATCTCCTGAACCGGCTGTGGCCAAGGCCGGAGTATTAGTCGTATTGACAAAAACCTCCCGAGCCCCCGTCAGGGAAAAAGGACCTTTAAGAATAACCGACACGTTAAAACGACTCGCTGCCTCTATCACCGCGCGGTATCGGAACCCATCCACTTCTTGGGATGTCTTCTCCAAGAGCCGCCCCATTTCGCCCGCATGAGGGGTGAGCACGCTGCCCACAGGAAGGGTTAGGGACGCATCTTCACCCAATAAGCGAAGAGCATCGGCGTCCACCACCAGTGGCCTTTGCAACGAAGACATCTCACGAAGAAGCCGAGAATGCAGATGAGGGCCAAGTCCCGGACCTACGATAATAACATTCGCGCGCTGAAGTCTTGCCATGTCCTCAGAACTGAAAGTCCACGCGTCTTGATGAGACCTTATCCCTCTCGCCAAAAGAGGTGTCGGGGCCTGAATTCTATTCAAAATGCCTTCCGGAACAAATAGTTCCACCAACCCGGCCCCGGCTTTTAAGGCGGCGGAGCCTGCCAACACCGGGGCTCCGGGCATAGAGTCCGATCCTCCTACTACCGC
Organism: Bacillota bacterium; assembly: GCA_021821465.1. Taxonomy (GTDB): domain Bacteria; phylum Bacillota; class Sulfobacillia; order Sulfobacillales; family Sulfobacillaceae; genus Sulfobacillus. The sequence goes on from JAKACM010000001.1 coordinate 108,249, forward strand.
CACTGTTCCCTGTCGGTATTTATGCGTATAGAAGTCACGAAACGACATTTGTCGACGGGCCCATGATGGATTTAGCCAGTATCCCGAAGCAGACCCCATGTCAGGCAAGCCAATGTCCAGGACGACTAGTTGCCCTCCGTAGCGGGATCCCGGGTAAGTGAAATGACCCCATTTGGCAGCGCCAAAGGTTAAAGTTTTGGCCGCGTATACACTTTCCAAGTCATAGGCTCCGCTGTCCGCATCAATTCCGGACAAAATGTCCAACGCGTAGAGCGGAATTTTATTTTTGGACACTTCTTGCCAGAGGCGGTGAAATTCTTGATGATCCACCGTGCCATGAAACCCGGTGCCAAAGACTCCATCAATAACCCAATGATACCGCCCGGTACTGATGGTAGGATCAACCACTTTCGCCCCATAAGATACGGCCGCTTGCAGCAAGTTTTCTCCGCGAGGAAATGAGGGGCGGCCCAAGGGCATCACAATCGAAACATCCAGATAGCGAGCTAGGTGGCGAGCAACAACGAGACCATCCCCCCCATTATGGCCCTTGCCCACCATGACAAGCCCTGGGCCGGATAATTCCGGAATCAGACAGTATGCCGCACGAGATCCTGCCGTCTCCATAAGCCACGACAATTCAATGTTCCATTCTTGGGCACGTTTGTCATGCGCGCGCGATTCATCCACTGTCCAAACCGAACAATTTTCTGTCACTTCACAAGACTCCCTTGTTCCAATACGACCATGGCGATAGCATACCGGCGCTCGTGCGTGAAAGAGAGCCAGATTTTCAAGCGATTGTCCCTAATCCATTGGCCCAGTGGCCCTTGGATATGGACTTGAGGTTCTTGGCGCACCTGGCGAATAATTTCTATGTCAGTCCACTGACTGTGATGGATCCCGCCGCATGCCTTAATCAGGGCTTCTTTCCCCGCAAACCGGGCAGCCCAACTCCTGACACTCTCGGGACCAGTGCCTACACTTTCAGCTTCTTGAACCGAAAAGATCCGAGAAATGAAGCGCGGATTACGCACAGCCTTGGCAATTCGTTTGATGTCCGTAGCATCAATCCCAATTCCGTAAATCATGAACCGCCATCACCCGCTCCGCTTTATAAACCTATGTACATTGTTTCCTATCAAACATGGTCCGGGCAGCAACAAAAAACATATTTTCCTTGATGGCAAGAACACACTTGCATCCAAAAGGTGAACTTGCTATTCCCTCGCAATCACCGAAGGAGCAGATCATTGTCAAGAACTCTACCATAACACGACATCGCTCTTGGTTCTCATACTCATAAACACAAGACAAGCACCGGGTCTTTCGTGCAGGCACTTTGGTCTATTATAGCCGAAAAATCCTCATGGCAAAATGACCGAAGGCGGGGATGCTTGGCATGTTTACATAATCTTTGGACCTTGGCCTTTTTGATCTAACTGGGATAAAGACCACTCCAGAACATGAGTCATTTCAAAGTCGCATTGTTGCAGGTAATAACGCGCAATGTCCACTAATGCCTGGGCGGGCATGAATCCCACCAATTCGGTTCTGAAGATGTTGACGCCAAAACGTAGGGCCTCCTGTCTAACCATTTCAAGAGCCCTAGGAAGCGGCGTCTTGGGATAATCCACAAGATTCATGGAAACCTGCACTCTTGCCTGACTCACCGTATTCATGGGTAACGCTTTGACCCCGGCAAGGCCTCCCGTTGAAGCCCGCACGGATTGTGCGATCTTTTGGGCTACTTCCATATCGTTCGTATTCAACAGGACATTGAAGGCGATCAATGGATTTCTGGCGCCCACCGCAACGGCTCCGGCGCTGGGATGAGGGTATGGCAAGCCGTAATCCGGAGGATCGCTCGCCATTTTGTACGACAATCCCTCAAATTGTCCTCGGCGCACATCCGCCAGGTTTTTATGCTGAGATTTTGTGGCCGCCATTTCATATAAATAGACAGGCAGATGCAGCTCTTCCGCCAAACGGTGTCCCAGTCTTTTAGCCACGGATACGGCATCCGCCATCGTTGCCCCCCTCAGCGGAACAAAGGGGATAACATCCACGGCTCCCATGCGAGGATGAACGCCTTGATGTGTACGCAAATCGATATGTTTTACCGCCATTGCGGCCGCCTGAAACATGGCTTCCGCCAAATCTTCCGCCTCGCCCACGGCCGTCATGACCGAACGGTTATGATCGACATCCAAGGCCATTCCCAATATCCGGACACCCGAAATCCCGGATGAATCCACGATAGCTTGGACGATATCCTTTCGGCGTCCCTCCGAAAAGTTGGGAACACACTCCAGGATCATAGCGGTTTCTCCTGTTTATAGGCTTCGACCCTCACCCGGCTGTCATAAAACGTGGCTCCGCCGCCGTAATCCGACAATTCTTGGCCGGTCAGCTGATTGACATTAACCCCGTCTTGATCGCGGTTCCATCTGACGGCATAACTGAGGAGCAGTCCCGGGGACACCTTATCGCTGGCCCGTGCGACGAACCGGGCAGAACCCAGGGTATTAAAGAGCCGGACCCGATCGCCGTCTTGCAGATTCAAATGCTTCATGTCCCTTTTATGCATATAAACCGTAGGATCCTCCTTGGGCTCAAGAAGACTTTCGACATTGCCAAAACTAGACTTGATGGTATTTTTCTTCGACGGTGTGAGAAGTTGAAACGGCAGGCCTTCCCCATCTTGAAACGGTAACGGATTGTCCCCCACTGTTTGCGTGTCATTATCAAGGGGCAACGGTCTCAAGCGCAGTCCATGGGGCGGATGACCGAAGTCAATAAAGGGGCGGGCTTGGGGCGAAATCTTCAACCTTTGCACCGGATTATGCTGCAAAGTGTCCCAGGTAATATGCCGAAGCCATGGATGAGGGGATTGCAAAGCTTGCCGGATTAGCGTCTCGTCAGAATCATGGACCCATGATTCTTGGCCAAATCCGGACGCTTGGGCAAGACGACGGAAAAACTCGGTGTTGGAAACCGCTTCCCCCGGCGGTTCAAGAACCTTAGGGTTTAATTGAATGTACTGATGCCAGTACGACAAGTGCAAATCGAGAACTTCCGGAAACATCGCTGCCGGAAGCACCCAATCTGCATAATGGGCCGTATCAGTCATCATTTGTTCGTGTACAACAATCAAGAGATCCTCCCGTGTTAAGCCTCTCAATACTGCCGATTGATCCGGAGCGGTGGCCGCCGGGTTCGCATTATAGACAATCAATGCTTTGACGGGTGGGATCCGAGCCGACGATAAAGCGTTACCCAACTGAACCATATTGATTTCGCGAGGATTTCCTTGGAGCAAATCAGGACGTGTCAATAAATCCCAATTAATGGGAAATGCATCGGACTGGCTCAGTAAGTGTCCTCCTCCGGGATATCGGTATGATCCGCTCAAGATGGACAAGGCGGAAATCGCCCAAATAGCCTGCGCTCCATAACGGTTCCGCTGCACACCATATCCGGTGCGAATAAGCAAAGGGGGGTCTTGGAGCAACTCATGAGCAAGATTTTCGATAGTGAAGGGGCTGAGTCCCGTGATTTCGGCAGCCCGGGGCACGGTCCAAGGTTCTACCGCCTGAGCATATTCCTCCAAACCGGAACCAAACTTATCCACAAATTCCACATCAAACAGTGACGCCTTTAGCCAATACCGCCCTATGGCCATGGCCAGCACCGCATCGGAACCCGGCCTTAGGGCAATATGCACTCCATAGCGAACCGCACTTTCGGTTTTCAGCGGATCAATCACGATAATTTTGGCTCCTTGAGCCGCCGCCTTATCCAGAAGAGGAATTTGATGTACGTTCGTAACGATAGGATTTGCACCCCACAGAACAATCCGACCCATATGCACAATCATCTGCGGATCAGGACCCATTCTCGAGCCATAGACCCACTTGAAGGCCGCGTCAGCCGCGGCACTGCAAATTGTTCTACGCAGCCGGGTGGCATTGATGCGGTGAAAAAACCGCCGATCCATCGACGATGAGCTTAAAATCCCCATATTTCCCGAGAAACTGTATGGCATAACGGCCTCGGCGCCGAATTCTTGAATAATTTGATCTAAACGCCATGCTATGTCCTCCATGGCCTCTGCCCAGCTACTGCGGACAAAAATCCCCGACCCCTTAGGGCCCGTCCGTCGCAGCGGATAAAGGATACGATCCCCATGAGAGAGTCGTTCAAGGTAGCGATTCACCTTCAAACAAGCAAATCCATTCATGATGGGATGATTGCGGTCCCCTCGGATTCGCACGATATTTTTCGCTGACAGGGTCAATTCCAAGCCGCAGGTGTCATAGCAGTCATGAGGACAGACCCCGTGCACGGAATAGTTCTCCAGATCCTGACCCATCTTGTTAATTCGCCCCTTGCTTTTCCCTGCCTTATAGATGCAAAGACGGCTTGCCGCCCCGGGTCACCACGAATTTTGCCCACATCCCGGATACTTCATGATCGGGCACCAAGCTTGCCATGCGGTAACTGCCCGGCCGCGAGGGCCGAAACGCAAAGACTTGTGTGCCTTGAGGCGGCAAACCTGTAGTCAAATCACGGGTTGCTGCTCCTGAAAAAGATGCCCGGCGGCTTCGGGCTCCTGCTACGACGGCCAAAGAATTTGACAAGCCCGAATCATTGACAAAATGAATCGTCACCTTGTAGTTTTCCGGCACCGTCACTTGCATAGCCCCGTTCTGCGTTCCGTTCAAATTGAAGCCATGATCTTGGTAACCGGCAATGATGGTCAATTCCACCAAATGGGCAGCCGTGTTCACCCTCATCCACCTTTTAACGTTGTGGGACGGAGAAGGAACGACCATGGATGACACTTTTTGAGTAGGGGGACCGGCAAATAACCCACATCCCGTTAACCCCAGCCCCAAGACTCCCAATATCAGCAAATAATGAGACTTCATCACAATTCGGCGCTGGAGTTCGACTTTTTAAGAGAAAGGCGCCTTCTCTCCTTTCCTGTCCTTGGCAGCAAGGTTCACTTCATTACTCGTATCGTCTTGTCAAGCGTTTGACACTCCCCACGGTTAAAGCCGGGGGATTCTCACGAGGAACCGACTTACGTCAGCTTTACTCGCATTGGATTTGCCAAAAGCCCCCTAGCCACTCGCTCGATATCGAGTCTGTGGTTACTTTTGCGCAGAATGTTTGCCGCTCCGTTCACATCGGCGTTCAATGTGTGCCCGTCGCTTGATCGGTATAGACCGCGCTGGATGCGTTGGCCACGAAAAGTGACTTCTTGATGAGTGCCGTTCCAGATAGGCATCGCATCGCCGTCGAGCACACTGGCTTTCGATGTGTATGACTCCTCTTGTTCGACGTACCGTAGTCCGTACCGTTCACACAGGTTTTCCAGTTGGGTTCGGAGTTGGCCGCGGGAGATCTGCACAAATTTTTGATTGTTTCGGGATCCCAGATTCACGTCACGTTTCCAATCAGGATTGTACCCCACAATGATGGTGCCAATCTTATGGGTGATGCAGTAATTCACGATGTATCGTGCCGCCTTCATCATGTCGTCATGAACGCGGTGATTGCGATTGATCGTAATCCGCGCCATTTGTTCGGAACGCGGTAGCTGTTGTTGATCCAGAATGGACTGTAGCTGAGCCATACGCATGTTGTACTGATGGTTCAGGGATTTTAAGTGTTTTCCGTCGAGGATGAACGACGACCCATCAAGACTGTTGACACACGTCGCTAAGTTATCCAATCCCAGATCAATTACCAGCGCTGCCTCTGACGACACCGTCGGTTGTGGTTCTTCTTTTGTTGCATAGACAAATTGCACCTGGAAGAATCGCGCTTTCTCCAACGGAATGATTCGGACTTCTTTGATTGTCTTGCCCTCCAACCGTGCAGGAAACGGAACACGAATTCTCTGCAGGTCGGGATGGAGTCTTTGGAATTCCCGAGACATTGGGACGAACAGAAACCCGTCCTTCATCACAATGGCATTAGTCGACAAGATGAGGGGGAAGTAGTCATTCTTCTCCAGGTAGTGCGGAATCCGTACATCATGGAAGCGATACTCACCTTTCTTTGCCTTCTTGAGGAGGTTAAAAAATGAGCGGAAAGATCGATCAACCACCTTAAGAATTTGCTGGCTCACACCCGCTTGAAGCAGTGCGTAATTCTCGTTGTCCTTCACGGCTTGGTAATTCGATTCGTAACGCAGAAAACGGCCTTCCGCAAAAAAATATTGGCGAATCGAATACAAACCGGCATTGTAGAGATTCTTGGCATACCCACACATTTCACGCAAGGCTGCGTATTCCCTTTTGTTGAGTCCTCGGATTTGGTTACTCTGTGTCAAGTACACCGTGACGTCACCGTCTTCCCATATAATAATTATTATAGAAACCGTCTATCGTGTTAGGCCAAAGATTCGCTTGACGGCGAGCGCTTTATATCCCCATGCCTAAAGGCAGGGGTTTTACGGCGCATTTGCTAACTATAAAAATCATGACTGCAAGACTTCCACACCCTTTGGCCCTTTGATTCTGCCATGATAAATACAGTAGCCGAAGAACCATCCATGTAGTTCATTGTACAACACTCAAACAAGCCTTTCTCCGTGAAGAGATTAATGCATTAGAGCAATTTTCACACAAGAATCTCTTGTTAGGAATTTTATTTGCAAAAGGTCTTTACACTTACCCGCAGCTATGTTTATAATTTCACAAAAGCCCAATGAACGGGAAGAGTCAGGTGATTCTCTAGAAAGTCGGTAGGATGGAACCCGATGAGTTGCCTGAACCCGATTCCACCCCGGAGGATGTCAACGATGAGTTGACCGCAGTGCTGCGTTAGAGCTAAAGAGAGGGCAGGTCGAAGAAATAATCTGTCAAATAGGGTGGCACCGCGGTGACTACCGTCCCTAATAATTTAGGGGCGTTTTTTGTTTTGCGAATGACCATCCATCTTTATCGATTCGCAAAAAGACGTTGTTTATCATGTAATCTAGGAACAAAAGCACGCAATCCACGAATAGTGTCAAGAGGAGGAATTTTTTTATGCTATATCCGCCACAGATCTTATTACCCGGGCCCACACCGGTGCCTCCCAGCGTCAATTTAGCCATGCAACAAGCCATGTCCGATCATAGGGGCAGTGTGTTTACAAAGGTGAAGGACCATGTCCTCAAGGAATTGGATGATCTCTTTGATGTCGGTCCAAATGGCGGGGTGGCCGTTATTCCCACCAGCGGCACCGGATCTTTAGAGGCCGCCATTCAGAACTTCCTTTTGCCGGGCGACAAGGTTATCGGAGTCAGTACCGGTACTTTCGGTGAACGATTTGTGGACATTGCCGAGAAAATGGGAGTGCAAGTCAGACATTTACGCGTCAATTACGGCGAGGCGTTCGATCCCAAAAACATTCTTGAGGTTTTGACGGAAGAGCAGAACATTAAAGCGATATTGGTTACCCATAACGAAACGTCAACGGGGGTATTGAATCCGGTTGTAGAACTCGCCTCGCAACTCCATTCGATGGCCAATCCTCCATTACTCATTGTAGACAGCATCTCGGGAGTGCCTTCAGTGCCTTTGAAAGTTGTCCGCAATCATGTTGACGTAATCATTGCAGCCTCACAAAAAGGCTTTATGTGTCCTCCCGGTCTGGGTGTCTTAGCGGTGGCCGAGCGTGCCCGCAATGAGATCATCCCAGAACGCCCGGGCCGTCTATTCTTTGATTTGCGTCCCTACTTAAACCGGCAGTTTCCTTATACCCCTGCCGTGTCTTTGTGGTACGGGCTGGAAGAGGCGCTTCATCTACTCACTGAAGAGGGCGAACAGCCCCGTTTGGCCCGTCATCAGCTGTTGAGCCGTATGGCCCGAGCCTTTGGTCAAGCCGCCGGCCTCACACCTCCCGTGAAGGAGGAATTTGCCTCCCCTACAGTAACGGCTTTAAAGGCTCCCCAAATGATGAGCCCCGTGCAATTTCGCAACGAAACCGCCAAACTGGGACTACAAATCGCGGGAGCCATGGGTCCCTGGCACCATGATTACATCCGCATCGGTCATGTCGGTGCCGTGTTGCCGGAACAACTCTTTAAGGGATTAGCGACATTAGCTCATTTGCTGCCTGCGGGTTTTGATGGATTGCAGGCGGCATGGGTCACTTGGCACGACGCCATCACAGTTGACGAGGAGGTTCACCGCCAATGACACGTCCACGGATCCTTATCACCGAAACTTTAGGCCAGGAAGGCATAGACATGCTGCGTGAAATGTCGGATGTTGATGCTTATGATCTCTTGCCTAAAGAGCAATTGCCCGAAATTTTGGGAAACTATGATGCTGTCATTATCCGCAGCGCGCACAGACTCCCCCGTGAGGTTCTGACGAACCGCCCCCGCTTGAAAGTTGTCGCGAGGGCCGGTTCAGGAGTCGACAACGTCGATCTCAAGGCCTGCACCGAATTCGGCATTGCCGTAGTCAATGCTCCCGGCGCCAATGCGATTGCTGCCGCCGAACAGGCTTTTGGACACATGTTGACAATTCTGCGAAATATCCACTTGGGAGACGCACATGTTCGCGAAGGCGGATGGAATCGCAAGAAATTTCTCGGAGGGGAACTTCGCGGACGACGACTTGGTATCATTGGCTTTGGAAAAGTCGGACGGGAAGCGGCCCGTATTGCCCACGGGTTTCGCATGCCAGTTTATGCCTATGACCCGTTTGTAGCCCCGGAAATTTTTCAGGCCCACAACGTTACCCCTATAGACACACTGGAAGAACTGATGCCTGTATCGGATGTCTTGACCTTGCACACCCCCAAATCCGGACCCCAAATCGGTATGGATTTGCTGGCGCGACTCCCTCAAAATGCCATTGTTGTCAATGTTGCCCGAGGAGGCATGATTGATGAGGAAGCGTTAGCCAAATTGCTGGATATGGGTCAGTTGTTGGGAGTAGGCCTGGATGTCTTTAGTCAGGAACCTCCGCCCAGGAATTTCCCGCTCTTTAATCATCCCCGCGCCGTTCTCACTCCCCATTTGGGTGGAAGTACCCAAGAAGCCATGACGGGGGTGGCTGTCATGACCGCCCAAGGAGTCATCCAAGCTCTTAAGGGTGAGACCCCGCCCAATATTGTCAATGTTCCGATTCCTCCTCTGAGTCCCGACGAATTTGGCCTTCTGGATGAAGGAGCCAGAGTGGTGGGTCGAATCTTCGCACAAATGAACAAAAAAATCACGGCACCACTGGTCCTAACTCTCAAAGGGGGCATTGTCCCCAATGCCATTCCATGGCTCAAACAAACCGTCCTGGCAGCGGTATTGAGCGAACAGCTCGATGGTCGGGTCAATGCCGTCAATGCTTTGCTCAAAGCCGAAACCCAAGGTTTAACATTGTTGGTTGAGGAACGGGATCCCAATAAATCTCCGGCATTGAGTCTACGTCTGGAAGGCAACGCCAAAACGACTACCGAAGTGATTCTTGATAATCACTCGCCACGCCTCAGGTATATCAACGGCATCGCCATGGATCTGCCGTGGCCGAAAAATGCACTGATGACGGTGCACAATGATGCTCCCGGAGTAGTGGGAAAAGTCGGCACGTTGGTTGGGCAGCATAATGTCAATATTGGTAATCTGCATTTGGCCCGTGATGAAAAGACGCACCAAGCGCTGATGATTTTATCGCTGGACCAGACAGCACCGGACACTCTCGTCGAAGACGTCAAAAAAATCCCGGAAATTGATCAGGTCTTCGTCTTCTGAATCCGATCTTTTACCGACACGCAAAGATGATTTTTGATCCAAAACCGCCAAGGGTACTGTGCGGCTTCTCCGGCATAATTGACATTGATCCTGGGGCCCGTTGCAATCTCTTCAGAAGCCAACGGGTCCCAGTCATGATAAAGTTGCAATCGGGAATTAAAAAATGCTAGGCCGTACTCTTGTTGTGCGACGCCGAGAGCCTGCGCTAACTTTGCCGGCCCGTTGGTCAATTGACATAAATTGGATACTGACCCTGTGATCTCAAGATGCCTGCGCTGTGCCATGAGTTCAATACCTTGAAGAGGTTCCAATGCTCGAATGAGGATGGCTTCAGGGCTACCCGGAGGTCCCGTTACTACGTTCAAACAATAGTGCATGCCGTAGACGAAATAGACATAAGCATGCCCGGGAGGACCATACATGACACGGGTTCTTGGTGTGATCTTTCCTCCGAAGCTATGAGCTGCTCGGTCGTCAGGCCCTCTATACATCTCTACCTCAACAACACGTCCGGCACACCGGCCCAAGGGGCCGTCATGCGCAATGACCATTCCCAACAAACTCCGGGCTAGATCTGGAGTCGGACGGCCAAAAAAAGTCTTGCTCGCAAGACCCTTCCAATTGTTCTCCAATTGCCCGTCACTCCTTTGAGCTTTTCCTCGAGAATTTTTCCTCGAGAATTTTAGATATAAGACGCGGGCTCCTCACCCCCATGATCAGCGGGTTATAACCTTGGTTGGGCATTGGTCGCCCGTTAAAGCATTTATGCTCCCGAGCCTAGTTCGTGATTGCTGAGATCTATGAAGAACCCAACGAGCGAGAATTTCAAAGATCACTATAATCCAAACTCCAGGTATAGCCAACATACACGCCAAAATTGAAAAATAGGTTAAAATACCACAGGTTAAGGGAGGTAGCAGCGCCACTGTCAAAGAACGCAAAGGACAGATACTTTAACTTTGAAGGATTTCGTAAAATTCGACACGAATTCCAAGGGAACACCAGCACGCGTTCGGGAGACATGATATACGAGTATTAACAATCAGAATGCAATCTTCTTTTCTGTATGCTTTTTCGTATAACGAAGAAGTCGAGTCGTGGATAGCTTTAGTTTCGTCAATATGTGGGATGGTGTTCACACGTGCTACAAATTCCCCGTATGCCCTCCAGAGGCTTATCTTTAGTCGTGATACCAATAACATTCAGGCGGTCAGCCCGAGAATCGAAACGGAAGGAAGAGTTCCCCAACGGCTATTTCGGTATTCCGGGCCTAAGCCCTTTTGCACCCCATCCAGAGATTCATTCCGTAAAACGCCTGGCACGAATCACCTCACAAAAGTAAGGTGAACCCAATTCCTTATAGGTAGGCTACACACTCTCCCAATTCATGAGCTTGACCCTCCCTTGAAGAAGTTTCAATTCCTTATAGGTAGGCTACACACGGGAAGTCTTCCTTGATCAACTCGTGCAAACCTACATGGTTTCAATTCCTTATAGGTAGGCTACACACACTAGGCAGGAAGGGGTTGCTGACCCCGTTTTCGCGGTTTCAATTCCTTATAGGTAGGCTACACACCACCAACTGACCCAAGCCTTGACGGACAGCACCATGTTTCAATTCCTTATAGGTAGGCTACACACAGTTGAAGAGTGCCCCTGCGGCCTCCTCATCCTCCGTTTCAATTCCTTATAGGTAGGCTACACACCTTAACCTTCCTTCTGCAAGTGATAGCCCACAGTCGGGGTTTCAATTCCTTATAGGTAGGCTACACACGCCCGTAAACGATACATTAGTTCCAGTATCAGCACCGAGTTTCAATTCCTTATAGGTAGGCTACACACATTCGATACCTCGATAAAGCATTTTACGATCTCTAGTTTCAATTCCTTATAGGTAGGCTACACACACCGTTATCCGGTCGCGGATGCCCGTCAAATTTTCCAGTTTCAATTCCTTATAGGTAGGCTACACACGGCTCAATCTCGCCTTAACTCTCATTGACATTGCAGTTTCAATTCCTTATAGGTAGGCTACACACTTCCGCTACCAGATTTTAGAAAAGATGGGTGTACCGAGTTTCAATTCCTTATAGGTAGGCTACACACGGAGGGTGTCTGTCTCGAAGTGACACAAAATATCCGCGTTTCAATTCCTTATAGGTAGGCTACACACCAATACGGTCAGCGTCTATACCAATACCTATGCGAAGTTTCAATTCCTTATAGGTAGGCTACACACAGTGCGGCCACCAATACGGGGTATCAGAGTGCAGCCACGTTTCAATTCCTTATAGGTAGGCTACACACACTACGCGGAGCCGGGGGGAGCCCCAGGATCCAGTTGTTTCAATTCCTTATAGGTAGGCTACACACCTACGACCAATGCGAGACCTTGCAGCGGGAAATTTGTTTCAATTCCTTATAGGTAGGCTACACACACTCCGGCAGGTAATTGACTGACGACATGAATATTGCTGTTTCAATTCCTTATAGGTAGGCTACACACCCCAACTCAAAGACCACCTGGCCCAATTGGTGGAACTGGTTTCAATTCCTTATAGGTAGGCTACACACCTGAAGTGAGTAGATTTGTCCCCTGCCATTCTTCATAGTTTCAATTCCTTATAGGTAGGCTACACACGCTTGATGTTTGATGGCTCAGGTACCTTTTGTGGCTGTTTCAATTCCTTATAGGTAGGCTACACACTCATTTTGGGGCTCTATACTTAGGTTGTCAATTGGATATTTTGTGGAACTTGTTGGCAGTCGTAAAGGGGAAATTCCTGGAATTGTTGTTCTATAAGGCTTTCGTGATTTCCCACATTGTCGTCGATCCCCGGTGGTTTTTGCGCTACTGGCGATCGACGAGGAAAATTAATAATTATCTTTTCTCAAACTCTTCAATTACTCTATCAACAGAAGGTAGTATACATCGTGTCCGATACTCATTAACTTTGCCCCTGTTATCCGTTTTACCCGTGTTATTGTCCGAGTTGCACGATACACAGTCCATTTTACATTCGATTTCCAAGTAACGGGTAACCGCATTCCATGCCTTGTTCTCGTCGTTGCTATAATCCCGCCATGTGAGAATTTTCTTCAATTGAGATAAACGAGGCTCATCCCATAGTGAACGATTTTGTGGACTGTCGTCGGCATCCGTTTGCTGATGAATTGCGACAATCATTTCCTCTTCAAAACTTTTTCGATATTTTTCAGCCCGTGGTAGGACATCCGTTTCTCCCAATTCCCATGCTCCATTACGCGTTAAGGTATGGTAATACTGAACAGGATTTTGTTGAATAATGTGCTCCACCTCTACCTGAACTGAACCCAATCCCAATGGCTTGCCCATCCCTAATTTCATTGCACATCCGGTAGGCAACCGTAAGACAAACAACAAGGCGCCTAGTTCAAATTCTGTAAGATTTTCAAAACGCATCCGACCGGAGAACTTGATCCCCGTATTAACAACATTGCGCATTTTAACGTGACTACGATCACCGTCTGCCCCAACATCTTTCTCAACCCAGCTATTAGCAGCGTGCTTTTCATAAGGTGTGTTTCGGTGCCAATAAAGCTTATAACCACGAATATTTGTCCCGGGGGTATTCCAATTATTTCTTTGGTTGATCCGCTTAATACCGTTTTGATCTAAATAATGTTGTATAGTAGTCGGCTTTGGTGCACTAAGTATTTTCGGTGTACACTCGCTACACAATTTCCAATTTTGATTAAATGGTTGCAAGACCAGATCCTCAAAGAATAGTCTCGTAACCCAAGAATTTAATGCACTAGATACACCAGAAACGCCAAACAGCGCATCAACCAAATCGACACCAGATTCTTGAATAATCGACGGCACATGGTCTCCAATGGTGTAATCGTAGGGAACACGAAAATAGGGCGTATGGCCAAAGATGATACGCGACGTGTTCTTGAGCTCTCGATAAAATACAGGAACTCCATTGGGAAAAGACACCGAGCCACCGCATTCGTTATTCGTCACATTTGCCACATAGCGTTTATGCTTAGCACTTTCGAGAATATTTACAGGAATGTTTCGTCCGGTATCCGCCACATAATCGCGTATATCGTTGTCAGAAAGAGGTATTTCCTTGCCTTCGATAGTCGGCGGCCACATTTTAATTATGCTTTCTTTCCCATGCATCGAACCCGACGAAATGAGATAGGATTTGTCAAATAGTCTGTAGCAGAAATTCGCCAAATAATGATTTTTCTCGTTCTTAAGGAATTCATAAGACGTGCCATTGATCTTTTGGGCAGGAACAATGTAGTATTGCTTATTCGAATCGTCATAGTTTAGATAGCCACCTTCGCTTTTTGGCGAGCCAGCCTTGCACTCAGATGCTGACGTTTGAGTACCCTGCATAAAATTTTGATACTCGTCTTTCAGATTCGTTTTGTCTGCTAAGGCGCGGAAAAACAATCGGCGATCGCGGTCAAACATATTAAACTTTGCATAGGACACGATTTCTAAAAGTTGACGGATGAGTCCACGAAAGGAGCTACCGGGTATAAAGGGTTGGTTATCAAGTGATGCCATAAATACTTCTTTGCGTTGAAGAGACTCATTCCCGCTTTGATGAGCGGTGCCAATAAATAGCGGTGTCAAAGTGGTTACCGTGACGGCTAAATACCCTGTCAACCTGTTGCTGTGATAGCGGTTCCGAGAAGGGGGTTGCTGTGAAATTTGAACCACTACATCATTAAGAGGCACAAAATTGTAAGGAGCCCGTGCCCTTTCAAGTTTTTCAATATGAGATGGGATTCCCTTGTTCTGGGTGTAAGTGGCTGCGGATCGGGTTTTTCTCTGGCTAGAATTGTACACTCGTCTGCTATTATATTCCCTATGTCGTTGAGTACCCTCCGAGAGTGGAATCTTGGATTTTGTATACCGTTTTCCGTTAATGATCACCGATTCAACAAACCCCTTCACACGATGAACCTGAATAGCAATGGGTTGATTCTTTGGAAGCATGGTTAAATCTTTGGAATCAAGTACCTTTTCATTAAACCAAGATACCGAAATCGGCTTATTGTTGCTTTCGAGAGTAAATGTAAATACGTACTTATTTTGATCTTTTTTATGAGTAATGACCAAAATAGATCCTTCCTCATTCATGGCGCCCGCTCCTCTCGTGTACCGGTAACCTGCTATCTGCCAATGCGAACAATGCGCTGATCAACGATGCTTGCTAAATGATTAACGTAACCCATGTAATATCGCATGTGCACTACGATGCGATCGCGGCTTCCTTTGCTCCATTGCATAGGTATGATAAAGATCGACCCCCGCTGAGATGAAAGTCTAACCCAGTCTTGGTCGACAAACTCTTCATGCCTTCCCAATAACAACATTTCTACTTCCTTCACATGAACACGTTGTGTATGACCTTCTTCGGGTACCACAAAATCTTCGCGAATTCTTCCTTGCATGACGTTATTTTTTCCGCGAAATAGGTAAATTTCCCTATTGTCATTAAACAAACGTGCGCGTTCGAGATAACGATCGATGGCCTTAGGATCCATGACGCCACGGCGATTACGTATTCGGATTGCCCCGTCGGTAATTGTGCCAAATACGATATCATGAAATAACCACGCCACAATAGACCCGTGATTCAAATATTGCGTCATATCTCCAACCGTAATGTCCTCCGTTAACATTACCGGAGTATATTGGGTGTAAATTTGGGCAAGAAGGTGTCGTCGCATTGTCATTGAATCTCTTCGTCTCCCTCGATCTGATCAATAAACTTTTGAACATACGACTGCGCTAAATCGACATTCGAAAAGGTTAAATTGTGATCGGACTCATCTATGGTCATAGACTCTTGAACGCCATCGTGAAAATAAGTAAGTCGCGCATATTGTCCCACGAGTAGCCCTCGTCCAACACCGATCTCTCCACCTAAAGGAAGGTGCCCCGTCCACAAATCTTTAAGGAGCAGAAGGATTAAGCCAAGTTCGCTTTGGCAGGGAGACACGATGCCAAAGGTCAGATGAATCGTTTCGTCGCCGTGAAAGATTGGTTGTTCATGAAACAAAGCCCCACTAGTAACTCCTCCAGTGAATCGATCAATGCGAATTCGTGATTGTATCATACGTGTCTCACCAGATAACGCGGCTTCCTCAACAAAAAATCGACTGCTCTTCGCGTGAGATGATTCATTTGTATTAGTGTTGACGTAGCCAAAAAGATCTTGACAAAATTCGTCCACCACCGTGTCGACGCTATTGTCAACAACATTACCATACTGTTGTAAGGTACGGATAATACGTTCAGCTTGGTGGCGAAACGCGCCCTTGATAGCAGTGCCGGGAATAACACTCCGCTGTTGGCTCTCTAAATGTGTCTTATCGGGCAACTCAGGATCCACCGAATAGGCCCCTATCATCAATGATCTTTTGAGGTAAAAATCCGCATCTACAACGACTTTGTCGATTAACGGCAAAGATAAAGGCAATGGTTCATAGGGAATGAGATCAGTGACATCATTATCAAGGTATCTAAACCATTTTTCGCCGTCTTGAGGAAAATTGAAGCGATAAAAACAGACATTTTCACATCGTAATTTACCAAAACCGGTGCGTGCTTTAGACCCCACATGAATTCCGTTTTTCAAAATCGCCATGATGTGCGATAAAAAGTCATCCGTATCAGCCATTATCGCATCGTTGTCATCTTTATTGACGTTTACTTCTCCATACAACGAAAAACGATAGCCCGGCTCGACAATTTCATAATCGTACTTGGCACCGTACTCAGCAATTCCCGTTTTGCCATTGATCTTGATCCCATCACGCACAACGACGCGCACTGCTTGCCTATTTACTGGCAATGCATCATCTAGTATGAAATGGCTTTGCATGGCGTCCGTTTGAGAAGATCGGGGACTCCCAAAAAAATATTCTTCTTCCACGACATTGGCACCAAAATATGTACCGTATTCATGTCGTAACACTCCCATCAAGGCTGTGGCCGGAATGTATGAGCACCCATCATACCCGCGCAAAATTTCCATGTCTACGTATTGTCCCTGGCCGGCACCTATTAGGAGAGGCGATTCATTCACTAACGAGCCAATCATCACAACTTTCGACACTAGTTTCATTCATCACATCCCCTTAATCGGACAGTTGTCTACTAATGGTACCTAAAATTATCAACCAATACCGTTGAATCAGCGCGTAGGAGAAAGTGGCATCGTCTTTCACGGACTGAATAATCTCGGCTATCGGATTCGCAAGTGAACCGCCCAACAATTTATTCATGGATTGTTCGCACCAAACAGCCACCTGGCTCGTAAATTTATCGACATTAAACTCGTCGGCCCAAGGCGTCATTTTCAGCATCTTATAAAACGGTTTCTCAGACTGTGGATCGTACTTTAACAAGTGAATAAACTCCTCCATTCCGGCAGCACGCATAAATAAAGCGCGCAAGCGCTCAACCATATGACCGTGTAAATTTGAGAAGGGATTCTGGGTAACGTCAATCGTTGTGGTACATTCAATCGCTTCTTGTTCGATGTATTCTTTTAACGCATGGCGAAATGCGCCATGTATCAAGTCCCTGGCATTCTGATGTTGCAACAGAGCCGCAACCGCCTTGGAATCATTCGATGAGGATTGTTGTTTAAATAGATCAATATTGGAATCACTCGACCAGAAAAACTTGACTCGGCCAAAGCCTTCATGAGTCCGTTCACCAAAGCCCGCGACTAATAATCTTTCTAATTGGGTGCGACGATTCTTGAGGCATTGTCCTCCCACCTTGAAGGAAGTCCCGGCAACTAAAGCCAGTTCCGTAGGAGATTTTGTTCGCCATACCCCAACGTAATGCTCAATAGGATGAGACGCTGCAACAATATCTAGATTATCATCACATGTTTGGGCATCCCACCCTAATGCGTTTTGTAGATATCGCAAAACGTTTTGCCATGACGGATCAGGAAACCCCGCCTCGTTGTAAAATATACCAGGCGTAACTAGTGTGATGATTACATCATCATCACACTCTAGCAACCGCATAGGTTGCACAGACTGTAATTGAACTTCAACTTGTCCATATTGAGCATTTTTTGATCGCCCAATATACGCCGGAAATGATTTTCCAATAAGACTTTGCAATTGTTCCAGTAGAACCTTTGGGCCGACAATTTCTCCTTCAAATTGTTGGCGTTCCTCTAGCGCTTCATAATAAAATATTTCATGGTCACCTTGAACACTATGACCCTTATAGCGGTTGCGTGCGCTATGAAAATAAAATTTGGTACCAGGCCCCGAGATCGTATAGAGGTGGTCGATCGGTTGAATCAATCCGGTATTATCTGCACTACTGCGGACCCACCGTCTGAAAGGAATGTAATTCTCCACAAGATCTTCCGCGGAAAGCTCAAAAATGTTCGTAGCATGATTGGACAACTCTTCACCTTTTATTTGACGAACAAACAACGGTGCAGGTTCAAAAGTTTTGTACTCATGTGCGGAACCCTCTTCAGTAATCTCAGGCGAGTAACGATAAGCTGCTCCCCAATAAATTCCTTGGGGGCCATGATCATAAAACAAACTTCTAAACAATTCATCGTCTTCCACACAATCTTGAAGTTGCAACCGTTTTATCAATTGGCTTGCAAATAGTCCTCGAATCGTCGTATTCGGAACAATACGCTCTGTATCTATCGTGTTTTGGTCTCCTTGTTGACGAGCCAGTACAATAGGATCAATTAAATGTATAGCAAAGCGAAGACGATGAGGTTCAAACTGCAAGGATTCACTTATGGGTTCTGTCATATTGATGGCTTCGCGCTGTGGTGAACTCTCAATAGGCTCAGTGTTTGTACTGTAGCGGAATGTTTTCAGCGTGCGGATTGCTTTTTCCGAAGTAAAGTCATCAAACTGTAAGGACGTAAATCCAACTTCAACCCGGCCAAATCCACGATTTCGCTTGAGCCCCATGCGTCGTAAATTTTTAACTGCTAAATAGATTAACGCCCTTTCGGTAACAGATAACAATGCTGAATTCACATGCCCGACAAATTCCACAGAAGGCTTTACAGCCTTTGTCACTCGCAAAGAATGGTCTTGTGCAATGCCACGTTCATCAAGGGCCGTTTGATAACGCAGCTCTGAATAACATTGACTAATATATCGCTTGTTTAAGACATTTCGTAATTCTTTTGGTCCGGCTTCCCTAATTTCTAAAAGTAACTTTCGAATGGTATCATAACCTGAGATAAAAAAGCTCGAGATATAGAATTTTCCATCATTTTTTCCATGATTCCCAAAGACAGATGTCATTATATCTGGATGAACGCCAAGCATTTCACATACTTCTAAAGCATTTTCCTTTAAAACCCCTTTGACCCGCCGTGCTGGAATATAGGGAATTCCCCACTCATCCTGCTCAAGATCAACATCGATACTTCCCACACTATCGCCTGACGCAATCGACAAATAAGATAGAGTTCGAATTTTTAATAACTCGTCATCCATAATTAACTCCTTCTATTCAACGATATCGGGCACAACAAAATTCATTAAGGATATACTGTCGTAGACATACGTTTGTTTTTGTCTAGTACTCCTGTCGGTCCATATTTGCTCTTTACCGTACTTTTTCTCGGAATCTTGTGTATCAAGTGAAAACAAGCTAAGTGGAGACGATGGATTCTTGACAACTTGCTGATGTTTTCTGGCAAGATTCAGAAAATGTATGGCTTTCTCTTCAGAATCCAATAACCGTTGACGAAACTCGTATACGATATTTTTTGGCCAGGATTTGATGTTTTCAATGATTTCTTCAACATGCGCGAATGCATCGTAACGATCGCACCCGGCACTAACACAATAAGGTCCGCCATGAAGAACACCTTCTATTCCCGACTCGGCGTTAATGGCCTCAAGATCACCAGAAAATCCCGACTCGGAAATGAAAAAATCTAAATAAGAACGGTTAGAATTGTTTCGAGACCTGATTTTTGAACGCCTCGTCAGTTCATCCGCTATGCGATATGCGCGAAAGAATGGGTAGCGCGTCTTAACGATGCTCACTCCAGCACAAGCAGTGAGGCGGGATGTATCGGGAAGTACCTTCTCTTCCAGATGGAATATAAAATGGTTTGCAGCAAATAGACCAATTTTACCCAGTGCAACGAAGGTAATATCATCCCCGCCAATCAGGATGGGGCGAATCGGCAAAATCCACCTGTCACTCTTTTTTCGCAATTGGATGCTCGAATCATCCTTGAATATCTTGCTGTTAATTAACGCAATGATGTCTTCTAACGTTTCCTTAAAGGCGTTATGATTAGCGTTGGCCACGGCCTTAGACAAATTGCGAAGCTCTAGCAAGCTTGAGCATTTCCGAAACCGATTGCCTATGCCATTCCCGTCAATGTGAACGACCGCAATGAAATTGTTGCCACTTGTCTGTCCTAGTTGATCGATCTCACTGGTAAAAATATAATGATCCTTCAGCACCTCATCAAATTGGCCAATCAATTGTTGCTGGGCACTTTCGGCGGAATCCGCTTTGATTTTTGCGATGGACGCAATCGGTCGGTCATCCTCGCAAAAATGATATTCTGCCGCCTGTCCAGTATGGGCACATTCTTCTGTTATTCCAAGCTTCGGATAAACTGTTGTCGTGATATCTCGATTTTTGTTTCGCGCTAATGTGACAAACAACTTTTGTTGGTCACCAGCAAAGTCCTCGTTCTCGAATCGGTGTAACCCATAGACTATGCGAATAGACGGAAAGCGTTCAAACACTCCCAATGAAAAACTTTCAATAAACCGAAACGCGAACTCTTGCGTACTAAAAAACAAAAGTGCATTCCCCCCGCCAATATAACCGATCTCAAAATAGTCATTCGTTTGATCAGAAAGATTCTCCCACGACCCCTCATCTAGTTTCTGTTTAACACTCTTTACATCTTGGTGTGGTATGAAAGACAGTTCAACCAAGATTTCGGGCAAAATCTCGTGATAAATCGTTCGTGCTATGACAAAAGAAGCTCCTATATTCTCCTTAAGCGAGTTACTGCCAAAGACAAATTCCTGAATGGATGCGATGTCTATAACCGTCCCATAAGGTTTTTTGCTAATAGTGGTATTTAATATTTTGTTATTCATAACTATTCAGCGCCCTCACAATTTTGGATCCAATGTCATTCAAGTCGCTTTCACCAAAGACCCGGAAACGCTCAGAAATATCCGTATCACTCTTCAATTCTTCTTGGATGTGGTCACGTTTTTTGTCAGGGAGTAACGTAACCAAAAACGCCATCCGACCATCTCCACCAATCTGCCGAGTTCGGTGGATAACTTCGAATCCCTTAGTCTTGCAAAGAGTCTCAGTGTCATCGGTGGTTACTGATATACCGATTAATTGATATCCCCGGATTAGGTATAAGTCCAATTCAAATTGCTTCTCCGATCCACGACTGACTGTCAATGATCGTCCGAACGTCTGTGCCGTTAAGGGCATATCGTCGGGTGCTGCATTCTGAAGTTCTTGTTTCACATAACATTCGAACCAAAATCCTCGAATGAATTGGACTATTTTTAGATCATCTTTGATCGATAACTTCTTGCTCAATTCGTGTCCCTGCACAGATGCCTTAAGTTGCCGTAGTGTTGAAAGACCCACAGGCTCAAGTATCGGCCAGATATCATCTATGTTATGTTGCATTGCAGAAAAATTTGCCTGAAGATCGTTAGCCGCCTTCACATAGCCGTCATTGCGACGATAGAGCCCACTGATGACGTTTTGAAGTTTGCAATAATTTGCCCGGTCATAGCGCCATAAACTAAGCAAATGTTGCATCAGTGCTGCAGAGTTGGGAATATTTTCACCGAATTCATCATTGGCCCCACTGGGCCGTCTGTCTTCATAGCAGTGAAGAGACAAAAATTCTGTTATTGTCAACGAAAGGTCGTTGACGGACTGAATTTGAAGATTATTATCCCAGTAAAGCATGTGTTGTCTATCATCCAAATATGATGCGGTGAAGCGAGCATGATAACTCTCACACATTGTCCTAATGGTCATATAGCTATGAATTCCTGTAGCTTTAGTGCCACCTGTGTAATTTAGATGGACAATGCTTTGCTTTGCGATAAGGTCTTGCAAGGCCCGTTCTACCTCACTCCGGATCGTGTGCCCATTATTAATATTCGTCAAAGGCATTAGGCTGACCTTCACTTTGGGAGTGTCAAGAAGTTTTTGCAAATTAACGGCGTATTGTTGAGTTGACGAATTATTGTGACGTGTTTGTTTGGAGTAGAAGACAATAATTTCATCAAGTTTCTCACCTAACAGGTCTTGGTCATGCTTAGCAAGATACTTTGCCACAACATAATTGGGCAGAGGATTAAAGCCCTGCAACAATACAAGAATAGCCATCAAATCCCTCCATATACAAAATGTCGTGTCAATTTCTCAATTATTTGGATAATTCGCCATCATGTACCAAAACTCCTTCTAATTTTTCTTCTTTTTATCTATTTTCCTAAAGTTATGCTGCATACAACTCTTGTGCTTCCATGCAACGATGAAAGGGAGATATAAAATTTGAATTCTTCACTGCGTATATGTCCAAAAATTTTTTCGTGACTACCAACCACCATTGAAAATCCTGCTACAGCTAACGCCTGAACACCAACAGTCAACAACCGCCGCAAATGTTCATATTTGTTATCCTTTATTCAAGAACTCCATCCTCCACTCATCTCTCAAAGACTGCTGCATATACAAACTGCTGTCAGCGAGAACAAGGCGGCACGCAGAAATAACTTTCATGTTTGCGAGTCGGGTTTAATGATGTCATTCCACTCCCCATGGAAGGGATATCGTTCGATATGGAGGGCGTGAAATGTCGCATCATCCACCTTGCGTCCTGTTTCATACGTATGTTCGTCTAATTCCGCTTGCACTGTCCCGCCCTTTCGCGTTCGGGTGTGACCAATGCACTGGACCACGGTTTCGAAGGTCTCCAAAGGTCGTCCGCGCCAGTTAATGCTGATCGCACTGAATAACTCGTGTTCGATCGCATTCCACTTGCTCGTGCCAGGCGGGAAGTGACTCACATGGATCGTCAGGCCGGTCTCATTGGCGAAAGCTTGGGACTCCGCTTTGAACAACCGTGGCCGATAGCCATTACTGCCACCGCCGTCGGCGGTGACATACAGCGCGGTCGCCTCGGGATATTGGTGCTGACCGATGAGATCCCACCAACGCCGGATGCTCGCCAGGGCAAATTCTGCCGTGTCATGACGGGTGCCGACGTTTACCAACGCGTTGTGTGTGGTTACATCATAGACTCCATAGGGGCTGGCTTTCCCTTCCGCTCGATCCGGAAAATCATAAACATTGACGGTGGGGGGAGATTTCTGGGGATGCCATTCCCGTCCCGCCTGGCGAAAGTTCCCCACCAACTCCTTTTTCTTGGTATCCACCGAAATCACGGGTTGTCCCGCCTCCTGAAAGGCCCGAGTCTGATCATGAATCCACGGGAATTGATCGTCCCGATCCGGATGGTCGACGGATCCTTCGTGGATTTTCCGCGGGCTCTGTAAACTATAGCCCTGATCAGGCAAGAGGGCGGCGACAGTGCTGGGACTGATGGGATGGCCGTCAGCTTGTAACTCCCGGGCCAGTTTCTCCCGACTTTTCGACGTCCATCGCAGCGGACATTCCGGATCCCCACGCGTAGCGGGTTCAATGAGGGCATCTAAATCGGCTAACCAGGTCGGGTCGGTCTCGACGAGGGGTTTCCGGCCCGCTCCGGGCCGGCGAATCCGATCTCCGATGATCGTGTCCGGGTCTTCGAGCTCGGCCAAACCCGTGCGAATCGTGGGAATCGACAATCCCGTGGCTCGGGACACGAGGGCGATGCCTCCGTATCCCAGTGCCCAGGCTTCACTCGCGGCCATTAATCGACGCAGTTTTTCATCTAAAAAGGGCGCCAGCCGTCCATACTTTTTCCGGATTTTACCTTCCATATCTTGGGTGTCTATCGTCGAATGCCTCCCTCTCTGCTGTGACCTATACATTCGACATTCCCCCCCTCTTGTCCTTTGCATAGTGAAAATTAATCTTCATAGACCGCCTAAGTGCCGCAAGGAGTTCGAAACAATCCGTATGCCGAAGCCATGGTACAATAGCAACAAATTCTTAGGCGGTGATGAGCTGTGCCTAAAGTGGGCAGCGCGATTTCTCCTTTGCATGGAGGGCATTGTCCTCCTTGGCTCTTTGAAAAGATGACGCAATTAAGTGCCGCTATTGTCGAGGCCATTATTGTGGAATTTGGCCCGGATGAGATTTTGCGCCGTTTTTCTGATCCTGTGTGGTTCCAAGCCTTTGGCGGTGTGATAGGTTTTGACTGGCATTCCTCAGGTCTCACCACCGTGGGATTGGGAGCCTTAAAAACAGGACTCGCTCCAAGGCAAAAGGAATTGGGACTCTTTATCGTAGGAGGCAAAGGCAAAGCGGCCCAACAAACTCCTCATGAAATTGATGCTTTGGGCGAATCGGCAGCTCTGCCACAAGAACTCAACCGCCTCAAAGACACGAGCCGTCTGGTCGCCAAAGTAGACAGTGCTTTGGTTCAAGACAGTTATGATCTTTATCACCATGTGATGATTTTTACCGCCAGTGGCCGCTGGGCAGTGATACAGCAAGGTATGAATGACCGGCAAAGAACGGCAAGGCGTTATCATTGGCTCAGTGAGAACATCAAAAGTTTTATTGTGGAACCCCATCAGGGAATTGTCGGAAAAACAACCCCTAATGTTCTTAATCTGACCGAACAAAGCAATGTGCCCCTTCATCACTCTTCATTGGCGTTGGCCCAACGACCGGAAGAAGTTCTTTTGACGCTGCGTAGATTGGAAGAAGCAGACGGCGAGAAACTACTGATTATGCCGCATCATCACAACATACCCGGCTCACGCTACATCAACAAAGCCCTGAATGAAATTTACCGTCGTAGCCCTGAAAGCTATCAAGATCTGATTATGACCCCGGGAGTCGGACCCAGTACCGTGCGGGCCTTGGCCATGGTTTCTGAAATCATTTACGGTTCCCCCATCACCTATCACGATCCGGTTCGTTACAGCTTTGCGCATGGCGGTAAGGATGGTATTCCCTATCCTGTTAACCGACGGGATTACGAAGGCTCACTTCAAATTCTCAAAAAGGCTCTGGGCCAAGCCCGCGTCGATGACCGAACCAAATTGGAAAGCCTAAGACGGCTTGCCCGGCTTGAGATGGGCACATCCACAGAGAGTGTCCCTTAGAACATCCCAAGAAGAGTCTTGCCCTTTACGGTGCCAGTCAATGGTATTACACTAAAATACGGTAGCACAAAACGATATGAAAACGAGGGAATTGATTATGTGGCCTAAATTACCGCAAGTTTTATCTTATCACCCCACTATTCCGTCTATTATTGGAGCGATCATCGTTACGACCGCAGTTTTCGGGTTTTTCGGGAGATGGTTTTTGCGGATCACAAAGCTGGACCGAGACGAATAAACTGTTCGGCTGTAACGGTCCATCTTCTTTATACCCGAGGCCCGAAGACGGGTCGTTTTTCTTTTCATATCGAAGACTCTCCATCGTGATTCTACATAAACAATATTGAGTATCCCCGCCAAAGCCCAGAGCCGAGTGACATGACAAGGGTTCACAGTTGAGAAGGGTAATTTGGACATGCGCAGCTACCCCAAAAACCCTATAACCGGCTCGGAAACACCAAAAGACGTTCTTTTCAAATAGACTTTTCACCTGACGACGATATCCGTCAGACAGAGAATATATTCCCATGTAATGTAATCTATTCTATTCCCAGCCTTGTGCACACTGTTTGTGGAACAGCAACTGGCACTTCTTAGACAAGGACAGAATTGGCTCCGGGAATCATACTTACCGTCCTCCGGAGAATTGAGCGCAACGGTAAATTTCTAATCTCAACACGGCCTTGTCAGTGTGCATTGTCCCTTGGCAAAGCGGCCAATTCAGTGTATATTTTTCTGAACACGTATACAATTCTTTCTTGGTGGTTATTTTGTAGCAATTACTTTGACTTTTTTGAAGAAGGTGACCTTTTTGATGCCTCCCGAGACATTGTTTGAAAAAATTTGGAATGACCATGTTGTTATGCAAGAACCTGATCAGCCCGCATTACTCTATATCGACTTGCATCTCGTGCATGAAGTCACCTCTCCTCAGGCTTTTGAAGGACTGCGGCTGAATCACCGTAGTGTCAGGCGTCCTGACAAAACCTTCGCGGTCATGGATCACAATGTTCCGACGACTGATCGCAGTCTTCCTCTGGACGATCCTATTGCCAAACGGCAAATGGATCTTTTAGAAGAGAATTGCCGCCAATACCGCATTCCGCTTTTTAATCTACATCACCCTGAGCAGGGTATCGTGCACATTATCGGTCCGGAGCAAGGTTTAACCCAACCCGGAATGACCATCGTGTGCGGTGACAGCCACACCGCTACCCACGGAGCATTCGGAGCCTTGGCCTTTGGTATCGGGACCAGTGAAGTAGAACACGTTTTGGCCACGCAGTGCCTGGTCCAATCCAAGCCTAAAACCATGGCCGTGCGGTTCTTAGGAAAACGTCCTCGCGGCGTTACCCCAAAAGACATGATTCTAGCCTTAATTGGAAAAATCGGCACCTCCGGTGCCACGGGTTACGTTATCGAATATATGGGTGAAGTTGTACGGGAATTGGCCATGGATGAGCGAATGACGCTGTGCAACATGACCATAGAAGCCGGGGCCCGTGCCGGAATGATCTCACCCGATGAGACGACCATTTCATATCTCCACGGACGTCCGCACGTTCCTGTAGGCTCCCGTTTTGAACAGGCAAGAGAGAAGTGGCTTAGTTATGCTACCGATCCCGGGGCCCACTTCGATCACGAAGTGGAAATCGATCTCATCAACCTGGTACCCTTAGTAACATGGGGCACAAGTCCGGGAATGGTCACACAAATTGATGAGGCCGTGCCTGATCCCAACAGTTTTGAGGATGAGGCGGCGAGGGAGTCGGCGCGATACGCACTGGATTACATGGGCTTGAAGCCGGGAATCCCCTTAACTGACATTACACTGGACCGAGTCTTCATCGGTTCGTGCACCAATGGCCGGCTCGAAGACTTAAAGAAGGCGGCCGGAGTGGTTAAGGGTCAGAAGGTTCACGAGAGGGTGCGAGCCATGGTTGTTCCCGGTTCCGGCATGGTTAAGCGAGAAGCCGAGGAACTGGGCTTGGACCGAATTTTTAAAGAAGCCGGCTTCGAATGGCGCGAACCGGGTTGCAGTATGTGTTTGGGGATGAATGCGGATATTTTGGAACCGGGTGAACGGTGCGCATCAACATCCAACCGGAATTTCGAAGGCCGTCAAGGCAAAGGCGGCCGAACCCACTTGGTTAGCCCGGAAATGGCTGCCGCCGCAGCCTTATACGGCCATTTCGTCGATATCCGAACCCTGTTGCCCTAAAGCGTGAAGTTCGCACCACATAAGGGAGGCAATGAAGAAATCATGACCCCATTACACAAGCACCGTGGACTAAGTGTTCCCCTAAACCGGGCGAATATAGACACCGACCAAATCATTCCCAAACAGTTTTTAAAACGTGTGGAGCGATCCGGCTTTGGCCAGTTTCTTTTCTTTGACTGGCGCTATGATTCAAAAGGTGAACCCCGATCCGACTTTATTTTAAACACTCCCCAATATCAAGACGCCAGTATTCTTCTCGCTGGACAAAATTTCGGCTGTGGATCTTCCCGCGAACATGCCCCGTGGGCTTTGTCGGATTACGGATTTCGTATCATTATCGCCCCCTCCTTTGCAGATATCTTTTACAATAATTGCTTCAAGAACGGGATGTTGCCGCTTAAGTTGCCGCTCGCCATTGTGCAGACTTTAGTGAATGCAGCACAAGGACCCGATCCCTTATACCTTACGGTCGATGTCGAACATCTAACGATCCAAAGTGATGACGGACGCTATCACTATACATTTTCCTTGGATCCCTTTTTACAGAACACTTTAATTCATGGACTTGATGACATCGCCCGCACCTTGCAGCATGAAGATCAGATTGCCCGCTATGAAACCCTGCACGCGTAAGAAGAAAGTGAAGAACCTGAATCCGTGACGAGGTCATCGCAAATGGGGACGGATCCGTGGTCCCAGGCCGATTTCGGCGATAATGAGACGGCACCCAGTGGGTGAAAAGGGAGGCGGGAAAAAATTGTTCCCAATGGCACGATCCGGGCCTGGACATGGGGAGGATTCCATGAGAGAATTGGGTCATACCCATTCCGCCGTCGACGACGGCGCCAAGAGGAGTGAGCGGAAATGCCCAAACCCCCCGTGACGTGGGAGGCCGGAGACAACGACTGGTTGGTGACCGGTCAAGGCGGATTAGGCGTGATCGGCCAGTTATTGGCAACGACCTCCTTAGGTTCCCAGCTGAATGCCTCGTGCGTGCCGGAGGCGAAACAGCCCGAGATTTCCCATCGTGACGTGGCTTTCAGCTTCATCGGATTGCTGGCCCAAGGCCAGCCCGATTACGACGCCATCGAGGCCTTTCGGGCGGATCCCTTTTTTGCGTTGGCCTTGAGTCTGGAGCAGGTGCCCTCCAGCCCCACGTTACGGCAACGGCTCGACCAAGCCGCTGTCGGGGAGGACATCGCTCAGTGGAGCCAAATCTTCCAAGACACGACCGTCTCACTGTTGACGCAGCACATTCACTGTGAGCCAATCAGGATCGGTTCCGACCCCGCTTCAGCGTATGTGCCGTTAGATCTCGATGTGTCGCCTTTTGATAACGGGAAGACGAAAAAGGAAGGGGTATCCCGTACTGACAAAAGCTGTGATGGCTATGCGCCCATCTTTTCCTACCTGGGTCACGAGGGCTACGCCCTCGGCGCCGAATTACGCGCAGGCAAACAACACTCACAAAAAAACACCCCCGCCTTTCTCCGCCAATCCTTGCAACGGGCTCATCAAATTCTGCCCGAGGCGCATCTGCTGGTCCGCATGGATTCCGGAAACGATGCGTGGGACAATATGGTGGTCTGTCGCGCCGAGCACGCCGATTTTCTTATCAAGCACAATTTGCGACGCGAATCGCTCGACGCGTGGGTGACACTCGCTCGCCAAGAGGGGCACCGCACAGAACTCCGGAAGGGAAAAGCGGTCTATCACGGATCCACCATGCGTTCTCCCCAAGCTGGACGCGACCCGGAACGGGTCATCTATGAAGTCATCGAGCGAACCAGCACGGTGACCGGCCAAGTCTTGTTATTCCCGGACATTGAGGTCGCCACCTATTGGACTTCGCTCCCCCACGATCCGGTGGACATTCTCCCCTGGTATCCGGACCACGGGACGATGGAACAGTACCACAGTGAATACAAAACCGACATGAATTTGGAACGTTTGCCTTCGGGCAAATTCGCCACCAATGCGTTGATTCTGCAGATCGCCCTGCTGGTCTTTAATCTCTTGCGCATTATGGGGCAGGCCACCTTGGACCATCCCCAAGTGCCGTTACGGCGCCCCGTAGTGCGTCGCCGCCTCCGCACCGTCATCCAGAATCTGGTCTTATGTGCGGCCCAACTGATCCGCCATGCACGCCGGGTGTGGGCTCGCTATGCGCGGCACAATCCCTGGGGCCATGTCCTGGGCTATCTCTATGCCCTCTGGACTTGAGGGTTGTATCGGCACCGTGAGTCCGACTTTAACCTGGCCTCCTCGATCCCGCTGCCTCCGGCAGCGGGCTGTGGCGCGTCCTCACCGCCGCTTCCCATGAGGGTGCAGACCGGCTCGGATCCCTTCATTGCCCCGTCCCGTTTCGATGATTCCATACTCTGCTAGATTATGTCATATACTGGTACAGACACTCGGCGGGTCAATTTCCTGTCACGGATTCAGGAAGAAGATAGTGCCTTGGTATTCCCCTCGACACAAGCTAATCCGCGAGGGGAATTCGGGCCGCGTTGTATTTCCCGCACATATTTCGACCAAGGCGTCCGGCTGTCCTTCTGATTCGTATAGGGTATATTTCGGCAAGGCACAACGGGCCGGGCCTCCATCAGTCGCGTCGATAACCGGTAGCTACCAATAGAAGATCTGGCTTTTTACCCATCAGATGTGCGCGTATATCCCCTGCGCCCGCATGAAGAAAGAAGCCCTTTACGATTTTTGGAGCCGATCACGACCCATATAGAGAGCCAGCAAAATGGCCAACGAACCCGCTACAAACGACCACCCGACATGGGTGGGGATAAAGAGAAGAGACAAGAGGACACCAAGAACAGGCTGCAAATACAAAAACAAGGCCATTAACGCCACCGAAATTCGAGAAGCCGTATGCATCCACAAGAAGTATGCTACGGCGGTACCCAATAATGCCAAGTAAATGGTGGCCATTATGCTGGGAACTTTCCAATGCAATGGCAACTGAGCTCCACTAAAAAGCCAGATGGGCACGGTTCCCACAAATCCTCCGAGGAAGGTACCGGCAGTAGCCTCACCCGGGCCTAGGTACCGACTCAAAGACGAGGAGAACACATTATATACGGCAAAACACACAACAGCCAAAAGAAGAAGGCTGTCACCCAAAATATAGCCTTTGACACCGGGTCTGGGAAATCCGGCAACTGCCCATGCTCCGCCAATGGCCACAATAAGAGCCCAGCGCCTGGCCTTGGACAACGGCTGTTTAAGCCAAAGACTGGCCATGGCGGCCGTAAATAGAGGCTCCAAGGCAATGGAAATGGCCGCCATAGCGGGAGTGGACAATTTTAAGCCTTGGGTTTGAAGAACCAAAGGCAAGGAAAACCCCACGATACCCAAAAAAGTCACACGGACGACCATGGAAAGAGACCATGAGCGGACGCTCCGCCATAAAAATGGCATCATCACAACACTGCCCGTGCCAAGTCGGATCATGGTGAGCAATGGGGCCGATAAGGAAATGAGCGCCAGGGCCGTCGCGGGATATGTGCCCGCCCAGATGAAATTCATAAGCAATAACGATACCAGATCCCAGCTTCGTGCTTTGATAATGTCCGACATCCTTCGTTCCCGACATTGATTTCTCGACCGTCGAAAGTCTGGCACATAAAATCCAACCACAGGGGCTCCATAAAGACATCGTCCAGATATTTCACAAAAAAATTTTATCCTTTTATGGAAGCACCAGCCTAATCCCCGCAAATGCCAGCACCAAAAGAACCACAATCTGAAAACGTCTCGCATCGATGCGAAAGTGAATAAAATTCCCACTCACGAGCCCTACGGCCACCCACGGCAAGAGCCACGCAGAAGTTATCGCGCTCCGGGAACCTAAAAGACCCAATAGAAAATATAACGCGCCCCGAATAACTGCATCGGTTACCGCGATAAATTGAAACGATGCCCGAAAAGCTCGCTTCCCCAAATGACGCATTTGGAAGTAGGCCACTATGGAAGGGCCGCCGCCACCGTATAGACTTCCGATGAGACCTGCCAGGAATCCTAATGGCGCACCCCAAATGCGGGAAACTAACGGGAGGCGTTCCGGTTTAGCTATCAGTGCATAACCAACATAAATCAAAATGAAGATACCTAAAAGAACCGTAACGCTTTGAGCAGGCAATGTTTTGAGCACCCATGCTCCCACAATTAACCCCACTATCGTAAAAGCCCATAGCCAGGGCATTTCTTTCCACCGGATTTGCTTATAATCATAAGAACCTAAAGCCAAAGAAGCTACGGCATCCAACATAAAGACAATGGGCACCACGAGCTTAATGGGCAGGAAAAATATCAATAAAGATACGGAAATCAATCCTGATCCAAATCCAAGCATGCCCCGAATAGCAAAGGCAGCAACTATAATGATCGAAGCCCAGGTATAGCCATCACTGGACAGATATCCAAAATGCATCGTGAGATGTGTGGACCTGTTCCTTTCTTCCTACCAAAACCTGATGTGCTTTGGTGGCATACTTTTGTTTCACTCTCGGGACTGAAATCGTACTCGGATCGGCTTTTCGAACTTCGTCCCGGAACAATCTCTCGCGTTTTGTCCAATGGTCAGTGAAATCTCATTAAATAATCATTTTGATCCGGTCGTGATATCCCGCTCAAGGGTTCACCGCTAGCTTCCACAGAGTGTTGCCGCTTGCATCCCCATTCCGCCAACACAAAAGAGCGTTCGCGGTGACGCGATTTCCTGGATAAAAAACCGCAAGAAGGCCATTCTTGAGTGGTAGCATGAAGACATCGCTCTTTATGGCCGGATCATCCGGCCATAATCAGAAAATCCTTGCCTTCCCGAAAATGAGAAATTTACGCTACGCGTTTGAATATTGGTCGTGTTACTCCGACAACCATTCCGGACTTTGAGGATCGGGATTTCTCTACTTAGAGTCATGCCGAAAGTTTTGGGTCCTTTGTCGATCCGAAAAGTTTGAGGCGGCAATTTTGTTCTGACCGGGGTGAAAACTGTCGCTTCTCTCTCTTCTCCTTGATGGATTCGCTCAATGTGTTCCCATGATGGCACAAAGCCGCCCCATACTTCCGGCAAACACGATTCGGTACAAACTTCTGTTATCCCCCCATCCTGTCCGACCACCTTATCGGTCTTTGCCGGTTTGGCGGGAGATCGTTAGTCCGGCGGACCTCCTATGTGATCCATGAGGTCTAAAGGCCGGTCGCCTCGGCATATCCCCTCGAAATTTTACGTGAACGGTCAGCGTCTCGCAACCATCCTTCATCATTATATAACTCAAAGTTTACTTTCATATAGAAAATGGTGATTAGCCAGAATAAACAGGAATGGTTATAGTATAAAAGAGTTAAGAAACAGCGAAAACACTGTGCCGACACCTGCGCCTTTGGGTAACGGGATGGCGAATACTTTTTGATGATCTGGTTATGCTCAAGAGTGGTAAAAGGAGATGGAAATAATGGCCACTGCTCGCGAATTGCGCGCGTTATGGCAAGAATTTTACGGGCCGAATGCGGGCTACATTATGGAATTATACGAACGATACTTACAAGACCCTAATTCCGTCGACGAGACAAGCCGGCATATGTTTCAGCAATGGAGTCCCCCTTTGTCCGATATAGATACCGAAGAACAGATCTCCCATCCGACCATGAATCAAACATCACTCGAAATCATCCGACGCGGCACAGAATTGGCTCGAAATATCCGTGAGTATGGACATCTTCAAGCGCATCTCAATCCTCTTGACGAGAAGGTTCCGTTCTCCCCATTGTTGCAACTCAGTACCTATCAGCTCACCGAGGCTCAACTTCAACAGATTTCGGCCGATTCGTTATGGCCCGGATGTTCCAAGACACTCAGGACGGGATGGGATGCCGTTCAGGAACTTTACGCACTGTACACCGGCCCCGTGGCATTTGAATTTAGTCATGTTCACAACCTTAAAGAACGGCAGTGGCTTACGGATTACGTGGAATCCCACCGCGTTCAGTTGCCTCTACCGCCTGTCGACAAACGTAGCGCATTGAGACGGCTCATTGCCGTGGATCAGTTTGAAAAGTTCTTGCATCACACATTTCCCGGTCAAAAAAGGTTTTCGATCGAAGGCAGCGATGCGATGGTGCCGATGCTGGACCGTTTAATTCATCTAACGGCCACTACAACCCCTATACGCAACGTTGTTATTGGCATGGCCCACCGTGGGCGCCTTAACGTCCTGGCTCATATTCTGGGCAAACCGTACGCCGATATCTTCTCCGAATTTCATACCTCGCCTGACAAGGAACTCGTTCCGTCTGCGGGTTCAGCCGGCATCAATTACGGCTGGACAGGAGACGTCAAATATCATTTGGGCGCACGAAAGGTCATGCAGGAATCGAACTTAGCGGAAATGCATCTGACTCTCGCCAACAATCCCAGCCATCTGGAATTTGTTGATCCGGTCGTAGAAGGTATGGCACGAGCGTTACAGGACTCAAGGGAACGGGCCGGATCCCCGGTTCAAAACGTAGACCGAGCCCTAGCCATATTGATTCACGGTGACGCTTCCTTCCCCGGAGAAGGCATCGTATCCGAAACGCTGAACCTGTCTCGACTGGCGGCCTACAATACCGGTGGAACAATCCACCTCATCGCCAACAACTATCTCGGCTTCACTGCGGAACCCGATCAGGGCCGTGGCACGTTATATGCCAGTGATTTGGCTAAAGGATTCGAAATTCCTATTGTCCATGTCAATGGTGACGACATTGAGGCGTGCCTTGGCGTCATGGAGATGGCTCATGCCTACCGTCAGACCTTTCACAAAGACTTTCTCATCGATCTCTTGGGATACCGGCGGTGGGGACACAATGAAGGTGATGATCCGATCGGCACTCAACCACTCCTCTACCGGAAGATTCAGTCCCATCCGGTTCCATGGCAGGTTTACGCCCGCCGGTTAGAGGCAGAAGGCATAGTCACGGAACAAACCGTCGACGAGATCATCCACGGTATAGAAGAGGATCTACGGTCAATTTATCAAAAACTTACCCGTGGAGAAATCCGGTTGACATCCGGGGAAGTGTTGCCGAAAGAGCCGGACAATCCTGTCCCTGCTCCCGTTTCGCGTGAATTGTTACAAGACATTAATGACGAATTGTTGCGACGCCCCAAAGGCTTCCAAACCTATCCCAAACTCGATCGCATTCTGGCCAAACGAAAAAATGCATTGGACACGCCACATGCCATCGACTGGGCTCTGGCCGAAAGCCTAGCCATGGGAACCATCTTGGCAGCAAACGTGCCGATTCGGATGACCGGTCAGGACTCCGAACGCGGAACTTTTAGTCAGCGTCATTTGGTTCTTCATGATGCCAATACCGGCGAGAAATTTTGTCCGCTCGAAAATTTGGCGCATGGGCAGGCCTCTTTTGTCGTCTCCAACAGCCCCTTATCGGAGGCAGGGGTATTGGGCTTTGAGTATGGTTACAGTACGCAAGCCCCGGACGCGATGGTGATTTGGGAAGCACAATTTGGGGACTTTGCCAACGTAGCTCAGGTCCACTTTGATCAGTTTGTCGCACCGGCACGCGCCAAGTGGATGCAACCTTCGAGTCTCGTCATGCTTTTGCCGCATGGATATGAAGGACAGGGCCCTGAGCACTCCAGTGCTCGTTTGGAACGGTTCCTCCAATTGTCGGCGGATGAAAACTGGCGGGTCACGATCCCTACAAGCGCGGCACAATACTTTCATCTATTGCGATCGCAGGCAGCATGGATAAAGGAACGACCCCGTCCATTGGTGATTCTGACACCAAAAAGCTTGCTGCGCCATCCTCTGGCCGCATCAGACGGCAGCGAGCTGATAACAGGTCTATTCCAGCCGCTATACATCCACTTTGTCAAGAATCCGGCTAAAGCCACCCGATTGGTTCTCAGTGCGGGCAAAATCGGTCTGGAACTCTCGCAGGCATTGCAGGCGCAAGATCCCGTGTCCGAGAATATAGCTCTGGCCAGACTTGATCAGCTCTATCCCTTCCCGTCTGCCCAATTGGAAGACATAGTCTCCTCACTGCCCAATCTTCGCGAAGTCTATTGGGTTCAAGAAGAACCGCAAAATATGGGAGCTTGGACCTATGTTGCCACAACTTTGCAACACAACGTAAATGGCCTACCATTGAAATATGTGGGCAGGCAACCACATTCTGCTCCGGCAGAGGGTTTTGCCCAAATCCACGCGATTGAGCAAGAACGTATCATCGACGAAGCCATCAGTGGTTAAGAGAGTATGACAGTTAGACCATGGCAAGTGTAAGAATACCTATCGCGCCTACCCTTCTCGTTGTCGACTGAAAAAGCTATCATAAGGAGTCACATCTAGACATTACGGGAACGATTTTTCGTCTATGGCTCGGAGCAGCATCCCCTTAGGGGCAATGTTCCGAGCCGAATCTCAGGAATTTTAACATGGTTACCCATGTTTAGAAAGGCAGGACACATGTCATGACACAGATTACGGTGCCGGAAGTTGGCGAATCCGTAACTGAAGCCACGGTCGGAGAATGGTTAAAAAAACCGGGGGATCCGATCAAAGCCGGAGACCCGGTTGTGGAACTGGAAACAGATAAAGTCAATTTGGAAATCACCGCCAATGAAGATGGCACTTTGCAGGAGATCTTAAAACAAACTGGAGAAACGGTCACAGTCGGCGATGTGCTGGCCACAATGGGTGAAGAAGCAGCCCAGAATAGCCAAAAAAATCCCACGGCCACCGAATCCCCTTCCCCTGCCGAAAGTGATGAAGGTCAGCCAACAGAAAGTGAACCTCCGGAAGGCATAAGGGCAACTCCCAGTGTCAGGCGCTTAGCGGATCAGGAAGGAATCAACCTTCATGACGTGCCCACCCAAGGAAACCGGGGCCGTGTGAGGGCTACTGACATGAAAAGCTATTTACAACAATCCCACAGTGGAGAAAAAACCGCCGCCCAAATGGCGCCGCCTCCGCTCTCGCAACCGACTCCCGCCATTTTAGAGACATCGCGTGAGAGCGTGGAAATGCCTATTGAAGATAGTAGCGGGCGCCCCATGGAACGTATTCGCATGTCACGCCGTCGGTTGACCATCGCAAACCGACTTGTCAGTGCTCAACACACTGCAGCAATGTTGACGACCTTTAACGAAATCGACATGACAAAAATTCTCGACATTCGGCAAAGACGACGAGACAACTTTGAAAAGCGGCATAACATACGCCTTGGATTCATGTCTTTCTTCACGAAGGCCTCAGTGGCCGCGCTTAAGGCGTTTCCCCGATTGAATGCGGAGATTCAGGGCGAAGAAATGATTCTCAAACATTACTATGACATTGGTGTTGCCGTATCAACCGAAAACGGCTTGGTGGTTCCGGTTGTTCGCAATGCAGACTCCTTGAATTTTGCCGAACTGGAAAAAGCCGTAGCCGAATTGGCCATCAAAGCTAGGGATAATAAATTGTCGATAACCGACCTCCAAGGCGGAACATTTACCATTACTAACGGAGGGATCTTCGGCTCTCTATTGTCCACACCAATTCTCAATACGCCACAAGCCGCCATCTTAGGTATGCACAAAATTGAAGAGCGTCCGATCGCTATCAAAGGGGAAGTGGTCATTCGTCCCATGATGTATCTGGCGTTGTCCTACGACCACCGCATTGTAGATGGCAGCGAAGCCGTCCGGTTCCTTGTCCGTATTAAAGAGCTTTTGGAAGACCCGGAAACTTTGCTGCTGGAAGGATAGTTCAGAGGATTTGTGTATCACAGATCTGACAGCCCGGTAATATACCGGGCTTATGTCTTTGATCATTCCTTTTGACACTCCCCTCCCTGAAGGGAGGGGATTCTTGCGAGGAACCGGCTGACGTCAGCTTTACTCGCAAAGGGTTAGCCAAAAGCCCCCTGTCGCCTAAAGGTCTCCGGTTACTTAGACTTATCGTTCGCCGAATCCGGTTAACGTCTGGTCTTGACGACGCGATATATTTTACGCCTCCCACGATTGCGGGAGACAACCGCCAATATATCCTATTGCAAAGAGCGAACACATTTAAATAGTAACACCAATGGGGCGTTATGCCACAAGACGGTCGCCTGACGGCGAGCGCCGTAAAACCCCGCCCTAAACAGCGGGGTTTTACGGCGCGCTGGATAAAAAGATTCAAGACCGAGGACGCACCTTTGAATCGACCGCGTCCTGAAATCCTCAAAAACATTTGTGGGGTCTACTTAACCGGCAGCCTCGCTGGAATCCGATACGTAGTCCTGACTTTGGGTATCATCTTTGCCGTTGGAAATATGAAGGGCATGAAAGACCAAGCTTAGGACCACAACCACGATAATGTTGGCAATAATGGCCCAAATTCCTGCATAGCCGAGGTATACACCGTGACCCAAGTGCAAGGGATAAATCGAGGTCTTGAATGATTCTTGGGCAGCCATAGAGGTCCCCGCGACCATGCCGACAAGCCATCCCAATAACAACCCCCAACGATGAAACCACTTGGTATATAGCCCGAACATGATCGTTGGTACCGTTTGCAAGATCCATATTCCGCCCAGTGTTTGGAAGTAAATAGAATATTGCAAGGGAATTGCCACGATAAAAACCAAGGCTCCCAGAATCACGATTAATCCCACGATTTTTGCGACGTGGGCTTCGCGATTGGTTCCGTCATCATGGGCAAAGTATTCACGGTAAATGTTTCGCGTAAACAGATTGGCTGCCGCAATAGCCATAATAGCCGCCGGAACCAAGGCCCCAATGGCTATTGCCCCAAAGCCGAATCCTGCAAACCACTCGGGTAAGGTTTTCAAGAACAGCAAAGGAACCACCAAGCTGGTGTCTTTGGTGTGAATTCCGGCGGCAAGTGCCATATAGCCCAAAATAGCAATAAAAGTAAGAGCTAAAGAGTAGAGCGGCAATAAAGCCGCATTGCGTTGAATTGTTTTCCCGCTTTTGGCTCCTAAGCTCCCGGTAACGGCGTGCGGATAAAGCAGTAAAGCAAAAGCAGAACCCAGAGCCAAAGTGGAAAAGGCCATAAACAATTTCGGTGACAAAATCAAAGATCCTTTAGTCGCCGGTAATTTCGTCGCTGCCACATGGAATATATGTCCGTATCCCCCGAGTTCCACGGGAATAACAATACAAGCGACGATAACCGTCACATAAATGAGAATATCCTTTAGAATAGCGGTCAGAGCCGGAGCTCTTAATCCGCTGGTATAGGTGTAGGCAGCCAGAATTACAAACGCGATGACCAGGGGAAGATCTTTCAAAAGTCCGTGTCCCGCCAACCCCATCGCTGTTAACACGGCCTGAATTCCCGTCAATTGCAAGGCAATATAAGGCATTGTCGCCAGAATCCCGGTAATCGCAATAGCCAAAGCGAGAAGTGAACTGTCGAAGCGCCCACGGACAAAGTCGGAAGCCGTGACATAATTCCGTTGCTTTGACACCCGCCACAAGCGAGGCATTACGATATACATAATGGGAAAGACGACGATCGTGTAAGGCACCGCAAAAAAGCCAAATGCCCCCGCACCATAGACTAAAGCCGGCACGGCAATAAAAGTATAAGCCGTATAAAGATCTCCACCTAACAAAAACCAGGTCACAAACGTGCCGAACCTTCGCCCGGCCAATCCCCATTCCTCAATCAAATCCATATTTCCACGGTGCCAACGCGATGCGGAAAACCCCAGAACCGTGACGATGACAAAGAGAATAAGAAAAACGATAAATGCCGACCAATGCATGACCATCACCCCTTTTGTGGCATAGATTAGCGATTATCAATGAAATAGATAATGCCGCTTAAAATCGCAACCAAGAAAATCCACAATATCAGATACCAATACATAAACGGAAATCCCGCTAAGGTTGGACGATAAGAACTGTAAAAAGGCGGCCATAGTGTGCCGATAAATGGCAGCAAAAACAGCCAGTACCATCCGCGCTTGTTGCTCATAACCCCCACCTCCTTTCCTGCATGTAAACCGCACGAAAATTTTGACACCAAAAAGAATTCACGTCAATTGATCTTATTACATCATTACGAAAAAATTTCTAAAGTCGCTGATCATCGAATGAACGAAACCGCCCAATACGACACCATACCGCTCAGCACACTCAAGGCCAAAGAGTTTGTTATCTTAGCCACCCCAATCGTCAAGACGCTTGCTCCGGCAACTTGTCCCCAAAAACTCATTCCCAAGTGATGTGGGACCGTGACCGCGCGGATCAACAAAATCATGACAATAGCGGGAACAAAGTTTTCCACCCATATTTCCGAATACTTTGCATAGTTTTCCAAATAAGAGCTCAATTTGGTCATGAGAATCCAAGGCCCGACACGTTCCAGCCAGGTTCCGGCGGCCGCTAAGGCCAGAATCCATAGCCATTTTTCATCCATTTTCATAATTCCACCTCTTTTCGATTGTTTTTCTCTGTCATAAATAGCACGACTTCGGCGGCGGAGACGAGCAAGGCGCTTAGCAAGACACTGATAATTCCTAATCCGGCAGATGATAGGAATAAGTACACGATCGAAGCCATAAGTAAAAGTCGTATCCGCTTCCATTGCCGCCGTCTGCTTTGACGCATGACAGAGTGAGTAAGAATGTATAAAAACAAGGCTGGGAGAGAAAAGTTGAGTAGAGAAGACGCATGCGGAATCCTGTAAAGAAGCGCGTGACCAAACCCAATCCCCAGAACCGTTCCCCCTATCCATCCCGCATAAGCTAAAATGGTTACCATCAAGAGGTAGGGCCATTTGTCACGGTTCTTTTGCTCCGTAGGGCGGCTAATCGTTGCGAAAACTTCGTCGGTCAAACCCCACCCCAGAGATAAAATCTCGAGAAGTGACCGGCGTTTTCCAAGGTGGGCCAAGGTTAGTGCGGGACCATAGGCTACGTGTCTGAGATTAACCAGCCAAACGGTAATCACACTGGACCACCCCGGCAAGTGGGCTTGG
Source organism: Bacillota bacterium (assembly GCA_021821465.1). GTDB lineage: Bacteria > Bacillota > Sulfobacillia > Sulfobacillales > Sulfobacillaceae > Sulfobacillus. The sequence goes on from JAKACM010000001.1 coordinate 148,555, forward strand.
GCAAGACTCAGCATTACAAATTGAGACATGCCGGCATACAAAATCGCAGACGTCAAAAGAATTTGCCATGAAGCCCAATGAAATTGTTGAGCTGCCATACCAAATGCCATGGAGGGAGGAAGATATCCCAGAAAGATCGGAAATCCATCCTGGATACCTTCCCTCACCAAGTCTTTGGTCTCTGTCGCCTTCATTTGCACCGTCCCTTAATTTTTGACAAATAAAAACGCATGTCGTCCACTGCTCCACTCTGATAACGACCAAATCCCCGAAACCCGGTAATGCTCTGCCATACGAAACCCTGCGTCCCCTGCTCTTCTTATGAGAGTGGTTGCATCAATCCATTGATCGTCTTCCTGTGAGCAATTTTCCGTAGTCGGGGCAACATTCTTCTTTGTCCAAACGCCAATGTAATTTTGCAAGATTTGCCGAATTGGGTGTCCCACCGGAACAACACGCTCATCTGACCACTCATACAGTTCTAGACCGTAAATATACAGAAGCCGGTTTCTCTGATACTCCTCAAAAGTGAAATAAGGGTCGATTAGATGGGTAATGACAATGAGTCTACCGTCATCTGCCAAAATTGAAGCAGATCGGAGAAACAGATCACGGCTAAGCGACACATCTTCGCAATACAGCCAGTTCCATCCTGATTCCAGCTCTTTGGCGAGAATGGCTTCATCGGTTCCCTTGGGTTCGATGAACAGCCCCTCACCCTCGGTGTAGCGGGCAAGTTTCTTGCGGGTAGTCTCTTCTTTGTTGCCAATCATGCGGCCCATGGGAATTATGTCAAACCGATAAAACGCGGGTTCTGTCGTATCGGACAGAAATGTATGGTGTGTCGAAGATCGGGCATTGGCCCTCCAAACTTCTTTCTGCAAAGTCACGGAAAGCGTGCCGCTGAACACCTCAGAGGTGAGCTGCGAAGAGGCCCGAGCCCACGCCCCAGGCCATGACAAAGATTCCGAATTGGGAATCTCCGGCTTGTTGTTGGATCGGAGTTCGGGATAAAAAACCAAGACAACAATATGACATCCCCCCGCGCCACTGACATAAGAGTGTTCGCGATCGGCAAAGAAGGTCACAACATCTCCCGGAAGAAGATATTGCAAAGCACTGTCCGGCCCCACGCCACAACTGCCTTCAAGCCCCACGACCACTTCAAACACGCCGTTCGGATGTGCGCCGGCCTGTCGACGTCTTTGGGGGCCCAAAGTCATATGATAAATCTCAACGACTCCGAAATCTCCGACGTTCCGATCCAGTAGCACCGTATGCGACATGGGGTCCGCCACCTCGGAAACCTGAGGCAGGAAATCCGGCTCCTCACTTGGGGTAATCAGTGTGCCAAACGGTACATTGAGAGCCATGGCTAAAGCCCACAACGTATCCAAAGTCGGGTTCGCCAAACCGCGCTCCAATTGCGACAAGGTCCCTTTTGCCACCCCTGCACGGTTTGCCAGATCGCCGACGGTAAATTTACGAACTTTACGCCAGTAGCGCAAATTTTTAGCCACAATGTGTTGCAAGACGTTGGATTCCATATGTTCATTATATTGTGCTCATGTTCATTTAACAATACTCAAAGAATTTTCCGTCTGTTCCGCAACAAAGACTTGCGTTTAGTTACTAAATGGTATTTACTGGTATCACTGCTACTATTTGCTAAGGAGGAAAAAATGAATACGCTGACGATTGCCGAAATTGCCTCTCGCCTTGATTTACCCGAAAGCACTGTACGTTATTATCGGGATCGCTTTAGTGAGTTTGTTCCGGTTGTCGGAAAGGGACGTCAACGCCGCTATCCCAGCGATGCCGTGGAAATCTTCCGCACCATCGCTGACGGCCTCCGCAACGGCCACACCGCGATAATGGTTGAAGAAACATTGGGCCGGTTATATCCCAGAAACATCGAGACTTCAGAAACCGAACTGGCACAAATGGGAACGGGAACTCCACAACATATGGCTCAGGCGATGGTTCAAGTCCTCTATCAGCAATCTGAGGAGATTCAGGCCATGCGCTTGTCCCTGGAACAAATCAAAGGTGATTTGGATCACCAACATGAAGAAAGCGTATCGGTCCTAGCTGAAGCTTTCGACAAACTCAAGTCGCATTTGGACAACCAGGATTCGCAAAATTCACGCTTAGCCCGGGAACGGGACCAATTTATTGTTTCGCAAATGCGGGACATGCTGCAAAAATCACAAGCCCAGTCTCCTGTCAAACCTTGGTGGCAAAAATGGCTGGGTCGTAATTCATCGGGATCATCGGTTCACAGTTGATTCCCCTGATCAAGAACAACAAACAGGAGAAGAGGAGTCTTATAGACTCCTCTTCTCCACGACAAGCCCATAAAATAGCTGAGAAACAGATTCTATTATGACGGGCCCCTCGAATCGCATCGGCAAAATTTTACCGGAGAACAGAAAAATTCGAAACATCTCCCCTCTATGAGCCTTTTCCGCTGTGCGGAAAACTCCGGTTGTGGATAACTTTTATTTGGCATGATTTGCCACAGAAGGGGCATCGGGATCATCCTGGTCGGGTCTGCCCGAGTCGTGCCGAGCGGGAGCCAGCGC
>JAKACM010000199.1 GCA_021821465.1 Bacillota bacterium
CAGCGAAAAGGATGCAACAGTCGATAATGTCTTCATGCCGCCATGATATCCCATCGGGGAGAATTTGTCCACCCCCTATGCAATGCGCTCACCGTGCGGCTTAGCGGAACTATGCCGAAGCCCTGGTCACGAATTGACACGGAAATCATACTCGCAGTATGGTGAAATTGTTGATGACAGGTGGGATTGGTGGGGAAGGCTTGGGCTGCACAGCATAGGCGTAGCTTGACAATGGAAAGCAACGGCTTTGGTCATCAATGAGGCGCTCGTGATTACCGCGAGCGCCTCAGACATTGCGGAGAATATCTTGCTATTTTTTCGATAAACTTTTTTAGGATATACGTATCCATTATTGGAAAGAACGTACCGTGATAAGGGGCCAAAGTATGGCCTCGTGGTCAAGAGAGCCGATGGCCATCGTTTGTATGCCTGGAACTGTACTCCAGCATCCCCTGTCACGGTAATTTGCTCCACCCATCGGAAGACAATTTCTCGCGCGGGCCAGAGTAAGACAAACCGATCAGGAAGAGTGTCCCACTTGATGTTTAATAAAACTGGCACCCTAGCGCGATGGCCTTGTACATTTTTTCGGTAGTCGTCTCTTCAGCGCGCTCGTCGCATTCGAGTGAATGCGATTTCGGTCGAAGGTCCCCGGGATCATAGCACAACTCCCTTTTTCATGGATCTGAGTCCCGAGGACGGGGCATGGACGTCTTTGTAGTAAAAACCTGCTGTTGCTTCACCGTATCTTCAGCCGAGTAAAACAGGCCATTCGGGAGAAACAATGCACGAGGTATTGTCTGATAACCTGCCATATGCTCTCGTGTCCTCCGCTTGTGGGGATGACCGGTGGGGATGGTTGGCAGAATGTGTAAGTTTAAAGGAAGTAAAAAAAAATCGCCATCGCGTGTGGAGGGTCACCGGTTCCGACTTCTTACCCAAAACGTAGACATGATTTTATGACATTTCGTATGGGATTTATTGTTCATGATACAAATTTCTTGTGGAAAAATCGAAAGAATTCCTGCCCATCGGACAGAAATCTTGCCACATGCCGGTGGGCAAGACCACCAAACGGAACCATCTCCATCCATCGACAGACTCATTAAAGACATCATAGAGATTTTCCGATCTCCCAAAGTGCTTTATTCAGTAACGATCACCAGGTGGAGAATTGGTATGGAAAGGTTATGCGTCATGGCGAATTTCCCTAGTATCCCGAGCTGCCGGTACAGATGGTTTTCTAAAGAGACTATCCAATGCAAAATCTGCAGGGCGTTGATCCACACCTCACCTCATCGACGGCTCGCGTACACACCTCCCTGCACAAAATTACGACTACTCCCCATCTTAGAAAGGTAGATCCCAATCCTTAATGATCGCGCTAGAAGAGGGTAACTGTAGATAGCCATTTATACCGGATCCGTAATCTAATGTTTTACTGCAACCTTGGGCATAATTTGTACAACCCCAAAAGGGCCGAAAGTTGGTTCTATTAAGTTTGACTACCATATATCCGTCACAAGAACGGCACGGACAAGGCAATTGCCATGTATTTTCAGAGACAAGGTGTTGATCCACCGCTAATGCCAAACAAGTCACAACCGCACCGCGTTGTTCCAATTGCGCCGCGACCGCAGACAGCGTAGCCCCCGTTGTTACGATATCATCTACAACTAAAATACGGTGGCCCACCAGGGATGAGGCAACAAGATGGTAGGCCCCGACAACATTATCTTTACGTGCCGTGCGGCCCAGCGATGACTGTTTTTCTATCGGTCCAGCTATACGAACTAAGGACGTATTGACCCGCTTATCCCCGGGAAATGCTTGACGCAACAGTGTTCCTAAACGGTCTGGAGAACGATGCTTAGAAGGAATCGCTGTCATCATTGTGAACTGAGTAGAACCGTGTTCTATGATGGGTAAGCTCTCCCGCATCATTTTAATTAAGGCAGGGTCTATTTTTCCTTTTTGCCAAGATTTCAGTAATAAAAGCCGTTTAGTTAGGCGGCACGTGGAAATAACTTTCATGTTTGCGAGTCGGGTTTAATGATGTAATTCCACTCCCCATGGAAGGGATATCGTTCGATATGGAGGGCGTGAAATGTCGCATCATCCACCTTGCGTCCTGTTTCATACGGATGTTCGTCTAATTCCGCTTGCACTGTCCCGCCCTTTCGCGTTCGGGTGTGACCAATGCACGGGACCACGGTTTCGAAGGTCTCCAAAGGTCGTCCGCGCCAGTTAATGCTGATCGCACTGAATAACTCGTGTTCGATCGCATTCCACTTGCTCGTGCCAGGCGGGAAGTGACTCACATGGATTGTCAGGCCAGTCTCATTGGCGAAAGCTTGGGACTCCGCTTTGAACAACCGGGGCCGATAGCCATGACTGCCACCGCCGTCGGCGGTGACATACAGCGCGGTCGCCTCGGGATATTGGTGCTGACCGATGAGATCCCCCCAACGCCGGATGCTCGCCAGGGCAAATTCTGCCGTGTCATGACGGGTGCCGACG
>JAKACM010000122.1 GCA_021821465.1 Bacillota bacterium
TTGAAGGAGGTCCTATCGATGACGCGCCGTTGTGTGAATTGTGGACGACGAGTGACTGAACCGGAATGGGCTTCTGCTGCCCAGAATACCCCTCGTTCAGCCGTATATTGGTGTGCGAACTGTCGTCAACGGGTTCAACAAGAGTGTCAACAACACTTGTGGTCTGTACTATCGCCAGACCTTATTTCCGATACTTTTACCCGTATGGCTTTGCAGGAATGGCTGTAAGGACGAGCGTTTGGTAAACTTTTTATGTTATAATCGCATTTTCTTATACCGTCAATCACTATTCGATCGATAACGATCTCCGGGTACAACGAGAAGGGAGAGGGTCTTCCGAAAATGAAAGCAGACGCCTCCCCTTTTGGTACCCTGTTTTTTGTGAAGATAAGGCTGCCGCACATGCCAAGATGTTTTGGACTTTAGGCAAACATCCGTTTAGCACTGGGACACCGAGCGAAGACCGGCAGATCCCTGTGACGACTCGCACGACTTCCTGATTCACGCATACTCGGGATGATACGGAAGATATCATTATTCGACCCTTTCGAGAAGTTCTTTCCGCTCACAACCCTTTTATCTTTTTCATGACTTTATTTGTTTTGTGCCACTGGCTTCAGGCCCGGGCCGATTCCCACCGCTCGTATGGAACACTAATTTCGTGTCCCCAATCTTTTAGCGTGTGAATGGACTGTGCTTTGACACCTATTAGGATCACATGCATATCCACATCTCCCTGATTGGCCCCTCAGCGTGTTGGCTGCAATTACTTCGCGATCGGTTGGAGTTGCTCGTGATTTCTTAGCGAGACAATTGTGGGTGTCAATAACCAAAAGAACGAGACGGACAGTCCTATGGTGGCGACGAGGACTGTCAAGTGAACGCCGAGTAGCCAGGCTATGACGGCCGCACCAGCGGCTCCCACCGGTGTCATGCCTCTTCCGGCCACCGTAAAAGCAGCCATAACTCGCGCCCGCAGGGAATCGGGAACAGCGGCCGCTCGAATGGTGCCCGATGCAACAGCCTGGATCATTGCGCCCGCTCCCGATACCCCCTCAGCCAGAAACAGAGCGCCCACGACAAGTACGTGACGGCCGGCAATCAGCGGTACGATGAGCAACGGCCAGGTAAATAGGGCACTTCCCATGATCAGAGTTAAGCCGAGGCCAACTCGCCGGGAAAGTCGGGTGGCGAAGCTTGATCCCAGAATAGCAAACACGGAACTTGGACCAAAGATCAGTCCCCATTGGACCGGGGTCACGTGCAAATACCGCGTTGCGTACAAGATGTATACCGTGGTGAATACCGCGCGAAAGAAGCTTTGAGTCAATTGAGCCGCAAAAGTACTCCGTAAAATCGGGGAAGATCGGACAAATCTTATTCCTTCCCAGATATGCTGATCAGGGGACTTGGCAACGGGCGGTTCTTGGGGATGAATCGTGGATAAACTCAGAGCAGACGCCAGAAACGATAAGGCATCACCTAAGAGGGCTCCGGGTGCGGTCAAGACTTGAATGAGCCACCCTCCGAGCGCTGGCCCAATCAAAAATCCCGCGGACTGTGCCTGTTGAAGTAGCCCGTTGGCTTCGGCATATTTCTCGCGAGGAATCAAGGCCACAAACACGGTGTTCGATGAAACCCGAAAGAACACCGAACAGATCCCGACACCGAACCACAGCCCAATCAATAACGACATGCGCAAAAGGTGCAATCCCCACGCGACAGGAATGAGGGCGATAAGAAGAGCCCGTAACAAATCGGCGAGGATCATAATTTGCCGCTGCCGTCCTCTGCGGTCCACCCAGGCACCCACCGGTATCGACAAGAGCAACGACGGCAGTGCTCCAATCGCCGTGATCAATGCCATACCTATCGCATTCGTCTTCAACACCAACACGGCCGTCAACGGAAACGCTAACATGCTAATTTGGCCGCCCGTGAGTGATAAAGATTGGCCCATCCAATATCGGCGAAAAGCTACGTTCCGCAGCAACGGTGGAACAGTACGATGAATTCGAGGGCTATTCAGATCATCACCTCCAGTGTTTAGAGAGGGGCGTAACGAGCCCCTTTAGATCGCTCGTTATGGGATTTTTTCGCATCTGAGTCTCAGAATATCATCCGAGGCGTCTGAGGCGAGGGTAATGGCCATTAATGAGTCTCACTGCTCACTTCGGCGAGACTCATGCACGTCTTTAGTGGTCGTCGGTCAATAATAACACCTCATATCGTGGTAAAAGGACTATTGGGTGTCAAAAAACACTACGTATAGCGTTCGGGGACAGCGAATCTGCAATAATTCTTCGAAAATTAGGAAGCCATAAGATGGGTTTGGCTCCGTAGCGGGTATCGCCCGAGATAGCTTATCACGTCGGAAGAGTTCGTTTACACTTGTTCAAAGCAAGCTTTTTTTCCTCAATCTCTATAGTCTCGGGATGATGCAATAAGCTCAGAACAATTTCCTGCACTGGGATAAAGAGTTCCATAGATTCCATAGCCCGGTATTAACCATTATGGCCGTCGGACTTACGTACGTAGGCAAGTGAAATTTGCGCTCCTTCGGACTTTTGATGGATATTGCGCTACGATACCTTTTTGTGAATCCGTTCTGGCCAATCAGTTTTTCACCCATATCGACGAGAATCTGACGTGGACGATTGGCTAATTTCATATTGTCCTCGATCAATTATAAGGAACAAAGAGATCGGCCATGCATGAGTTAGCCTTCATATAGAATCACTGGCCTTGTTCGTTGTGTATCGCCTCTGCCGAGAGATAGCGACGATACAAAATGGTATGGTACTTCGGAGCGAGTCGCCCCGAGCCTATGCACCTTGCATGGGCTTCGCTCAAAAAATCCCCCCTACATCCCGTATTCTAATGAGATCGATGGCGTCTTTACTTTACCCACACAATTTCAGGGTCTATCAATAGCACGTTGAGGTCGATGTAACGACTAGTCAGAATCAAATCTCCATAAAAGTTTTTCGTTGTCGGCTTCTGCTATCGGCCTCATTGGGGAGAACATGTAGAGCTTATGCAAGGATCTACTGCTTGCCAAAGTAGGCACAGGGGGTCAAAGGATGCTCTTTATACAGCCTCATTTGCACCATCAGAAACCGCAATCAATACTTTCTATTTATTCCAGAATTGCCCTGTGGTCTCGATGAAGATTCCCCTCCATGGAAATATCGCCCCTGCTGGTCATTTCACAAGAACATCAACTGTAGTTCACAGGGCATATTCTGGGTGCCGACAGTTCCACATCACCATTCGCGCACACGATCAAGAGTTCGTCCCTGAGATATATCGCACACCACAGTGCCTGGTATTCTATTTAACAAACAGTTTTTGTGGGGACAAGATGTTTATGATTAGCAAAAGCCTTTATCTCGGGACCTTATCAGCCGACTTATTGAATGCGAGGTACGACGGAAAACGTATTGTTTTTTTTGAATATTAGCATGTACCCGTTCGTTAACGAGGCGCGACCTGGGGTCGTCTGGAACGGTTTTCGGTTGAAACACGCGAAAATAATAGTTGAGGGCCGATCGACATTTCGCACATCCTTGCGGATTGTTCCATCCCAAATCACGCATCATGTCGGTAATACTGCAGACCTTTCGTGTGCGAATGGCTTGAATGATTTTTTTTGCGGCATATCTGTACAGGCACATAAGCGGTCACTGTCATGGCGAGCTTGAATTCCCGTGGTGGACGTAATCAACTGAGCAATTAATGGACCGCAACTGCCGCAGGAGCGGGATGCGCCCGTATGAAGGCGTATTTGGTCGATCGTGTTCAAGCCGTTCTGGAGGACGGCATTGACTATGATGCCTTTACTAACGCCCCTGCACCCACAGACGACATCCTCGTCATTCCATGATGCCACCGAGAATGAGTCGGAACGAGAGTTCTGAGTATTCCACAACCCGGATTCGATAAATTTTTGTGCGGAAGCCTGTCTTCGGACAACAGAATACCTAGCGCTAAGAGTGGTATCGCCGTAAAGCACGGGGCCGACCAGCCGGTCGTCCCGAAACACAGCCTTACGATACTCCCCTTTTAAGCTGTCCAATATGACCAATGAATGGGAGTTTTCATCATCATGAAAACTGCCGGCGGAAAAGACATTCACTTCCGAAATTTTTAACTTGGTCACCGGCACGGAACCAACATAGGGATTTGCGGGACGGTTTAAGAGTCTTTGGACCAAAACTTCCACCTGATCGTAGAGCGGTGCGACGATGCCGTATAAGATTCCATTGCGTTCGGCACATTCACCTACGGCCCAAATATTAGGTTCGGATATGGCCATGAAATCATCCACCACTATGCCTCGGTTCAGGCTCAAGCCTGCTGTCTCGGCCACTTCAACATTGGGGCGGATACCTATGGCCATGACAACGTGACGAGCAAGAATCCGAGTTCCGTCGGCAAATTCGACCCCTTCAACATGATCTCCGCCGAGAATACGTGTGGTAAGGCGATCAAGTTCCAGTTTCAATCCCAGTCGGTTCAATTCCCGTTCGAGCAATTTGGCAGCCTTGGAATCCAATTGACGCTCCATGAGCGTCTTTACTCCATGCACCACCGTCACTTCCATCCCCAACGAGAGCAATCCATTGGCGGCTTCAAGTTCCAAAAGTCCGCCGCCGATCACGACAATTGGGGTATGCGTCTCGGCTAACGATCCCATCGTTTCGCAGTCGTCAAGCGTGCGAAAGGTCATGACACCATCCAGATTTGCCCCCGGAATCGGAATTCTGAGAGGAACAGAACCGGTCGCAAACACCAATTCATCGTAATGTAGACATGACCCTTGATCGGTAAACACCGACTTCTCTCTTGGGTTAACAGAGACGATCTTTTCACCGGTCCGCAGTTCAATATTGTGGATGTCATACCAGTGGCGGTCTTTTAATGCAAGAGATTCCGCTTGAGCCGTTCCGGAAAGGACTTGCGACAATTGAATACGATCATATCCGGGTATCGCTCTTCTCCAATGAGAATTATATCGTAGGCTTTGGGATCTTGATCCATCAGACTTTCCACAAGACGGGTTGCTGCCATACCGTGGCCTATAACGACCAAACGGCCCACATTTGCCCCCCATTTCCCAAAAATAATGGTTATCAAGGGCATTATAGCTCTGGAGATGTCTGAATGGTTTGTGCCGTATGACGAAAAAAAACCGATCGATCACATCAAATGCATGTAAAATGTCTTCTGGTTTTGAGTGATAAATCAAGTGGGGAAATCTTCCCTCGTAAAAATCCAAAAGCATGCCAAAAATATGTCATCCATTGCCGCATTTATGTCAAGGCCATAAGAAGGATCGCAACGCAAGGCAATCACGCCTATCTTATCCATTCATTCTTTAATATTAGCTTTGTGGTGATGTGATCGGGGCCACAAGATATCGGCTTATTACTGGATAATCTCCTCCTGTACGCTTCGTTCCGTCCTGAGGGTTCGACGAGACGGCGGCCCGGATCAGATCCTAGAGCCGCCCGTTTTCTCTGTGATGGAGTCGCGATTTGCCGCATATTTTGATTTAGCCGTGGGTTCTTCGACGCCAGGCAGACTGTTCTGCGGCGTGGGAAATCAGCTAATAATAGAGAGAACGGCGAGTTAATATAACCAATCCGATGAAAAATGGCCAAGGAGACAACACACCAAGGGGCAATCCTTGATTCACAGGCAGTGCCGGTTGATGAACTATCAGAAATCCCAGTGTCAGAACATAGAAGATACCGCCGCCAATAGTGAGAATCCATCCGATGATATCGATCATGACAAATCGACCTGCCTTTCATCAACAAGACACCGTCGCTTCGATTATCATGATCATAGACCTCGTGGGTTGCTGTCATCAATGGGCTCTTTCGAACCAAATCCCCTTGAGGTTCATGGCCCCTGTTACCAGACTATGTGAAAACATTCCATCTGGTTCTTGAGTAAAGGCACCTGCTACATCAAGGCGCCTGTCTGTTACGCTCATGCTCAGAACATGTATACCGGTTTATGGCCTAATATACAGCACTCGGTTTTTTTGGAGAGTCGTGGTTCGATGACAACTTTCTCGGCTTTGTATCCCGAGGACATTTTGGGACTCGCATCCGCTTTGTAAAGAAGGTAGATGATGGGCCCTTCTGAGTCTTAGATCAGTTCCTATAAAGAATCCAGTCGAACAATCCACCATGTGCTGAGCGCTGCGGCCGGGCCGAAGTGGGCCAATACGTTGAAGAAAAACATCCATCCATCCATTCATCCGCCCGCACCACATGACTGTGAGGACAAGGATACCAAAGATCTGTCTAGGTACCGGGCCAAGAAATCCGGTACCTAAAGGCATTAGACAGACATTCCTCATCGCGATAATTGGGGAAAGCATCGTCGCAGTCAAGTTGTTTTCCGGGCTGCCTGTTACCCGCTAAAGGTCATGGCTAGATACATACATGATCGGTTAAGTCAGCTCACAGGGACGACAACTCAAAATCAGCACCGTGACGCACGTTCCGGCGGCGTACACTGACACTCCATACATTCAGATGACCGCCTGGTCTTCCTCCGACGAGATCCGACCTGACTTATCTGAGGATGTATGAATGGCTATGGCAAACGCACTCGCAATGACAGTGCTCCACATAGGAATGGTAAAGTGATTGTCGAGACATCCGATCAGCTATGATGCCCTTTTGGTGCACTTCGAAGAGATCCGCCAGAGGCTTAGCCCGCGATTTCTCCGATCTTATAGGTGCAGATACTAAGTCCGGCTAATGGTCGAATGATCAGCCGCCATGCTATTTGAGTCACACGTCTAATCGCTTAGCATACCAAAGTCCCAAGATAATCGCCAAGGCAGCCCAAGTCAATGTAACTACCAACCCCGATGCTAAAGAAAATCCGTGCATCGTGAATTGCATGGTGGTTTTTCGCGTCCAATCCTCCATCAAAGTGAGTTGAGCCACGGGATCCCAAACAGCCAGCGATCCTAAGAGATGGGAAAGCCCCCCACTAATCACCAGCAAGGCACCCACGATAAGTGACAAAACCGTCGAACGGGTAAATAAAGAAATGGCCAATGCCAGAGCCACCAGCCCTCCTATGGCGATCATAGCGAGCAAAAGAGCCAGTAGATCATATGACCATTGAGGAAGAACGTGAAATGCTTGAACGGGCACTTCCACTTGTCCCGGCGCTCCTGGTACGATCTTGACGCGTATTCCCACCACATGACCAATTTCCGCAGAGCCCATGCCAAAAACAGCGCTGCCTACCGCAAAGAATCCTATCGCTGATGCTATCATGAATGCCCAGATAACGGTCAGTGCCGCCAATAGTTTGGCTAGATACATCTTTATTCGGTAGGGAGCGTGCAGCAATAAACTGCCTAAGGTGCCTCCCTCGATTTCTGAAGAAATACGGTCAGTGCCGAGGCCTATTCCCAAAAGAGCAAAGACAAAAAGAGCCGGGTTGCTAAAGACCTGCCCAACTAATCGAAATCCGTTATTGCCCGTGGGATTGTATGACCGTATACCATGGGATGCCATGAACCGATATTGTGCCAGGGATTCCCTGGGCGAGCCTTGAAGTGCCGGCGGGGTATGGCTGAGTGAGCCTTTTAACGTTTTAATTTGAGAAGAAACACTGAGTGTTTGGTGCTGAGAAAGCATTTGTCGCACACCTTGTTCATTCATTTGCAATTGTTTTTTCAGCATGGCCTTTGTCTTTCCTGAACTGTGTTGAATCTGCCGGCGGACCTTAGCGTTCTGAGAACGCATCATGCTCACGGTTTGTTGTTGCATGGATTGAGCGGACTGTTGATTATTGTACACGAGATAAATTCCGCCTAAAACGATGAGAATCAATGCAATAACCAACACCCTGGCACGATGAACCCATAATTTCTCCAATTCATTGCGGTACAGAGCCAAGCCAATGTTATGCCTTAACATTTTGCCTCTCCTTTTCGGTTGCAGCCATTCGTGCCATATATTGGTGTTCCAAATTCACTTTGTAAGGTCGGGCCTCAAGAATATCCATACCATCTTTGACCAATTGACGAATAAGGGAAGCCATGTCTTCCGCACGCTCCAAATTGAGATGGTAGCCGCCGTCTTCCGCCAACGCTGCCTCCATTTGGCGGGTTTCAAACCACGCCTTTAAACGCTTCGGTTCTGCACAGCGAATATAAGCCTGGGCATCCCCGGTCTTTGCATTCAGATCTTCAATGCCGACAATATGACCGTGGCTAATGAAGACTAATTTGGTAGCCAATTGTTCCACTTCCGAAAGAATGTGACTCGACAGTAAAATCGTAACCCCCAATCGAGCCAACTCCATAAGCTGCAGCCGGAATTCTCGTATGGCACTGGGATCCAAACCGTTCATGGGTTCATCCAAAATGAGAATGGCCGGATCTTGCAGCAGGGCCAGAGCAAGGGCCAATCGCTGCCGCATGCCCAAGGAATAGCCCTTGACACGACGCGTACGGGCTTCGCTGAGGCCCACTTTGTCCAAGCGATCGTGAATGGCAGATTCCGTGAGGTCTAAATCATGCAGACGCAAGGCTTGGCGCAAGTTTTGTTCACCACTTAAATAGGGGTAAAAATGTGATTCTTCGACAATCGCACCGACCCCGTCCAATGCCTTAGGCGCATCGTGCAGCACATCAATGCCTTGGACTTCGATGTTCCCCGAAGTCGGCCGCAGCAATCCTAATAGCATGCGCAGACTAGTCGTCTTGCCCGCTCCGTTTGGACCCAAAAATCCACAAATTTCTCCCCGATACACCTCAAAAGAGATGTCATCGACCACCGTGAGTCGACGATATTTTTTGGTGACATGATGAAATCTTATCATTACGTCCGATGTGTCTCGGCTTTCGTTATAACCGGGCATTGGACACTCCTTTCATAACTGGTGATGGCGGGGCTTCTCCACAGCAACACTTCTGGCATTGAATGTGAAATGTCATCGAAATGATTTGATGTTTTAAAATAAATTTTTCCGTTTTGTTATTTTTGTTGTCGGAACAGCTACAGAGCTGCCCATCTCGGTGTGAAAGATATCCGACGAATGGTCTCTTGGAGAGGGTTAAGCTTTCGCGGTCACCAAACGCATTTTCCCCGAATATGGCGACCCGGCGTGAAAACAATCTCTGGATAGTTCGGATACAAATCGCAGCCTTGTCAGCCATCGCTGCCGCAACGCTGCCAACCGCCCCCCGGTTGCCAATAAATGACAAGGTTCTTATGGAATAAAGATTGTTCTGTTCCCCAAAGGACAGTATTCGGGTCAAGAGAAAAATCGTTAAGGTCATAACAAACAGCAAAACCGTACCCATAACGACTTGAGGCGTCTCACTCAACTTCAGTTCACTCTCCTCAGGACCGATTCTTTCACGCAGGGAACCTTTTCCAGCACGAGATAATCGGCGGTGCCCGAGCTTTCGGCTCAGGATTTCATCCTTACGCCGTGACATATGGCGTTTCTTTCCCACGTTGTTAACGCAAGCAGCCAGGGATTTGTAACAGTCACGGAAGAAAAACTTGCAGGAAATTTTCAACGCTAGTGTCAAACGGTTAATCCCAATCCGAATGAACGCCGCTTTCTCCATGATGGCAGGCGTGATAGCTCATCACGGTCCTCAGCCTTAAATCCGCACAAGAGATATATGTCATCCTAAATATCCTCCCTTGCGGATAACACAGTCTTTGTCTGCCCTTTAGAGATTGAGTGATTGGGCACAGTCGTCCACGCAATCAAATCGACACGGTTTCGAGGATTTAGGCGGCATAAAATGCACGAAATCTCTATCCACCCCGAGCAATCTTCAGTCGTAAGGACGATTAATTCCTGATCCTGACATACCTTATGTCATTCAGGCGAAGCGAGTCAAGACATTATCAAGGGGTTGACGGTAATTCAACCGGTTGACACTGGGTGTCAACCGGTTGAAAGATGGTTGACATTGACCAAGTTCCTTATAAAAGGATGTCAATAGCTCACCCTAAAAGGAGAAGGTGAACGGAACCGACCCTCCGATTACAACGGCATTGAGTCCCCTCCGGGATTCTTTCGCACCATAAGGATCCAAAAAGAGCAGTGGCCAAAAAAAGCGGGGATTACCGCTCAAGCTCTGGGAAAATGGTTATACGTCCGGTTGCGGCAAACATTTTCCCCAGTCGGTTTTTTGAGATAGATTTCGTATTCAAGAATTTAAGCTCACACGCACTCGGAGTTGCCGACTGCGACAATTTAGCGCCCAAGGATACTTCCCCGTGAACAAACGACGAGATTTTGTTGAGGAGCATAATGCCCTTTCTTGAACCAACTCAGCCACATCCTACACTTCTGTACTTCTTGCTTTGCTTTGCTGGCTTCCTTCTCGGATTACTCTTAATTTAGACCAAATTCTCGCAGTCGGCTTTGCAATTTCTGCGGTAGCGTTCCGGTAATGTCTTTGCCATGGGAAGCCAGCAAAGTTGTATGGTTTGGCGGAAGTTTCTCGGCAAATACCCTAAGAGACGCTTGAACTTTGTCTGTGTTTGGCGGGTCGTTAAATCCTTCAGGGCACGCGAGGAGCGACTCCTTCTCGCTTCCCATGACTAAATCTCCCGTTGCCACCATGCCATCTGGAAGAATCAGCATCATTTCATCTATATAGGGATCAGTTTCACTCTGCCAAATAGGGAAAGGCACGCTGCAACGAACAGCACGGAGTTTAAGTGGCAGGGGCGTTGTTTCATCATAGAATACGGGATGTTCGATACCTTTTTGGGTGATGATTTTTGGGGACGCTTGAGATGGAACGTAGATTGGAGCATGAAAAGCTTGGCTCAAGTAGCGCGCACCGCGTGTATGATCGTGTGTGCTCAGAATAATGGCCAGGACATTGCCCAAAACTTGCAGCGCCAAAGGAAGTTCGGGACACATCGGCGGATCAATTAACGCGACTCCTTCTTCTGCTTGAATTAAATGGCCTACCATCATCCAATGGTCCTCCGGATCCGGTGTTGACCACCTCCACACATTACGCGAGATCGGGGTGAACAATTATCTCACTTCCTGTTCTTGCAATAAATATACGTAATTATACCAATCCCTGACGACTTCGCGCGAGCTGAGCGCAAGATTTTTAATGGGAGTCCCCCGGCTAATCCGGATAGCAATGCAACAATTCAATCTTACGATTTTTCGGCAACGACAAACCACAAACGTAAGTCCTCCGGTTGGCCTTGGGGATCGGTTTCGGTTTGGGTATGGAGTTGGCAGGCTAATATCTTATAGTTGTCAGCCAATACATCGCGTAGCTCTTCTTCGGTGAAAAAGTGCAATGGTTTTCCCGGATGCTTCTCGTATGTGTTGGGTTCGATTTGTTTGCCAATCCCGAAGTTGTGGGTATCGAAGATTGAAATACACGAAAAAGTCAAAAGACCATGAGATTTTAACCGAGACGTCAGACGGTCTATTAGGTTAAGACGCTGTTGTTTTACGAAAAGATGGAGAACAAGGGATAAGTATATGCCGTCAAATTGTCGTGATGCCATAAACTCATGATCAAAAGCATCGCCTACCATATATTCAATAGATGTCCTTTCACGCTTTGCTTGTGTCGTTCCCAATGAAATAGCCACTTCCGACACATCATGGGCGGTAACCACAAATCCTTGTTGGGCCAGCCATAAACTGTTACGGCCGTACCCGCAACCGGGAACCAGAATGTCCTTAAGTTGATGTTTGTCAAACCATTCCCGAGCCATTACGACCGAGGGGCAAGGCTCATCTCCCCATAAATGACCTTGACTATACCGGGCATTCCAATAAGATTGCATCAATTGCATCGAACTCTCCATCGTCCACCTACTCTCGATTTTTTGCTCTTAGGCTGGTCCTTGGCATTCTTCTTGTACTTGCACAAAAGTCATCTTCTTCCACAATTGAAGCGCTAGGAATCTAGGCATAAGCTAATGGTTCAGAGGGCTTGGCGAATAACGCCAAAGCTTGGTCGGGAGACAATATGAAGAACTAAACGGCTCATTCTGCTTTAACCGTTCGGTAATCCAGACCCGCTTAACCCACCGGCTTCGGAAACGCCATGCTCCGAGCTGTCTATTTTCAAAACCCATCAAGATAACCGAGCGTTCGAAAGGGCTTACCCTTTCACATTATTCCGACCATAGTAGCATAAACGGAAAAATTTTTCTGCGCTGTCATCACCTATTTCAGAAGAGAAGAACCTGTGATGCATCACAAACCGAGGAGAAACGCCCTTTTAAAATGAACATCTGCGTTGGAGAAAAAAGGCACATATTGTTTGATGCATTGCACACGGGATCTCTTCGATAGCTATGTTACAGTGACATCCTCCCCCTATAAGGCTCAAAGAGCCATTTCACGAAGCTATGGACGCGACCGGATCAGACCGGCGTAGGAATGTCACATCCCCCACTTCTCTAAAAATGTCCGTTATGATAATCTGAAAAAGATGCATCATCTCATTTCTATCCTAAGTTTCTATTCATTGGCGCAACATTCTGATATATACAATCCGTAGTGGAGCATGGGCTCGTTCAACGAATCTCCCATCGCTTCTGTACCTGTATTCAACGGGCAAACGGCTATGGGTATGGATGGATATGCGCTCACAAAAAAGATCGCATCACAGAAAGGAGCAGGGAATGGGGCAGGCCGGCGTGAGCCTGCCGTGCTATGTGCGACTGGCAGGTACAGAAGCTTGCAGGTGAAAGTCCTGCTCCTGCGAATTACCCCATTCAAGTGGGATAGCCAAGAGTGGCAGGGTGTCCGGAGTAATCCGGAATCTGGTGGGCCTGAGG
>JAKACM010000023.1 GCA_021821465.1 Bacillota bacterium
GCCCTCGGTTACAAAGTCACCATTGAGCCCTTAACCCCTCCCGTCAACGCAGTCCCGATCTAAATATAGGTGTATGGATGAGGAATAGATACAATATCTCGTAGTATCAATCTTTTTTCAAGGGAGTTTCTTGATTTTACGAACTGGCAGCCAGATTCCAAGTTCTCGGCGGTGGATGATCAAGGTGAGGTGGTGGGTTTCTTTGAGTTTTTTCACCACGATGGGGTCCTACAAATCGGTCTTGGGCTACATCCGGACCTTACGCGAAGAGGCGACGGGCTAAGTTTTGTTATGGCAGGACTAAGCTTTGCAACGAATAAGTTTGCACTAAAACTCTTCAAGTTGTCAGTCGCTACTTTCAATGTTCGGGCCATAAAGGTATACGAAAGAGCCGGATTTCGGGAGACACGAACTTTTTGGAATGAGATCAACAGCAGTGTGTACGAATTCGTTGAGATGTCCCGAGAACCCTTATAGAACGGCAGCACTACCCGCATCGATCATGCGCAGGCGAGGAAGTGTAAGTAGGATGAAAATCAAGGGCGTTTGTATCATGTTAGGAACAATGCCGTCCATCATTCACACGGAGAACAAGCCTTGTCACAAATATTTGTTAAAAATGGAATATTGAATACATATTTCGACAAAGAATTGGGTTTTTTCGTGTTATGTTCATTCTTAAAGAAAGGAGGTGGAAATTAATGCGATCTCTAAATACTAAAGTAATAGTCGCTACTACAGACATTAAAACCAATAGTAAGGGCTGTCATTATCATATCTAATATGAAATGATGCGTTGCCGCTGCCCTAAAATTCAGCAGATACGCTTGAGTTTTGGGGCAAGCTTTTTTAAAAAGAGAGATGATAAAATGTATTTAATTAAGGAGATTGACTTTATTGAATTGGGAAACGGCAAACATTTAATGTTAAATCTAATTAATGGTGCAGCCGATTTGCTCAATGATGGATTATATCAAAGTATCATGGCAAATGATTTTAGTTCTATTGATAAAGAAATTATTAATTCAATGATGTTGAGAAGGTATCTCTTTAAATCAAAACAAAATTATGAAAAGTTTATTAATGAAATTAATTTAAAGATTGACGAAGAAGAAAGAAAGAGCGCGCCCAATTTCTTGATAGTTCCTACATACGCATGCAACCTTGGATGTATTTATTGTTACGAACAGACGTACGTAATTAAGAAGACCAGCAAGAGTCCTTGCGAATTGGTGGATATTCAATATGAGCATATTGATCGTATTGTTGAGGAGTTCAGAAGTTCCACTGGCAAGATTAATGAAGAAATTTGTATTACGATCATGGGCGGGGAGCCGCTTTTAAAAAATAATGTGGAGGTTATTGAATATATTTTTGCCGCCGCACAATTGCGCGCCTATACTGTGGACATTGTAACAAATGGTGTTGATTTAGATAGTTATATTGACATGTTTCTGAAATTTAAGAGTACTTTTAAACATATACAGATCACCGTCGACGGTATTAAAGAAATTCATGATACAAGAAGGATATTCCGAAACGGGTCCGGTAGTTTTGACTTAATCTTTAGTAATATGAAATTGGCATTGAATCATGGTGTTAAGACTTATCTGCGGGTTAACGTAGATAAGTCAAATATTAATGAGCTTCCGTTACTGGCGGATACTTTACTCGAAAATTTTGGCAATGACGAAAACTTACAACCATACGTGTACCTTCTGCAAGATGGAGGATGTTCAGGACAAAGCAACATTGTAGAAGAAAAAATAGGAATCGAACAAATTTTTGAATTAGAAGATGCAAATCCTAACATGAAAATATTCTATAAGAAGTTCCATCCAGCAGAGTTTATAGACAGTGTTTTTAATAATACACCATTTCAACCTGTTTTGAGACATTGTGGTGCCGCGAAGAATCAATATATATTTGATAGTAAGTCTAATGTTCATAAATGTTGGCATGGAATCGGTAACAATGACTTTAGAACTGGCGTTTTTGAGCCTGAATTTAAACTAAATAAGAAGAAAATGGAAGAGTGGACCGGGCGGAGTGGGAATAATTTATACGAATGCAAGAGTTGTAAATATAGATATATTTGTGGAACGGGCTGTCCAGCAGCACAACATAAAGCAGGAACGGAAATGGATGTTACAAAACCAAGCTGTGTGGATTACAAAGAATTAATCAGAACAATTGTTCTGCAAAAAACGAGGCACAATTAAGAAAGGATATATATGTGGGCGATTTCTCAACTTTGGGCATTTTTGCACATGCAAATGCAGGAAAAACAACCATAACTGAACATTTACTATACAACATGGGCACAATTAGTAAAATTGGTCGTGTTGACAGTGGAAATACAGTTACCGATTCTATGAGCATTGAAAGAGAAAGAGGAATCTCAGTCAAGGCTTCTGTGGTTTCCTTTGAGCTAGGTAATCGAACTATCCACTTAATTGATACACCAGGACATGTTGATTTTTCGGCTGAAGTAGAGAGGTCTATCAGTATTTTGGATGGGGCAGTGTTAGTTATTTCCGGTGTAGGGGGTTTAGAAGCTCAGACATACATGATTTGGAATGCTTTAATGAAAAAGAAAGTTCCTGTTGTTATTTTTGTAAACAAGATGGATCGGGCCGGAGCAGATTATAGCCGTGTGATTAGGCAATTAAAAACACTTTTGCCTGCCAAAATTATAACATTAAAACAAATACATCACAATCAAGACGGTACTTTTGAGCCAGAGGATTCATCCATAGAGAATCTGGTAGAAGAGTTGTCATTAGTTGATGAATGCCTGTTGCAGAGATATGTGCAAGGACAAGAGATAACGGACGAATACATAAAGACGAGAGTCAAAATACTCGCACAGTCTGGAAAAATGTACCCGATAATTGGTGGAAGCGCATTATCAGGCATTGGAATTATTGATTTAATAGATTGTATTAACGAGTGTTTGCCTTCTTATAAAAAAATGGACAATGAACCATTTTCCGCTTTTGTTTACTCTTTAAAAGAGGACGGTTCTGGAAAAAATGCCTATATTAAAGTGCTCAGTGGTTCATTGTCAACAAGAGACAGCATATGCACAAGTACAGGCACAATGAAAAAGGTGAAAAAAATTTCTGTTCATATTGGGGCTCAGCTCGCTCCAACAGACAGCATTTCTTCAGGAGAATTAGCGGTCATTGGTGGGCTTGATGTACGGTGTGGTCAACTGATAGGCGAGGAATATGAGTTTAATGAATATGTTGCGTTTGTAAGACCGCTGTTAAGTATGGAAGTGATTCCTTGTGAACAGGGTAACGTGATTAGGATTATGGAAGCTCTTAAGATTCTGAATGAAGAAGATCCCTACTTGAATCTAACATATAATGAAAATACGCATTCTATTTATGTGAGCTTGATGGGGGATTTGCAGTCACAGATTATTGAATCGCAGCTTTATGAGCGGTTTGGGGTTAAAGTTCGTTTAGAAAACCCTACAGTTATACATAAAGAGGTACCGATGATTACAGCACGGGCAAAGGCTACATATACAACCGTGTCAGGTATTGAAATTGAAGTAAAACCATTAGATACAGGAAGCGGATTTGTTTTCAAGTCAAAGGTGTCAAGTGATTTCCTTCATATTAAATATCAGAGACAAGCCGAACGTCTTATTAGGTACTATTCTAAACAAGGGCTTTATGGGTGGGAACTTACCGACATAGAGGTTTCCATTGTGGGAGGACAGTTTGATTCAATGGGCTCTGATCCAATGCATTTTAACATTATTACTCCACTGGCGTTATTCAGGTGCTTGAAACAGGCAAACATTAAAGTAATGGAACCTGTTAGTAAATATACGATAATTGCACCGGAACAGTATCTAAATTATATTGTAAAAAGCCTTTCAAATAAAAAAAGTGTTTTCGATGTAAATAAAACCTCGAACTCGATGGTAACTATTGAAGGCGAAGCACCTCTTTCTGTAATGTTAGAGTATTCAATTGAACTTTCAAAAATTACAAGTGGTCGAGGTTCCCTTTCTACAGTACTGTCAAGATACGCAATGAGCTTAAACCAGGGTACTGAAAAGGTATATGTAGGACCCGATCCAAGGAACGAAGTAAGATTTGTAATTAATGATATGAAGGCGAGTTTAGAGCCATTAGATAAGACGTTGATGAAGAAGAAAAAAGAAAGTAGGTCAAAATTTCGAAGACGTCAAAGAGAAAAGAGGGTGTAAGTTTGTTAGATATGTATCAAAATGAAACGCCATATTCGTATGAAGAAATGATTGAAATAGAAAAAGGCATTTACGAAAAGCTTGTAATTAGAGACGATGAGGTTCCTGTTGAAGTAAATATTAATGAAATTCTGGGTAGGGATATCGAGGTATTTAATGATAAAGAATATAACATGCCTCAAAATATTTTCCTTATTGAAGGATACGAAGGTAATGTTATTGTTGGCAGAAAGATTTGGTCAGTGTTAAGCAGGGAAGGTAAGATTAATGCAATTAACTGCAGCATGCTAACTTCATCCATGTTACTGGGAATTTTAAAAAGTTGCTACAGAAAAAAGCCTAACATTCGAGTGGAATATTTTCCTCTTAAAAATGGTGAAAAACTCACTATTTTTGACTCCGTTAAACGCAACTTAAACAATGATGTTTATTATCCTTTTAATTTCAGAGATTACGCTAGCGGTCAGGAGAAAGAGTCTCCGAAAACAGGGTGGCCATTTAATTTGGAGAGAAAGGCATACCTTGGATACGGAGAATACCATATCCGGGAGTTTACAAAAAAGTACTTTAATGGAGAGAATATGGAGAACATGATAGTATACGATCCTGCATGTTCAACAGGAGAATTTTTAAATACTTTTAAGAAAAATCATAATACATGCATTACAATAGGTCATGACTTGAGTAGCGAAATGATTGCATATGCGAAGGATTTTGTGGACGAAGCACTTTGTTGCGATGCGATTGAGTCTCCGTTGCCTGATGGTAGTGTAGATATAATGTTTCTTCGATTTTTAAATTCAGAAGTTGTATGTACGGGCAAGGCACATGCGAATATGGAAAAATTGATTAGTAAAGTAAAGACAAAAGGGCGTATTGTTTGCTTTGGACATACACCTGTTTTAATAAAACTTGAATGGTGCGAAGCCCATGGGCTCAGAT
Organism: Bacillota bacterium; assembly: GCA_021821465.1. GTDB lineage: Bacteria > Bacillota > Sulfobacillia > Sulfobacillales > Sulfobacillaceae > Sulfobacillus. The sequence continues at coordinate 5,174 of JAKACM010000023.1, forward strand.
GCTTAAACAAAATTGGGTATGACGACGACCATGATGCAATTTTTCAATATTATGTGTTTGAAAGATAATGAGGCGTTACCACGTCTGTGGTAGGAGTAAATATGAGAACGATCAGGGTTGTTGCACCATCTAGAAGTCTTGGTACAATTTCAGAGAAAAATGTTCTATTGGCAACTGAAAAGTTGACACACTTAGGGTTTATTGTTGAATTTGGCAAGAATGCATCGCAAAAAGATGAGTTTTATTCATCAAGCATAGAAGAACGCATAGAGGATTTACATGAATCGTTTACTGATAACAGTGTAGATATTGTTTTGTCCGCATTGGGTGGTTCAAATTCAAATCAGTTATTAGATTATATTGATTACGATTTAATAGAACGTAACCATAAGGTAATTTGTGGATTCTCTGATATCGTAGCATTGCTAAATGCCATTTACGCAAAAACTAGTGTAGTTACCTATTGTGGTCCGAATTTTCACAGCTTCGCAATGAAGCAGGGCTTGGATAGTACGATTGATTCGTTTGAAGCGGTGGTGAGTGGACAAGAATATCAATTAGTCGATCCGGAATATTATAGTGATGACAAATGGTATGATAATCAGGATAATAGGGTATTTAAAAAGAATACCGGCATGATTGTAGTTAATGAAGGTGAAGCGTCAGGAATAATTGTGGGGGGGAATTTATGTACGTTTAATCTTTTACAAGGAACTGCATATATGCCAGATCTAAATGGGAAAGTCCTATTTCTCGAGGATGACGATATGAGTGGAGACGCGTACGCCTTTGAATTTGACAGAAATATCCAATCAATAATCCATCAACAAGGATTTAAGAATGTTAAGGGAATTGTAATAGGTAGAAGTCAGTCAAATACAAATATGGATTATTGCAAATGGGAAAAGATAATAAAATCTAAGCCAACGCTGGAGCACATTCCGATCGTTATAAATGCGAACTTCGGTCATACCACTCCAATGGCTACAATTCCAATAGGCGGGGAATGCACAATCATCGCATGTGGTGCAAATATTGAAATAAAATATAGAGCAGAACCGTTGGTGAAAACATTTAATCAAAAGGTCTAAGTGATGTCTAAGTCATAACGATAGCCAAGCCCCCTTAATTTGGTAGGTATCTTTTAACTATCCATCTCCGTGAGGCTCGTGCTAAGCACGGTGCGTTTACGTAAACCAGGGTTCAAGGATCTCTCGTCTTTTGGTAATGTTGGTGGTGCTCCGATCCGCCACACGCTCTGTTAAGGGGACTTCGGAATGGGCATGGAACAGTACATGTATGCGTAAAAGATTAGAAGAGAAGACGGAGAGGTATGAAGGGGTTGACGCTCACTTATTTCTGTGGTGTAGTGAGGTTTATGAACTATGTGGTAACAAAGGAAAATAACACTATATACAATTGCAAAGAAAGTTTCCAAGCTGTTTAAATCCAACTAGGTGGGATTTATGTCAGGTGCTCTAAGGTAGATATCCTCAAAAAATGTGGGTGTGTTAGATGCAACTCATTGGCTTTTTGAAGAGAATTAATTTTTCTATTTTTTTATCCATAACATTGTTGTCCAAAATAGGGAGTAAAATTTATTTACTTGGTATGCCGTGGCTCGTATATGATTTGACTGGTTCAGCAATTGGGATGGGGATCATGTTTTTCGCCGAAACCCTGCCTTATATATTTATGGCACCAATTGCCGGACATTTGGTTGATAACCTTTCCACCAAACTATTGATGAGTATCAGTAGTTTGGTGGAAGCATCATGTGTTGTAGCCATACCTATCCTTCACGTTTTTTCAGTTTTAAATGTTACCGAAGTTTATATTTTAGGATTTATATTGTCGTGCGCTTCTGCTACATACATGGTGCTAAATGACACCATCTTGCCCCAATTATTTACAAACGATTCTCTTGAAAAAGCTAATTCAATAATTCAATTAATAGATACAGGAACCATGTTATTGGGGGCGTCGATTGGAGGGGTTTTAATCAGTGTATTTGGTGTGTTCGGGTTATTTTGGGTCATTATGGTTGCCTATGCTGTCATCTCCCCTTTGGCATTGGTACTGAATTTGTCTAGGCACCACAGTTCTGAAAACCACCCCCCCCCAAATTCATTAAGGCAATTTATTGACTCATTTCGGTATGTTATCAAGCATTCATCAATCAGACCGCTTGTAATATTAAACTTGCTAGCCAATATCACAGCAGCAACAGTTGACTCTTTACTAATCTTCTTCTTGAGGCATCAACTGCATTTAACTTCAACTAAAGTTGGATTAACTTACGGTGTTGGTGGAGTTGCAGAAGTTCTGGGAGCCATAATTGCACCTGTATTGGCTCGTAGGAGATTGAGTGTAGGTACAATAATGATTATCTGTCAATTAGTATACGCTTTTGGCGTAATGTGGATGGCATTTTCCCTCGGGTGGATCACAGTTGGTGTTGGTATAATGATACAGAGTATTCCTGTAGTTATCTATAATATATTCAGTCGATCTATGCGCCAGCGAGTGGTGCCTTCAAATATGCTGGGAAGAGTCAATGGCATCTTTCTTATGTTGGGGCAGGCCGCGTATCCGGCAGCAGGATTCGCAAGTTCTGCTGTAGCACAATTTGCAGGAGTTCGAAATGTATTTATTGTGGTGGCCTGGTTTACGGTATTCGTTTCACTTATTTACTGGTTTAGTCCATTTCGTAAAAATCAATTTGTTAATTCTGGACGAAGTACTATGACATGACTAAAACTAGAGGGGTGTGAGCATGTCTTTACCGTCGATGTCTCGTGATGTTGCCGAAAAGCTAGTTTCGAAATATCCCGATATGGCTGAAATTACTTACTTCGAAGGGACGGTAGGAGAATTTTATGGACGATATTCGCAATTCCTTCATGCGCCGTCTGCGCGGCGGCGACAACAGTTGCTTACAGCAGTTGAAATCGTAGCAAGAAGGGTATTTAGTGACACAGAAGTAAAATCTATTATAGAATCATTGGAAAAAAACTTTATCGTATCTACGGCGGAACATCATGCATCAATAACGCATCCAGAAACTTTAAATATCGTGTTAAATCAATTTCTAATTCAGGAAAAGGCTAATCTTCCGGTCATTTCATTTTCCTGTGCTACTACCACATTGGACAATCATTTGTTTCCGCGTGGAGTTTTTATTGGGGATGAAAAAATCCCCTTCCTCCCTAAAAGTCAAAAAAGTTATTTTGTATCGAATGCACCCGGAATAAACATTGAATCATTTACTCGCCGTTTACGGGAATTGCAAAGGATTTCGCGGATTAGTAAGACGGATGCGGAGTTTCTTGAAGACTGGTTTGATGCGGAATACGGCATATTGAAAAAATATCCCTTATTGTCAATGCAAATTAGTCGGTTAAATCAGGATCTCTGGAAATCAATCATCCATAAAAATTTGCAATATGATGTGTTTAACTATTTTATGATACCTGCCGAAGACATTGTAGAAAATTTGCTGTTATTAGATATGGAATCTGAACGACCTTCATGGATTTTCGAGAGTTTATTTAAACGGGACTCACGCGCCCGAATATTTAAGCTGTTTGACGGCACTCGACTTTTCTGGAACTCGACTAATAGAAAGGGAACTTTCTTCTTTTGGGGATACAACGCTCGGAATAGACCTGTACAATTGTTTTTGACTAAGGATCATTTGGTCTCCGACGACAGTGAATTGCAGGTTGAGTTGACTCCAGAATCAATTAAAAGCGCATTAGCCGAGAAACGAATTGTCCCAGCATCCAATCTATGTTCTTTATACCTCTCTTTTTACAGTGGGTTATCTCTTATAGGTGGGATTTTACAGGTTAACTATTTGGGTGAGATGAAGCGGAAAATCCTATCTGGCAATCCATTACATCTTAGAGGTGAGGATCTTAGTATCATTGATGGATTGCTAACGAATATTTATGCAAACTTCCAACGTTCGCGCTGGACCGAAGGGGGGATGTCACGAATAGTACGTCCTTTGTCTGACAAAGATCTCGAAGATTATCAAACCCAAGATCATTTCAGTCAAATCCAGGAGTGTTTGCAGTTTCTGTATTCACTATGAGGCGTTTTTGGGAGGAGAAATATTAATGAGGTTATTAATTGTAGAAAGTGGAGATCAAAACTTTCGAGGCTACATCTTGCAAACCCTGTACAAGAACGACTTTAAAATTGTGCTCTTAAAGCAGAGTAATCCAACATGGGAACAGCCATTTATTGAAGATACGATAATTACAGATTTCGAAAACGAGACTGAAGTATTATCTGCAGTAACGCAGTTTCATTTGACGAGACCATTCGACGGTATTTTTACTTATGTGGAATTCCACGTTGAGTTAACCGCTAGGCTTGCTAAAGTACTCGGTTTACGCTTCTTCTCCGAAGAGTCGGCACACTATGTGCGGAATAAGTATCTAATGAGGCAGCAGTTGCTTAACCAAGGTCTGCGGACGCCTCTGTTTACAAAGGTAGTGGGAGAAGTCGAAACGGCAATAAGTCACGTAGGATTTCCCTTGGTTATCAAACCCGTTTACGGTACTGCTAGTATTAATGTAATAAAAATTACCGGAGAATCAGATGTCAATAAAATATCTTCCATAATAAATGGAAATAGCAGTATTGTCTTGGATATTGCGCCAGAATATATGGTTGAAGCTTATTTAGACGGCGATGAAGTAAGCGTCGAGTCATTGGTTATTGAAAGTCGGATTCATCATGTAACAGTTACGGATAAGTTCAAAAGTGCTGAGCCTTTCTTCGAAGAAATTGGTCATACGGTTCCCTCGGCGCTGCCTTTTGAAATGCAGTGTCAAGTGACGGAAGAGGTTACAAAGGGGATCCAGGCAATAGGATTGAATAATTGTGCCGTACACACTGAGTTGCGCCTGACCGAAGCCGGGCCAGTAATCGTAGAAATTGCTGGCCGTTTAGGAGGGGATAAAATACCGTTTCTCGTTTACTTGTCTAAACAAGTAGATATGGCATTGGCAACTGCATATGCTTCCGTTGGAGTAGAAATTAACCTGAAACTCAAAAGTACAAAGGCCGCAACTATTGGCTTCTTTGTTCCTATAACCAAACAGCAAATTAAGAATGTGCCGAAGGCGCCACCGAAGATAGAGGGTATTTCAGAGTTCGTTTTCTGGGCTAACGTAGGTGATACGATTGCTTCTCCGCCCGAGCAGTTCTTTACTCGACTGGGTTATGTGATTGCAGTGGGTAAATCGCATTTGGAAAGTCAGCACCGTGTGGCCAAGACAATAGAATGGGTAATGAATGAGACTGGTATAAACCTATGCACATTCTGAGTACAAGTGGGGACGAGTTTAAGAGGGCTACGGAGTCGGCACGGAGGCTTTATGGAGTCCCGCCAACAAAACACGGATTTACAACACTATAATTGGAAAACTATGTCAGTTAATCTACCATGCTCATTCGTAGCGGTCGTAAGCGATCTCAAGGCGACACCTGATTGTCGTCGAAATGATATTCGCCCAGAAAATTGATGTGTGCCCACCCGAGAGGAAATACATGGGATAGCAGGCTCTCGTCGACCGCACCGTTCTCCTTCAAGACCTCAATGGCCTGCGCCAAATAGATCGTATTCCAGACACTAATCGTATTAATCACGATGTTCAGCGCACTGGCACGCTGGAGTTGATCCTGCAGGACTCGTTCACGAAACTCCCCGTGTTTCCCGAAGAAGATCGCCCGAGCCAAGGCATTCATGGCCTCGCCCGTGTTGAGCGCTTTGTGAATGCGTCGGCGCATTCCCTTATCCGCGAGGTAATCCACCAAGAATAGGTGTATTTTCAATACACCCATTGCGCTGAGGGCTTTGGCGAGGCTGTTTTGCCGGGCGTGGGAGCCGAGCTTGCCCATGATCAGGGCGCCTGGGACTACGCCTCGTTGGATCGAGTTGGCCACTTTCAGCACGTCATGGTAGTTGTCCCGAATGATTTTCGTGTGGATATGGCCCCGTAATAACGCGCTGATGTCGGGAAAGTCTGCCCTTTCCCGACCGTGTAGAGATTCGTATCCCCACAATATCCCGCAACCGGGGGGCAAAGCGAAAGCCTAATAAGGGGTGAGTCCAAAGACTCCGTGTACCCTGCCGTATCCGTGTAGTGTTCTTCAAGCTGCAGATTGCAGATTGTATATTTCGGAAAGTCGCGACCAGGTATTTCGGAAAATCGTGAACAGTTCTCGGGGATCCGGCAGGATTCCTCCCTGATCTGGAGAAAACAGGTGACGGAGGTGAATGAGTTGATGATCTCTCAAGGGAGGCGATTCACGATGCGCCAAATTCGGGAAATTTTACGATTGTATCATGAACAACATTACAGTTTCCGGACCATTAGCCGGAGTCTGATGATTTCGCATGTCGCAGTCAAAAAAGTGGTGGATCGGGCTCAGGCAGCGGGGTATACGTGGTCTTTAGATCCTCAGTGCACGGACAACGTCTTGAATCAAGCCTTATATCCCCATCCCCAAGGCCGGCCGCTAAAGCGGCCGGAACCGGATTGGAGCGCGATTCATCGCGAATTGGCACGCAAAGACGACCTTATCGCTGTTGTGTTTTTTTATTGGCACACCACGCTGGGGGCGCCAATAAAGCATAGATCGGACGGATGGATGGCGCCAAATTATTAGTGACACAGAGGACAAATAACATTAGCTAAAACAGCTCCAACGCTTCGTCTGCGGGAGCCCTCCCTCCGTGTCGCACGGCACATCCAATAGGGCCGTGTCCCGTCATACTCGCCAAACCAGCCCAATTTGTGCAAAGGCCGTCCAACTGGTGTGACGCTCCTTGCTCAATTCCTGCGATGCTCGTATCATGATGATAGCTCTCTTGAGTTCATCAACCTCTTGTGACGAGCTACTTCGACATCGACTCGCAAAAAGCCTTTGCATCGCCTCGAAAAATTTTATTCGATTAATTGCCTGGCATTAATTTCCTCACAAAAGTGAGGTACACCCAATTCGTTCGTACCCGTGCGTTGCCCATATTGTGACTCTGAGAGATTTAACAAGCGCGAACTAACTGCCCACGGCATCCAACGGTATCGCTGTTCATGTGGTCAGACATTCGTACCCACTACTCACACGATTTTTGACGGACGCAAAATATCAGTCAGCGAGTGGATGGAGTATTGCCTGAATTTGTTCAGGTATGTGAGCATTAGTGCGGATTCTTGGAACAATAAAAATGCCTTTTCCACATCGCAATACTGGCTAAAAAAGCTCTTTTTGACCCTTGAAGACTGTCAGCAAGACATCGTTCTTTCTGGGTCAGTATGGCTTGACGAGACCTATTAACCTGTGATCCGTTCACAAATTGACCGTAAAGAGGACGGCAAAAAATATCGCGCTTTGTCGCATAACCGAATCTGCATCGGTGTGGCTACAGATAAGCGAAACACCCTCTGCTTGGTAGAAGGTGTGGGGAAACCCTCAAAAGAAAAGTGTGACGACGTTCTCAAGCCATATTGCGTCCGGTTCAACATGGATACATGACAAGGAAACGACTCATAAAAAACTCGTTTCCGCATTGAACCTGGTTAATCAAGCTTACGCAGCCGATGATTTAAAGAGACTTAAGGATAGCGACAATCCATGGGATCCAGTCAATGACATTCATGACCGCCTCAAAAAGTTTCTCAATGCACACTCGAGATTCAACCGGGATAGTCTACAGGCCTATCTTAACCTATTCACACTCGTACCGAATCCCCCCCTATGAAATGCTCGAAAAGGTTGAGAAAGTAGTGAATTTAGCTTTTCAAAATCAAAAAGTTCTTCGTTACAGAGACCAATTTGGCTTAAATGAAGGTGCTGAGACTTGAATTATATCCACTGTGCAAGTAAGGGTTTAATTTTTAAAAGGCGTCTGCTTACTTTGCCACTCCGTGGGCCGCAGCACGGCAGAAATTTTCCCATATTCTTCAAAGTTGAGTTTCACCCCGGTTAACGAAAATTCTTCCGCGACCCATGCAAATGCCCTAGACAAATGAAACCGCCGCGTCATGTTGATGCCATCGCCCTCTGGCTACAATGAAATCGCATAGATCAATCAATCATCCGATTACTTGTGATTGAACGTGTTGTATGGATCGGGGGAGAGCATATGATGGGGTACGAACAGCGGAGAGAACAGGTGCTGGACGGATGTGCCCATGCCTTCGCCGAGAAGGGCTACGATGCAGCATCCATTCGCGATATTGCCAAGGCCGCAAATATGAGTTCCGGGGGATTATATCACTATGGTATCAACAAACAGGATTTACTCTATCAAGTCTGTGAAAGGACGTTTCGCTCCCTTACAGACCGTCTTGAGACGGCATTATCATCCGAGTACGCACCTAAAGAGCGTTTATATGCGGTGTTTGCCACTCACCTTGCCTATTTTCTTGAGCGACCCCATGAACTGATCACCTTGACCGAAAATCTCTCGTCACTGGAGCCTGCCGGCTCGGGGAAGATTCGAACTTTGCAGCGTCGGTACTATGACTTGGTGTCGGGAGTGCTCACATCCTTTCCCGGCATTGCCGAACATTCCCTGCGTGTCGCGACGATGACCCTATTTGGGTCAATCAATTGGGTGCACACCTGGTATCGCCGTGAGGTAGACGGGGAAGCTCAGGAATTGGCCCGGCTCATGACGGACTTATTCTTACATGGACTGGCTCCGAGTTACCAGTATTCACCTAAGACACGAGAAGCAGGTTCGCCGGAGACTTTGCAAAAAATGAGGAAGGGGGAGAAGTGACTGTGTCCAGCGGCATTGAGGCGGAGCATGAGGGCCGAACGATTACCATTACTTTGAATCATCCACCGGTAAACGTTCTGGAAAAGGTTCATATTGACCAACTGGAGCGGATTCTTAGCCAAGCGCATGACCAAGAAGACGTAGATTTGGTGCGAATTCGGGCCAAAGACACTAAGGCGTTTTGCGCCGGAGTGTCCATAGAGGATCATTTGCGGGACCGGGCTTACCCGATGTTGGAATCCTTTCGCAAACTCGCGGAAACCATGCTGTCTCTCCCGCAGATCATCGTGAGTGAAGTCTTCGGAGCCGTACTGGGAGGGGGCATGGAACTGGTCTTATTGAGCGATTTAGTGGTGGCTGCCGATGACGCCAAATTCGGACAACCGGAAATATTACTGGCACAAACACCACCGGTAGCGGCCGCTTTCTTACCTCAACTGGTGGGATGGCAAGAGGCCAGTCGGATTTGTCTGCTCGGCGAAACTATGAGTGCGGCCTGGGCGCAGGAAAAAGGGCTGGTACTCCGAGTGGTGCCCCGAACTCAGCTGAGAGAAGCGGCCGAGGAAATAAGCTTGCAGATTCTTAAAATGAGCGGCCCCGCCCTTAAAACGACTAAACGTAGTTTACAAGGTCCTTCTGACCATCGCTTGGCGGCATTGCGTTACAGTTTTCAACGCTATTTGGCGGATCTGGTTCCCACACAAGATAGCCAGGAAGGTCTCGAGGCCTTTTTGGCTAAAAGGCAGCCAATATGGACCCATCATTAAATCCACTTCTGCCCAAGATTACGCCTTAGGAGGGTTTGTATATGAGTACAAAGTTCGAAGACATTTTATACGACGTATCATCAAAAGGCGTCGCACGGCTTACCATTAATCGTGAAAGTTCCTATAACGCGTATACCACAAAGACATTGCAAGAAATCCGCGAGGCGGTGCGAAAGGCCGCATTTGACCCCGGTGTCTATATGCTCGTCGTGACCGGAACGGGAAGAAAAGCCTTTTGCACCGGCGGGGACGTGAAAGAATATGCCGATCACTATGTGCAACATCCTCACGATTTTTGGCAATATATGGTCCACTTTCAGGATTGCCTCGATGCGATTCGCCATTTAGGAAAACCCACTATTGCCCGTCTAAATGGGATGACCGTGGGGGGTGGCAATGAATTCAATATGGCTTGCGATTTGGCGGTTATGGCAGAGCATGCGTTCATTCGACAGGTTGGCACCCGGGTGGGCAGCGTGGCCGCGGGGGGAGGAACTCAGTGGCTCCCGATTATGGTCGGAGACAGGCGGGCTCGGGAATTGCTCTATTTTTCGGAACCCATATCCGCGGCCACGGCACTGGACTGGGGTTTGGTGAATCGTGTCGTGCCTTACGAGAACTTGGACGAAGTGATTGACGACTGGACCGAAAAACTAACCGATAAATTCGGCGAGTGCTTACGTTATACCCAAGAAGCGACCAACTATTGGAAAGACAGTTCTTGGTACGGCACCATTGGTCATGCCAGGGAGTGGCTGTCGTTGCACTTTGCGCATCCGGAACCTCAGGAGGGCATGCAAGCCTTTGTCGAAAAACGAAGCCCGGACTACCGCGGCATTCGCGAACGGCAAAAGCAGGGCCGTGGAGATTTTTGGTACGGAGCACCGACGCGGATCTGTTCGTCTTGTGGGGCGCACGCCATTCCTCAGGATTTCCGGTTTTGCGGTGTGTGCGGGCACGAAATGCCGAAAGAAGGGGAAAAATGAAGGCCGCGGTATTTCATGGCCCGCACCGGCCGTTGGAGGTCAAAACGGTACCAGATCTCGAGATTGGTGCTGATGAGGTGTTGATTAAAGTGGCGGCCTGCGGCTTATGCCATACAGATCTGCATTATATCGACCATGACGTGCCGACTGCCAGAAAGCCTCCTTTGATCCTGGGACACGAGGTGTCGGGAACCATTCGGGCGATGGGAGAAGCCGTAAAAGGGTTTTCCGTAGGGGAACGGGTTTTGGTGCCTGCCGTCTTCAGTTGTGGACACTGCCGCTACTGTCGCCAAGGACGGGAAAATATCTGTGAAAACATGATCATGCCCGGCAATCATGTTGACGGCGGCTATGCCGAGTTGATGGCGGCACCCGCCAAAGATATTCTGCCTTTACCGGACTCTCTTCCCTTGGTTGACAGTTGTATCATTGCCGATGCTCTCTCCACTCCGTATAACGCCGTGAAAAACCGGGGCAAGGTGCGTGCGGGAGATCGGGTGGCGGTCTTTGGTTGCGGAGGCGTGGGGCTGAATGTGGTACAAATTGCAGCAGCTTCAGGGGCATACGTTATTGCGGTGGATATCGCTCGGGACAAATTGGAAGCGGCCGAAAGACTGGGGGCATCCGCCGTTGTGCTGGGCCGTGAAGGGAAAGAGACCGCCAAAGAAATCCGCCGCATGAGTGGCGGCGGGGTGGATATCGCTTTTGAGGCGATTGGCAGGCCGCCTACCATCGAACAGGCGTTTGACAGCCTGGCCAAGGGAGGACGTTTGGTGGTGGTGGGATATTGTCAACACCCGGCAGCCATTAACGTTTCCAAGCTCATGTTTTATGAAATGGAAATCGTGGGGTCTTTGGGCTGCCATCCCCTTGATTACATCCCCTTAATCGATATGGTGGCCCGGGGGACCCTACAATTGTCCCCCTTGATTTCACACCGGGTTTCGCTGGACCAAGTCAATGAGGGTTTGGATTATCTGCGCCGCGGTCAAGGCCTGCGCAACATTGTGGTAATGGAATAACGCCGAAAGATTTGAGAGGGAGGTGGGATCATGGCCACAACAGCTTCCAACATCCAAGAAACCGAAAATCTGCCCGAGATCGTCAATGGATTGCGTCATCTTTTTGAAGATCCGGATTTTCAGGCTGTCGCGGAAATTAAAAAAGCGTCGGGTAAACCAGTGGTGGGGCACTTCCCCGTATATAGCCCCGTCGAATTGATTTACGCTGCCGGCATTCATCCCATAGGAGTGGTGGGAGCCGGTAATCAAATTGAAATTGCCCATGCCGATTCCCGGTTTCAGTCCTTTGTCTGTTCCGTCATTAAGAGCACTCTAGAACTCGGATTCACAAACCGGCTCCAGAATTTTGAGGGGATGTTGTTTCACTCGATTTGTGACCCGGCCAGAAATTTGGCCAGCGTTTTTAAGCGGAATTTTCCGGATCAGTGGATCGAATACATCCATTTTCCGCAAAACATGCTCACGGAGGGAAGTCTCGACTATCTGGAAAGCGAATACCGGCGTATCCTCACCAGGCTGGAGGATCTGTCCGGAAAACAAGTCGGGAATGACGAGATCAATGAAGCCATCGGCAAATACAACAGAGCCCGGCACCTGATGCGGGATCTTTACCAATTTCGCCAAGAACACCCGGATATCCTGAGTACTAAAGAACTCTACACTCTGGTGCGGGCCGGCCATATCCTCAGTGTTGACGATCACATTGGACTCTTGGAAAAAGCCAAGATTCTGGTAGGTAAAAAGACACCTCTGGTGCGCGATCACATCAAAGTGATTCTCGTGGGCTCGTTCTGCGAACAACCGCCTTTGGATTTGATATTTGCCATGGAAGAAGCCGGCCTTGACATCCTGGATGATGATTTTCTCTTGGGCCGAAGATGGTTTACGGCAGATGTTCCGGAACGCGGAGACGGAGTCCGGAATTTAGCCGAGTCATACCGCGATGGGTCGGTAATTTCCGCCGTAAAACACGATTCCCGTCGGAAAAAAGGAGAGGAACTGGTGGAGCGGGTACGGAGGTTCGAGGCCGATGCCGTTATTGTGTCCGTGGCCAAATTCTGCGAACCAGGACTTTTCGACTATGCACTCTACCGCAAAGCCCTGATAGAAGCGGGGATACCTCACCTCTTTGTGGAATTTGAGGAGAAGATGTGGCTGTTCGACAAGATTCAGACGGAAATCGAAACCTTCGTCGAGTCTTTGCTATTAGACTAAGCGGGAGGGAGTAAAACCGAGAGAGACGAAGCGAGAAGGAGGAAAGAGAGATGGCCAATGCATCTAAAGATTCCCAGGAGCCCCGCAGCCACTATCAGGGGAGCTTGCATCTGTTGCAAAAGGAACTGATGACTGACTATTTTGACCAGATGACGCGAGCTGCGGAAGGGGCGGGGCCGCCGGCGGTGTATCTGCTTATTAGCGGCAATCCCGTTGAATTGATCCGCGCGTTCGATCTGCTTCCGGTGTTTCCGGAAATCAATGCCCTGCAAATTGCCGCTAAGCATCTGTCACTGCCTTTTATTCAGAAGGCCGAAGAGGTGGGGTATTCGACTGACAACTGTGCGTATGTCAAGGCGGATGTTGGATTATGGTATCAGGACAGGCAGGCTCCCATGGCTAAAATCCCTAAGCCGGATTTGCTCCTCACAAATTATGTCGGGTGCAACGTCTATTTGCATTGGTGGGAACATTTAAAGGAATTGTCCCACGCTCCCATTTTTGATATTGACATTCCTTTCATCCGTACACCGGATGGGGAGCCCCGCCAAGAGGATATTACTTATGTGATGCGCCAGCTTGAGGAACTGATTCCGGTGTTCGAAAAGGTTTCAGGGAAAAAATTCGATCCCGATAAACTCACTGAGGTGATGGAATATTCCAAGGAAACCGGGGATCTATGGGCTCAGATTAAGCGCATGACAGTGGCCCGGCCGAGTCCCTTCGACGCCTATTTTGATGCTGTCACCATGATGGGGCCGCTCTACACCCTGCGCGGGACCAGAGAGGGCCGGGATTTCTTTCGGGATGTTCTTAAAATGGTCGAGCAGACTCGGAGTCAAGGGAAAGGGCCGCTTCCGGAGGAAAAATTCCGTTTGGTGGTCGAAGGCCCGCCTCCTTGGCCGAATCTGAGAGTATTTCGAGACATGTTTGCAAGATGGGGTGCCGTGTTCGTGGCTTCCAGCTATTCTACTGTCGGCGGTCTGTGGGAATTCGGATTTAGCCACGATCCCTCGGATCCTCTGAGAAGCGTGGCCATGCATATGCTGAAGTGGAACTTGACCAACCGCAATTTTCTCCAACGCTATCAGCAGTTGAAGAGTTATGTCGATGAATGGGGAGCGGATGGACTGGTGATTCATTCTGTCAAGAGTTGCCGGTTGTTTTCCGCGGGCCAGGGAGATATGCGCGAGTACTTCGCCCGTCAGGTGGGAGTACCTACTCTGCTCGTGGAATCGGACCTGGAAGATCCGCGTTACTTTTCCAAGGCCCAGATGCGTACACGCATTGATGCGTTCATGGAATCTCTGGAGCACCATAAGCTCGTGGGTTCCCAGAGGTAAAGGGAGCGGAGAGATGAAAGGGAAGGAGGCAGACTCTATGCATTATATGGCGGGAGTCGATGTGGGATCAACTCAGACTAAAGCTGTTTTAGTGAATGAAGAAGGAAATATCGTCTCATCGACGCTGGTGGATACCGGCAGTAATGTCGTCAGGGCAGCCGAGAGGGCTTTCGGCGAGGCTATGGGGCTGGCCAAGGTGGATCGGGACGCAATCGAATACATCATTGGCACCGGATACGGACGGTTTAACGTGACTTTCGGCAATGACCAGATCACGGAAATCAGTTGCCATGCCAAAGGAATTACTCACGTCAATCCCAAGGTGCGGACTGTCATCGATATTGGCGGTCAGGATGCCAAGGCCATTCACGTTGACGAAAGCGGCGATGTCAAGGATTTTGTCATGAACGACAAGTGTGCGGCGGGAACCGGAAGATTTCTCGGGAATTCGGCAGAGGTGCTGAACTTGGAACTTGACGAAATCGGTCCCAGGTCATTAGAGGCCACGAATCCGGTGAGGTTGAGCACCGTGTGCACGGTTTTTGTGGAGTCCGATATCATGTCCCATTTGGCGTTAGGACGCAGTGTCGAGAATATCCTGGGCGGTGTGCACCGGGCCGTGGCGGCGCGAGTCGTAGCCTTGGCACGTCGGGTCGGCATTGAAGAAGTGGTGGCGCTAACAGGAGGCGTAGCCCGCAACGTCGGTATGGTTCATGCTTTGGAAGAACACCTCGGGGTCAAAATTTTTGTGGCTCCTAATGCTCACTTCATTGGCGCCCTGGGAGCCGCCTTGTTTGCCCGGGAGAGGGCTCTGGCCCTGAAGTGAAGACGTAGGGGAATAGGGCGGCCCCAAGTTTAGGGGTGGAAGATGGGTTGTCAAAAAAGGGGGAGGATGCACGATGCTGTGTTTGGGTCTCGACATGGGCTCGAGGTATACCAAAGCGGTGATCATGGATGAAACGGGAGAGGTGTTGGGTTCCACGGTATTGCGAACCCGGCCGCCTTTTGAAGGGATAGCCAAAGAGGCAATGGGAAGGGCCCTGGAAGTGGCAGGTCTGAAGGAAGACGAAGTGGACTATGTGGCAACCACCGGATTTGCCAGATTTGCTGTTCCCTTTCGCCAAATTCAAATTACGGATTTAACCTGTGCGGCCCGGGGCGTGATTATGCTCTTTCCCCAAACCCGGACGGTGTTGGACATCGGCTTTCAAAGTACGCGCACCATTCGAATTTTGCCCAATGGGCATGTTAAAGAATTCAAAACCAATGACAAATGCGCTGCAGGTGCCGGTGGGTTTGTCGAACGCAGCGCTCGTTACCTGGAGGTGAATCTGGACGAAGTGGGTTCTTTGTCCATGCATGCCACCAATCCTGTTTCGATTAGCAGTGTGTGCGCGGTATTAGCAGAATCCGAGATTATCAATCACGTGAGCGACAACCGTCAGGTTCCGGATATCTTAAGGGGTGTGCACAATTCGTTGGCGACTCGGGCGTTAGGACTTATGCGTCGGATCGGAGTGGAATCGGAGCTGAGCATGGTGGGCGGGATTGCCTTGCAAGCAGGGATGGTTGAAGAAGTGGAGAAGGTATTTAAAATGAAGGTTAACGTGCCTCCTGCACCGCAGCTTGTCGCTGCCATCGGAGCGGCGAGACTGGGACTCAACCGTTTAATGGCCAAGCAAGCCGGATGAACCGGAAGACAAGAAATGGAGGGAAAGGAAGAGTCTCATGGCTTACATCATTGCTGAACCCTGTATTGATGTGAAAGACGCTTCGTGTATGGAAGTTTGCCCAGTGGATTGTATCGCGACTACTGACGAGGCCAATCAATATTATATAAACCCCGACACGTGCATAGACTGTGGGGCTTGTGTTCTTGAATGTCCGGTTCAAGCCATTTTCGAGTTGTCGGAATTGCCGTCAGAGTGGGAATCCTTCATCCGGATAAATAGAGACTTTTTCCAGTAACGAAGATGGCGAGTCCGTATAACTGAAGATTTTTAACTCAAAATGAGAGGGTGCCCGGGCCCCATTGATTATTATGGCCCGGGAGATTTTTGGGTTACAGGGGTGTTCCTGCCTCTTAGTACCAATTTCTCAAAGGCTTTATGCGGAAATTGCACGATATCCTAACATACATGATCGGTTAAGTCAGGTGACAGGGATGAGGCCCCAAAATCAGCACCGTAATGCACGTTCTGGCGGCGTACACTGACACTCAATACATCAGATTACCGCCCTGTCTTCCTCCGACGAGGTCCAACCTGACTTATCTGGGGATGTATGTATCCTAAAGTCCGTCCGTGAGGGGCACGGGGGGATTGCCATAAGAGAAAATTTTTCATGGTCGAGGCTTATTATCGCCGCAGTGATTCCTTGTTCACGCGCATCAGAAGATCCGATCACGATTATCAAGGCCTTCTTTGTCTCGGCAGTATCTTTCGTCACGACCTGGGGCTACCGCTTTTTGTTCGCATCGGGGAGCCGTATCAATCGGGAGCCGGGCCCACCCCCAGATCCTCAAAAGACTTCGTTCGGGTTTTGGCACGATGTTCGTGTCAATAAGTCGGTGTTTATTGAGCAAATTATGATGATCATGCAACCTATGCCGAGTCTTTGTCATTCCTGATGAACGAATATATAATGAGCATGCTGACGAGATAGCAAAACCTTGGAAAATCAGTGCGCGAAGAATCCATGGGCGCGAGAGCCGATCAGAAATTAGCGGTTTGGCTCTCACTATTACTGCGTTTGTAAAGGTTCTGGTGGGTATTGATTCTGCATCCAAGGCGGATATTATTGAGCCGTATGAAGTATAATAGGAGGTTTTGGAGTGGTTTTTCAAGGATACGACACCGTGATGTTTGGGGATGTCGACGCATCGGGAATCGGACATTTTGCTCACCAGGTTCGTTTTATCGAGCGCGCAGAATTTCTTTTTATGAATCACATTCATTTGAATCCCCGCGACTGGTTTTTGAAAAACTACCTCTTTCCCCGTGTGAAACTGGAGGTCGAATATCTTTCTCCTTTGCATTTTGCCGACGAAATGCGCATGGATGTGCAGGTGGGGCATTTAGGCAACACCTCCTATTCTCTGGTTGTGAAGGTCATGAATTTGACTACGCAGATGACTGCCATGGCATGCCGGGTGGTCATTGTGGTCGTAGATCCAAAGACCCACAGACCCGTGCCCCTTCCACCTGACTTGCGTAGGGCGCTAGAACCCTATTTACTGTCGGAGGCGAATGAATAACCCACACCACCGCTTTTTGATGTGGGCGTCTTCCCAAAGATTCACCGGCGAGGATCAAAACAAGGAACGGTGGCGATCTATTGTCTTAGCTACGGCTCTTGGTACTTAGGCGAGATCGCTTGTCTTGGATTTGATCATCCAACCGTTGCCTGGGCATGCAAAATCGGCTATGTTCGGCTTCTCCCACTAAGTCGAGATTATCGTACACTTTGATATGAAATGCGATCTTTTGCCGATCAATGGCCACCACGACAGCTTCCGCCCAGATTACGAAACCCTCAGGGGTCAGCTTTAGATGTTTCAGATTTGCGGAAACACCCAGAGATATCCAATCTTCCGGCATGACGGGCCGAATGGCATTGTCAGCGGCTATTTCCATGAGGTCCAGCAACATGGGAGTAGCCAGGACCGGCACGCCATCATTGCCAAAAGACTCGGCAAGGTGTTTAGAATTTACGGTCCATTGAGCCATTCCCTTAAGACCTATGACGGGTGAGAACGATGACAATGACACAGGCAGAGACCCCTTTCGTTATATCAAAATGAAGATAACCCAGAATCCGCACGGCTCTCGGCTTGAAAGACGCTGCGGCACTTAAGTCCCATTTTATGGTAATTGAAATCAACTCGGCAGGCAAGCATTCTTCAACAGCTGGCAGGATGAGCCCTTTTCATACTGTGGAGGTATGTGTGAAAGCCAAATCCTCTGCATTTAATCAATACACCCGGACGATTAAATCATAGCACACCCTCGTTCCTGCAAGACACCATTGTGTGTTGTCAAGGGCCCGCCCGGCGGGCATCTAACTAATCACGTAAGCGTGAGGTTGGATAGGCTATCTCTTTTTTAAGACCAGCGCCCAAAAATCTCACGGTATGCTGGAACATCTTAAGTGCCAAGGAGCGTGCTTTGAAAATATTCAATCACGGAGTGCTAAGACCAAAGGCAGGGGCTGGTGAAAAGACCACTTTCCCCCAATTCCTTTCAAGACAGGAGCAAAGCTTCATTGAGATGATGTTCGATATACGCGTTAGCGGGGTCATACCACTGATCATACAAATAGTGAAATAATGCCCTCGCTTTGGTACGGGAGAAATCTTCAGGAACCAGGGCGTGAGGTAATCCGGGATCAATGAACAAAAATTTTCGCCAGGCATGGACCAGAAAAATGCGATTGCGAAATGATTCCGATTCAGAAAGATCAAGAGGAGCTTGCGTCCATTCACGGATGAAATCACGATAACGCTGGTCCAAAAACTGAATCGGATACAAATTGGCTGCCCAGCTCGCCGGATCGGGCGTGGCGAGGGCTCCATTCATGAGCCAGGCAAACCGTACAAGATCAAAGCGTCGTAGAATGTCCATGGTTTCTTCATGACGAATCAAAGGTGTTGCCCATTGGTAAGAAGCTAGAGCGGCCCAACCCACGAATTCCAGCTCTCGGATTAGCCGCCGGCGAATACTCGGAGCCAAGGCCGGGACCGTCAAACCCAGTATCGTAAAGCCTCCATCCCAAGGTTCGTCGTCTTGCCGGTATATGCGCATCCGGGCCTGCATAAGACGCTCGTAGCCTCTTGCTGTCAACTGGTAAAAGCTTTGGCGCCCCTTCCTTTCGGATTGAAACCAGCCTTCTCGCGCTGTGCGCGACAAAGCCGCACGCGCTGCCTCAGGACCGATGTCCAGGGTTTGCAACAAAGCAGTGGCGCAAGCCAAGGGAATCGAGTCGGGGCGCTGCATAAAGGCATCCCCAAACAGAGTGAATAAGATTGAACGCGCACTCACGGCCAACCCTCCATTAAAGTTCAACAACATCAAAATCAAAATTTTATGTTTATTATAACGCCTGTTGTGTCGGAATGCCGAGAAATTGGCATGCCGGTGAGTTAAAGGGACACTCTGCCGGCTTGTTGCGGGAAGAGGATAAGCAGAATAGCATTGCATTTGTACTAATAAAGACAATTCAAATGATTCTGTCGAAGTAAGGACTAAGTCGGATACAACCAGGATGATTAAGAGGAAAATCGCGTTGACAGGCGACTTCTTAAGAACCGGAATAAACAAATCTTGTGAGGTAAGGAGGGAGAATTTGCTCACTATCCATGATTACGATAAAAGGCTTTTTGAGGGACGAGAAGTGTCGTATGAGGACAAGGGCACATTGTGGGATATTGTGCGTACACAAGATGCTCATCAGATCGTTGCTATCATGGCCGAAGCGCGAGAAACGAAAAGCTTTGGGGACTTGATAGATGACGCCCGATTATGGTCCCGGAAATGGTGGGGACAAGGGGTGCGTCCCGGTGATGTCGTCGGGGTACAATTGCCTAACATCTGGGACTTTATTCGTGCCCACGTTGCATTAGCGCGTATTGGGGCGGTGATAGCACCTATTCACACTCCTTATTCCGAGGAAGAGCGGGAAGAGTTGTTAAGTTTTGTCGGAGCCAAGGGATGGCTTGCGAATGGGAGGCAAGGCACAGGACTGCGGATGATGAATCGAGGTGCCCAGGACTCCAGAGAGTTTCCCCAAGACCCGGAGGTGGCCGTTAACGATCCCTTGGCTATCTTCTTCACTTCGGGAAGTCACTCCCTAAAGCCGAAATCCTGTTTGCATTCTCACGGAACTCTTTTGGGAAATGCCCAGGTTCTTGCCCGCCATGCCGGCATCGGAAAGAATGACCGTATTATTTCTGCCAGTCCCTTTACTCATTTGTTCGGAATTCTTGCCCTGCATCTAAGTTTTGTCATGGGGATTCCTCAACTCCTGATAGATCGCTTTCACCCCCGGAAATTTGTCGCGGCTTGCCGCGAGGCTCGCGCTACCGTTGCGTTCATGGTACCGACTCATATCCGGGACACTCTTCGCTATCTCCAGGAAAATCCCGAAGACGGAAAGGGTCTGGTCTTGCGCGAAGTCCGGGCAGCGGGAGCTAAGCTTCCTCCCGATATGGTTTATGGCGTCGAAGATGTCCTGCACGCCCATGTGGTCAATCACTGGGGGATGTCTGAGCTGGGAGCAGGTCTCACCACCCATTGGAGCGACCGTTCCGAAATTCCCGGCCGCAGCATAGGGCGCCCTTTGCCGGGAAGTGTCCTTGCTATCGTGAAAGAAGACGGACAACCGGCACGCTTTGGGGAAACTGGGGAATTATGGTTTCGTGGTCCCTCTTTGTTTTATGGATACGTCGGGAATCCACAGGCGACAGAGGAAAGTCTTGAGCGTGACGATGACGGGCGATATTGGTTTAAGACCGGAGATTTAGCCAAGTGGGGACCCGGGGGTGTTGTGGAATATTCCGGCAGGGTAAAAGATCTGGTCGTGCGGGGAGGCATGAAAATCAGTGCAATCGAAGTCGAGTCGGCAATCTTGGAAATGCCGGGAGTACGCCAAGCCGCTCTCATAGCCGAGCCCCATGAAAGGCTGGGTGAATTGGGATGTCTGGTGATGGCGACGGAAGCGGGGACACATTACCGGCTCGGAGATGTTCTGAGCTATCTGGAGTCTCGTCACATGGCCAAGTTTAAGTGGCCCGAGCGTTTGGTGGTGTGGGAGTCGTTGCCGACGACACCCACGGGGAAAATTGCTAAGGCCAAGGTCAAGAACGGGCTATTGAAGGAGTCTCAAATGACGGGTCCCGGGCAACGCCCTTGAAGACCACAATCTGTTCGAGAAGGAGGAATTGCCAGTATGGAAAGAAATATCGAGTCTTTGAAATCCGGGAGAATCTTGGCGCGGATGGACCGCATTTCGGTATGGTCATTGCCCTACCTATTTATCGGCATTATCGGCGTGGGATTTCTGTTTACGTTTTATGACATCTTTAATATTAACGTATCGTTTATCGAGACCTGCGGTGCCATTGTTAAGGGGTGCACTCCTGTGAGTGCCGCACACTTTATCGGGCTGCCGGTGTTGATGAATTTGGTGGGTTATGTGGTAGGAACCTTAATTCTAAGCCCCCTGGCCGACCGTTTCGGCCGCCGGGATATGTTGCTGGTGACCATGATGATTACAGGACTCGGGTCTTTGTGGACGGCATTTTCCCATGACTACAGCACTTTCATTTGGTCGAGGGCCGTGACCGGGGTAGGTGTGGGCGCCGATTTGGCCATTGTCAATACCTACATTAACGAAGTGGCACCTAAGGAAGGGCGCGCGCGTTACACCGCTTTGATTTTTATTATGTCGGGAATCGGAGCATTTTTGGGAATATGGATTGGATTATGGTTAACGACACCGGCTACGCCTTTTCCTTTGGGACTTCCCATTGCCATGGCCGGACCGCATTTTCTCAACGGATGGCGCGTTATGTATTTTGTCGGCGCATTTTTAGCTCTGGTTGGCGTGCTGCTCCGCGTGCGGATGCCGGAATCTCCTCGGTGGCTCATCACCAGGAATCGGACCGAGGAAGCGGAACACATTGTCTCCCATATGGAAGAATTGGCACGGCAAAAACAGCCCCTGCAAAATCCGGGTACCGATGTTAAGGTGATACCGGCGACACAGCCCGTTCCCTATACGGAGATTTTTCTAGACGCCAAGTATCGTAAAAGGACCTTTCTTCTGTTGGCCATGTGGAGCATCGGTTATGTGACTGTGTATTCGTTTGCCGCAGGCTTTACCAGTCTTTTGGTCTCTTTGCACTACCCGGTACCCGAGGCTGGTTTAATTGCGGCTTTCGGCACTGTCGGCATGATTCTAAGCGGTGTCGTCGCATACGGATGGGGAGAGCGGTTGGAGCGCAAGGTCTGGATGCTCTGGTCGGCCTTGTTGACGCTTCTGGGAGGGTTCATTATTGCCCAAGCGGGTACCATCCTGTGGCTCAGCATGTTTGGGGCTATCATGGTCTTCTTTGGTTTCGACCTCTGGGTTCCCATTGCCTATGCGTGGTCTACCGAACATTATCCCACCCGAGTCCGAGCTTCCGGATTCGCCTTAGTGGACGGCCTGGGACATTTGGGAGGCGGTGTCGGTGTTCTGTTGGTGGTGCCGTTTGTCAGTGGATTGCCGGTTTTGGGAGCCTTTATGATTATTGGCGGATTTTTGGCAATCGGGGCAGTGGTGGCGCAAGGAGGCATGTCAACCCGGGGGATTGCTTTGGATGAACTCTCCCCTTGAATGATGCGGGGCAAAATGGGAGACCCATCAAAGAGCAGGTGGGTTCCTTTTTGCCCGTAGACGATTTGATTGAAAAGGTGGCAAGATATTTGCGGACTATATGGAAACCGCCTCAGTTCCACCTTTTGTATCTACCTGAATCAACCTTTCCCTGCGCGTTTTGTGCTACGCTCGAGATACATCTTAATGCAGTGAGAGACCTAAGGCTGAGGATCTGACCTTCGATGTAAACGCTATCCACTTTTTCATGGGTGAACTACGGGTACCTTGTTTGTTCGATCCGCTTTGTCCGAACACGGTTCTTTTTTGACCAACCCTTCTTGCAGGGCCACAACCACGGCCTCCACCCGACTGTGCACTCCCAGCTTGTCAAGGATATTTTGCACATGATTCCTGACTGTGGCATAGCTGATATGAAGAAGATTGGCGATATCGTGAGAATCGTGGCATTCCGTCATGAGAGCCAAAACCTCAAGTTCGCGCGCGGTCAAACTGACAGGCGGAACCTCTGTCGGACTGATATCGGGAGGAACTTGCACTGCGTCCGTAATCCAGCTAACATCGTGGAACAGATGCACGCACATTGGACAGTAATCCGTCTGGATGCCAAGAGTACTGACGTTGAGAAGTAATTCGCCGCCATTTTTGCTGTGACTGCGAAGGATGTAGTCGTTGGGAGCCTGATTGAGGTGAAGCATGCGCAGTACACTGCAATTGGGATAACACAAGAGATTTCCCCGGGCGTCCTGGCCTTGGGTCAGCTCGTAACAGTGACGGTCCAGTACTTGGGAGGCGTCATGGCCAAATAAGTTCATGGCGGCCGAATTCCACAAAATGATCCGTCCCGCCGGATTCACTCCCATGACCGCAACCGTGGTTTTTTCAAACATTGATTCGAATATGTCGAAAGGAATACTGGGTTCGGGTTCTTGCACTGGTGGAGCACCTACCCTTCTCGTACGCAATGTACCCTGTGCATGATGTCACGGACAGGGGGCCGGTACAGCCGAAAACAATGGGAACGGTCATAAATATGTGACAAAACCAGTAAGATTACCATTAATTTTATCACGTGATGGAATTTAGGCACAATACAGTTAATTCTTTTTATTTTTCTGCCCGCGCGGCCCGGCAGTGGTGATTATTGAGTGCCGGATGATTTCGGATCGTTCTATGTTCCAATCTGATTGCGAGGTAAACCAAAAGCAATCAGAAGACCTACCAAGGACGTGAGGGCAACAAAAGGTATTGACACTCTCTTCAAAGGACGTCCGTTGCAGAGAGTAGGGTGTGTTAATCCGGTTCTAATTCCAAGGCTTCAGAGGGCATCTCGTTTTCGGCGGCGGGGAAGAGCATATTTTCTTCCCGATCCAGATGCTCTTGCAACATTTCGTCCAAAGCAAGGGCCAAAGATCGTCTTAAGGGTGTTTCCGCGGAATAAAGTTTGTCTCTGACGCTTTGAATTTGCCGGTGGTCGTCGATAAACATTTTTACCCTGTCTGAACCGATATACTGTGCAAAATGAGGAAATACCCGGTTGTCTTCTAAATCAATGTGCTGATCCAAATCAGCATTCAGAGCCGTCTTTGCCATTTCCAAAACTGTGTTCAGTGCATCTGGGTTCTCCTCGTCACAGGTCTGTGCCATCCGGCGCAAGAATGGCCGTAATTTTTGGTGCTCTTGGGTCAATATAGTAACGGCATTCATGACTCCTCTCTCCCTTCGATAAGAACACTGCTCACGCGGAGTTAACGGACGTTCGATTAATACGCTCACGAATTAACGCTACCATAGTGCCTATTTGGCCCTCTGTCATGGGCCGAATGGTCCCGGGAAATGTGGCCGTTTGGACCACATTATTAGACCCTTGATTCTAGGCTGTACGCTTCTTTGTGGGCGGTGAGTCAAATAGCCTATGCTGGCTAGGGCTGATGATTCTTTGCAAATCTTTCTAATGTGACAAAAATATTGAATAGAGCACTAATTCTGTCGTGTATGGCATGCGTGGATTCAAGGGGGAACATTTATGGCCGAAGGCTTTGTCGCATTGACTGTGAATGGCTCTATACAGGGGGTATGGGTCCGGGAATCGGCGACTTTGTTGCAGGTTTTACGCGAGGTCCTGGGACTCACAGGGACCAAGAACGGCTGCGAAACAGGCCAGTGCGGCAGCTGCACAATATGGATAGATGGTGCGCCCCGCCTAGCCTGTTTGACGCCGGTAGGTCTTGCGGCCGGAAGTCAAATCACCACGGTAGAGGGTCTTGGCGCCTGGTGGCAAGAAAGTCATCCGTCATCTCCTTACCATCCCTTACAGACGGCCTTTGTGGAATTTGGTGCGGTCCAATGTGGATTTTGCACCCCGGGTATGCTGATGGCGGCAGCGGCTCTTCTTCGCGATGTGAAGTTTCCCACAGTTGAGGAAATCCGAGAGCGGCTAGCGGGTCATCTTTGCCGGTGCACCGGCTATGAACAGATTGTCCGAGCAATAAGAGAGGCCGCAGTTGCGGAGGTGAAGGAGCTATGAGCGCCGGAACATCGGATCTCGTCACGCCAAAGGCTCTATCGGTTGGGCACCGCATTGATGCCTGGGCCAAAGTCACGGGCCAGGCCCTGTATGCCGATGACATCCGGTGGCCGAATATGGCTTATGGTGTGCTCGTGGCAAGCCCTTATCCCCATGCCCGAATCCTCACAGTCGACCTGGAACCGGCGAAGGCCATGGTGGGGGTATTGGCCGCCGTGGCAGGGCCAGGGAGTGTTACTCCTTATGGCATCATGCCCTCGACCCAAGACGAACAGGCGCTGGCCACGGACAAGGTGGTCTATCTCGGAGAGCCACTGGCCGCCATAGCAGCCACAACGCTTGAAGCCGCAAGGAATGCTGCCCGCCAAGTCCGGTGCGAATATGAGGTTCTGAAGCCAGTGCTCCGACCAGGTATTGGAAAGGAAAAGCCGGGAATGGAACCGGTGCATCCCGATCGTCCTCAGCGGGACCTCTTCAAAGAGGTGGAACTCGAATTCGGTGACACGGCCCAAGGGTTTTTCAAGGCCTTCGAGACGGCAGAAGACACCTTTTTCTATCAAGGGAATACCCACGTTGCGATGGAGCCCCATTCGGCACTGGGGTACTGGACACCGGAAGGACGGGTGGAACTGATCACAGCGACCCAAACCCCGCACTATGTGCAACGGGAACTGGCACTTGCGCTGGGCATTGCGAGTTATCGCATTCGTGTCCGAGCCAGTGTTGTCGGCGGAGGTTTTGGAGGCAAAAGCGAACTTTTCCCTCATGAGATTGCCGCCGTCTTATTGTCCCGAGCCTGTGGACGGCCTGTAAAAATCACCTTGAGCCGGGAAGAGGTCTTTTACGCGCATCGGGGACGGCATCCCGTATCGATGCGGGTGAAAACGGCATGGGACGAGAATGGACGGATTCGGGCCATGGACTTCGGCTCGGTTCTCGACGGAGGAGCCTATGCTTCGTACGGTCTGGCCACGACTTATTACACCGGGGCCTTGCAAACGGTGACCTATGCCATTCCTCGCTACCATTTTCACGCAGCACGATGGTACACGAACAAACCGCCTTGCGGTCCCAAGAGAGGTCATGGAACCACTCAGCCTAGAGCCTTAGTGGAAGTCCATTTCGACCGGGTGGCCCGAGCCCTGGGGATCGACCCTATTGAGTTGCGAAGAAGGAATCTGACGCCTGGGTATTCACTGACCGTCAATGCGCTTGAAGTCGGCTCATCCGGGTTGGAGGCCTGCCTAAATCGAGTGGAGGTCTTAAGCAATTGGCATACCAGACACTCTCGCCCGGAACCCGACCGAGGACTCGGGTTTGCCTGCTCCGCATATCTCAGCGGTGCAGGGTTGCCGATTTATTGGAATCCCTTGCCCCACTCGGGGGTCAGGATGGCTGTAAACCGTGACGGCGGTGTTCAAGTTTTTTCCGGGCTGACAGATATCGGGCAAGGAGCCGAGACGATGCTGACAGTGCTGGTGGCGAAAGCGCTCGGCATTAATCCGGATAGGATCCGAGTTTATACTGCGGATACCGGAACCACGCCTGTGGACTTGGGATCGTATTCCAGTCGGGTGAGCATGATGGCCGGAAATGCGGTTCTTGAAGCCGCACAACGCATGCGCCAAATCTTGACAGATAGTGTGTGCAGCCGTACGGGTGCGAATCCAAGCCAGGTCATCCAAGTGGGCGAACTCTTTGAGTTGCAGGGGGACCAAACTGTCACCTTTACTCAAGCGGTTTTGTGGGCCGAAGAAGATGTGGGACCTTTGACGACTTTTGGGGGCTATACTCCTCCTAAAGCCGTGGGCCGTTATAAGGGGGCAGGAGTAGGGCCTTCTCCCGCTTATTCGTTTACCGCTTGTGTCGCGGACGTAAGCGTAGACCGGGAGGACGGCCAAGTTAGGGTGCACCAGTTATGGGTGGCGCATGACCCGGGTACTGTCTTGCATGCTCCCTCTGTGGAAGGACAGATCCGAGGGGGGGTTGTGATGGGACTCGGAGAAGTGCTCATGGAACGTCAAAGCTTCAACCCGGACGGACGGCACCGGGGTCCTCATCTCTTGGGATATCCTATTCCCACTATCCAGGACATTCCTCCGATAACCATTGCCGTGGTGGGAGAGCCCGACCCCAAAGGTCCGATGGGAGCCAAGGAAGTCGGTCAAGGCCCTCTAAATCCTGTGATTCCCGCAGTCATCAACGCCATTTCGGATGCGGTGGGGATTGATCTCAACGAGACGCCGGTGACCCCCGACAAAGTGCTTAAGGGACTTGACCCGAAGTCAAGGAGAAAAGGGCTATGACAACACATACCAAGATGATTGAGCCTTCTGCGGCGGAAGACGTGACCAGGATTTTAGGGAAACCGGGCTCCAAAATATTTGGGGGAGGCACGGATTTGGTGCCGAACCGGACATGGGGTCTCGACACGTCTCCCACGTGGGTTCAACTCCGCAGAGTTCCTGAAGCGAGCTTAATCTCTTCGGACGGGGAGGGAAGGTGGTCCATCGGAGCAGCCCTGACTCTTCAAGCCGTCCTGGAACACCCTCAACTCTGTGCATCATATCCTCTGCTTGCCGACGCCATTAGGGTCGTGGCCACCTATGAAATTCGCAATCAAGCCACTATCGGCGGCAATCTCTGTTTGGATACCCGATGCCGGTTTCGTAACCAGCCGCCGATCTGGCGCTCGGGTCTGGATCCCTGTTTCAAGTCGGGGGGCACGCGGTGTTATGCCGCCCCCAGGAGTTCACAGTGTGTTGCTATTTTTTCGTCGGATACGGCTCCTGCCTTTATTGCCTTGGGAGCACAACTCAAAGTTCAGAGCCAAAACAATCCGCGGTGGATCGAGGCTTTGGATCTGTACACGGGGGACGGCGATCACCATTTGGCGCTGGAAACGGGAGAGTGGATCGAAACCATCCGGTTGCCCAGCTCACCGCCCTTAGGGGTGTTTGACAAATGGCGAATCAGAGAGGGCATTGATTTTCCCGAGGCGAACCTGGCGATCACGGTGGTGCCCAGGGAGAATTCGCGGGAAGTGCGCATGGTTGTGGGAGCAATGGGATCCGGGCCGATTCGTCTTAGGACGTCGGAAAGACTATTGGCCGAAGGGGTGTGGGATGACGATAAGCTGTTTCTTGCGGCTCATATGGTTACCGGTTCTATCCATCCCTATGACAATGGACAAATGGGAGTGGTGGGTCGCAAGCGCGCGGCAGAGCACCTCCTTTACCGGGCTCTGGAGAAATTACGCACCATGATGGGAGAGAAGGGAGAGGAAGCATGAGTTGGGCAGAAAGGGTCCTGGCGCAAAAAGCCAACCGAAGTCATGTAAACGCGGGGGAGTATGTGGTGGCCCGTCCCGATGCTTATATGATGCACGATATTTTTGCGACCGACGTTCTTGAACTTCTGGAGAAAAGCGGAATAGAGCGGATTGACGATCCCAATCGTGTCAATGTGGTGTTTGATCACATGGTGCCGGCTCCTTCGGAATATGCCGCGACCCATCAGAGAAAAGCAAGAACCTTGATTCAAAAATACGGCATCGAGCATTTTTTCGACATGGGTCGGGGAATTTGCCATCAAGTGATGGTGGAGGAGAATTTGGTCAAAGAAGGAGATCTGGTCGTAGCCACCGATTCCCATACCACAACCTATGGGGCATTGGGTGCTGTGAGTGCCGGCATCGGATCCACGGAGATGGCTTATGCTCTCGCAACCGGAACCTTGTGGTTCAAAGTTCCGGAAACGGTATCGATTTGGCTCGAGAATCAATGGCATGAGAGTGTCTGCGGCAAAGACCTCATTCTCTCGTTGATGAAAACGATCGGATCCGATAGCGCACAAAATCGCTCCTTGGAATTTCGGGGGCCGGGTGCCGCGGCAATGCCCTTGGCCGGCAGGTTGACTATTGCCAATATGGGCGTGGAAATGGGGGCGAAA
Organism: Bacillota bacterium; assembly: GCA_021821465.1. Classification (GTDB taxonomy): domain Bacteria; phylum Bacillota; class Sulfobacillia; order Sulfobacillales; family Sulfobacillaceae; genus Sulfobacillus. The sequence goes on from JAKACM010000023.1 coordinate 34,167, forward strand.
TTCGCGCTCTTTCCTCCTCAGCAAGAGTCTCAGGCGAGCGGTCCTTATTCCCTCGAGTATTCCTTGGATCTTTCTGGGTTGGAACCCATGGTAGCCCTGCCTCATCATGTGGAAAATGTCGCCCGGGTGGCAGATTATCAAGGACTTGAAATGGACCAAGTCTTTATCGGCTCTTGCACCAATGGGAGAATCGAAGATTTACGAGACGCTCAGAGAATTCTCGGTGGTCGGCATATTGCGCCGCAAGTACGGCTCATCGTGACTCCGGCATCAAGTGAGGTCTACCGGCAAGCTTTGCACGAAGGCATCCTGGAAGATTTGATTCAAGCAGGCGCCATTATTGAAGGCCCGGGCTGCGGTCCCTGTTTTGGGGGACATATGGGACTTTTGGCGGCCAAGGAGCGCTGTCTTGGAACCCATAACCGAAACTTTCAAGGACGCATGGGCAGCCTCGAAGCCGAAATCTACCTGGCATCTCCTCTTACCGCCGCGGCCACTGCGTTAACTGGCGTATTGACTGATCCTCGGGATGTATTGGGCTTAAGCCGGGAGGTAATTCAATGAAGGATCTCTCTATGCGTCATCAAGGCAGAGCATGGGTTTTCGGTGATAACATTTCCACCGATCTGCTCTCTCCCGGGCATTATGTTCACGATCCAATGGACGTGCGTCTTAAGCACGTATTGGAATCCGTTCGCCCGGATTTTGCCTCAGGGGTCAGGGAGGGCGATATTGTGGTCGCGGGCAAGAATTTTGGCTGTGGGTCCAGTCGGGAATCGGCTCCCATGCATCTGAAGGATTTGGGTGTCGCCGGGGTTATTGCCCAGTCCTTTGCCCGAATATTTTCGCGAAATGCATTAGCCATAGGACTTGCGGTGCTGAGTTGCCCGTCAATAGGCGGCCGGGTGCAGGAGGGCGAGCAGATTTTGTTCGATCTTCGGGCCGGCGAGGTGATTTTGACGGATGGATCGCGTCTGAAGTCGGAAAGATTGCCCGATCAAATGCTGGAAGTGCTGAATAAGGGCGGAATTATTCCCATTCTCGAAGAAATCGGACGAAGCATGAGATCTTAACCGAAAAAGTTGAGTTTCGGAAGAAGAGAGTGGTCGTTGTCCACGACTAAGGATGAGTTTGGAATTCAAAGACGACACGAGCAAAAAAATAATTGATTGGAGGGAACAAAATTGGCGATGACCCAGATAGACGAAGAGCGCTTTAGCCGTGATTTCGTGGAGATGAAGGCTGTAGAGGACTTTCGGTCCTTTATCGGGCGTGTGAAGAAGTCCGTTCCATTTTATCAAGGCAAGCTCGCGGGGATAGATCCGGAGTCGATTCGCACCCCGGACGACATTTCCCGCTTACCCTTTACCAACAAGGACGATTTGCGCGAGGGCTATCCCTTTCAAATGCTGGGCGTGAATATGTCCCAGGTCCAGGAAATTCACGCCACCTCGGGAACCAGCGGATCGGCCGTGGTCGCAGCCTATACGGCCAATGACCTGAAACTCTGGGGAAAGGCCATGGCCCGGGTTTTCAGCCGAGCCGGAGTCGGCCCCGATGATGTGGTGCATAACGCCTATGGCTACGGACTCTTTACCGGGGGGCTGGGAATGCATTACGCCGCTTTGGAAGTTGGGGCTGCCGTGGTGCCAATGTCGGGAGGATACACCCAAAGACAGGTGAAGATGCTGAAGGATTTAGGTGCGACGGTCATTTGTTCCACTCCGTCTTATGCCCAGCATATTGCGGAGGCCATGGAGGAAATGGGTGTGAGCCGTGACGATCTCCGTCTCAAAGTCGGCATTTTCGGGGCCGAGTCATGGTCGCAAGAAATGTGTCGTGAACTTGAAACGCAATTGGGGATTAGCGCATTGGATGTGTACGGATTAGCCGAAATAATCGGGCCGGGGGTGGCCAGTGAATGTCTTGCTGGTCACGAGGGACTTCATATGGCCGAAGACCTCTTCTATTTTGAAGTGGTGAATCCTGATACCGGCCGTCCGGTTCCCGAAGGCGAGAGTGGAGAATTGGTCCTGAGTTCGCTCAAGCGGGAAGCCACACCGATTATGCGCTACCGGACCAAAGACATTACCCGCGTTCTCCCCGGCCCCTGTCCCTGCGGACGAACGACTCGCCGTATCGATCACATCAAAGGACGCGCGGACGATATGTTTACCTTGCGCGGCGTTAACTTGTTCCCCAAAGAAATCGAATCGGAACTTTTGCGGATTGAAGAATTGGCCCCGGTGTTTCAATTGATTTTGGACCGGAATTCTGCGCTCGATGTTTTGGAGGTGCATATCGAGCCTAAAGACGGGGACGTCCTTCATGAGCACCTGATCACAAAAGTCAAAACCCATTTGAACCGGACCTTGGGAATCAACGTAATGGTATCCGTGAAGGAACCGCATTCGATTCCCCGAAGCGAAGGCAAGGCCGTTCGTTTAGTGGATCGCAGGAAACTGATTCGATGAAGACAAAAGACAAAGGCGGGCGAGACGTCAAGGGGAAAAAACTTGTGGGGTATGCCTCTTTTTTCTTCCCCCAGAGCATGATGCCAGCAAGTCAAGAGGATGATGCAAAGGGCTTAGGCAAACAGAGCAGATGCATGCTTGTGTGCCCAATACGTGACAGATACGATCAACGTGATGCATAAAGTGTCACGCAACGAACCTTGAGCATTACGAAAGGGGGAGTGTGTCGTGAAAGAATCACTCTTGTACGACTGGAACCAAGTGGGGTCATTAACGGCTGATTTTAGAGCCCCTGCTAAGCTGGAATTGAACGACGAAACGTTGCGTGACGGTTTGCAAAGTCCTTCGGTACGCCAGCCTTCCCTAGATGAAAAAATCGAGTTTCTCGGTCTTTTGCCGAGACTCGGCATTCATGCTGCGAATATTGGATACCCCGGTGCCGGCGAAAGTGCCTATCAAGATGTGGTGCGATTAGCCCGGCTTATTTTGCGGGAACATCTGAACATTGAGCCTAATTGCGCCGGCCGAACTCACTTAGCCGATTTAAACCCGATTCTTAAGGCATCCCAGGAAGCAGGTATCCGGATTGAGGCCGCTTTGTTTTTAGGTTCGAGCGCGATTCGTCAATGGGTGGAGGGTTGGGAAGGGCCCAAACTGCTCCGCACGATCCAAGACAGCGTCAAAACGGCCGATAAAGAGGGTCTCGATGTGATGTTTGTGACCGAGGATAGTACCAGGGCCAGACCCGAGGATTTGGAAGCCATGTACCTGGCGGCTGCGGAGGCCGGAGCCACTCGCTTTTGTGTAGCGGATACCGTGGGTCATGCCACTCCGGTCGGCACACAACGGGTGGTCGGATTTGTGAAAAGTTGTCTCACTCAACACGGATTTGATCCGATCATTGACTGGCATGGGCACCGTGATCGGGGACTCGATGTGATCAATGCTTTAGCTGCTTTTTCAGCGGGAGCCACCAGGGTGCACGGGTGTGCTCTCGGTATTGGTGAACGAGTCGGCAATGCGCCCATGGACACGATTTTGGTCAATCTGGTCTTATTGGGATGGATGCAGCAGGATTTGACTCAACTTCCCGCCTACTGTCATTTAGCCTCGGCCATGACTCAAGTTGAGATTCCCAGAAATTACCCGGTCATGGGAGAAGATGCCTTCAGCACGAGTACCGGAGTCCATGCCGCCGCAGTCATTAAAGCCTATACCAAAGGGGAGACATGGCTGGCGGATCAAGTGTATAGTGCTGTTCCCGCATCTTTGGTCGGCCGGCATCAGGAAATTTTGGTCGGCCCCATGAGTGGACGTTCGAATGCCGAATTCTGGCTTCAGAACCATGGACTCGACGCCACGCCGGCTCGCGTTGATGCGGTGATGAAAGCGGCGAAAACGACGTCCAAAGTTCTCAGTGCCGATCAAATCCGTCAAGTATTGGGACAACTGGAGACGCCCCGAGGAGCGTGAGTCAGCCCTTAAGGCGTCTCGGAATTCCGATGCAGGGGAAGCGGCATATCAAGAGGGAGGAATGAAGGTGGCGAGTGTGACCAAAACACGGCGGTTGTTATTGGGCAATGAAGCGATTGCTTGGGGCTGTGTGGACGCCAAGGTGCGTGTTGTAACGGGATATCCGGGAACTCCGAGCACGGAAGCACTGGAATATCTGGCCAAAATTGCTTCCCCAGCGGTAGAGGTAGAGTGGGCCACCAACGAAAAAGTCGCCATTGACGAGGCACTCGGGGCCGCCTTGTCCGGAGCAAGAAGTCTGGTGACTATGAAGCACGTCGGATTAAATGTGGCAATGGACGGATGGATGACCAGTCCTTTGGTGGGAGTCAATGCGGGATTGGTGGTTTTGGTGGCCGATGATCCCGGAATGCACAGTTCGCAAAACGAACAAGACAGTCGATACCTGGGGAGATTTGCCGGCGTGCCGATCTTTGAGCCGTCCGACTCTCAGGAATGCTATCAGTTTGTTCGTGCTGCCTTTGAGGCCAGCGAAAAATGGGATTCTCCGGTGATGATCCGCACTACTACCCGTATATCGCATTCGAGTTCTCCGGTGACATTAGCTCAATCGGAACTTGTGCCCACTAAAGGTTTTCAGCGCAATCCCGGCAAATATGTCATGCTCCCGGTTAATGCCCGTGCCGGTCGGTTGCGTCATCTCGAAAGGTTGCCAAAGATGGCCCAGTGGGTTGAATCCCATCCCTTCAATCAAGAAGGGATAAGGTCGACTGAAATCGGCATTATTGCCTCGGGCGCCGCCTATCAATACGTGCGTGATGTGATGCCCGAGGCCAGTGTGCTGAAGCTGGGCATTACCAACCCTCTGCCCGAAAATATGATTCGGAACTTTGCCGCAAAAGTCGACCGGCTTCTCGTGGTAGAAGAGTCGGAACCTTATCTGGAAGAGAGCGTCAAAAGCCTGGGCATTCCGGCAGAAGGCAAAGCCTTCTTCCCTCGTGCCGGAGAATTGTCCTCCGAGTCGGTTCGCAAGGGACTCAAAGGGGCGGGGGTTCTGCCGGATTCTTTGGAAGAGGTGGAGGATTCATGGCCTGTGTCCGTTCCAAGACCCCCCTTGTTGTGCCCGGGCTGTCCTCATGTCACGCCGTTTTTAGTCTTGCACGAGATTGGGGCCTACGTGAACGGAGATATCGGTTGCTACACCTTAGGGGCCTCAGAGCCTCTTTTGGCGATGGATACCTGCTTGGCTATGGGTTCCAGTATTGGCATGGCGGTGGGCATGGCGAAAGCGGGGGTCAGGGACAAACCTATCGTGGCGACCATTGGCGACTCAACCTTCTTGCACGGGGGGATCCCGGGGCTCATCGACGCAATGTGGAACAATGCCGACATTACCGTAATTATTTTGGACAACGGTACCACCGCCATGACCGGCGGCCAGCCTCATCCGGGGACGGCTCACAATGTTCGTGCTGCAGATGTGCCTCGCATCGACATTGTTGAATTATGCCGTGCAATCGGGGTAGAGCCCGTGGTGGTGGATCCCTATGATGTGGGCGCGACTCACCGCAGTATTCTGGCAGCCACAAAAAAGCGTGGTGTGTCGGTAATCATTACCAACCGCCCCTGTGTTCAGGCCCCGGAAAAAATATTCGGACGAAGCTACCAGGTGGAATCACAGCATTGTGACGGTTGTCAGCTGTGCATGAATATCGGATGTCCGGCCTTGGGATGGGATCTAACCTCGGACGATTTGCGCCGAGTCAGGATTGACTCCGACCAGTGTACCGGATGCACAGTATGCGCACAATTGTGCCCGCAATCGGCGATTGTGCCCATCATCCAAGATTGACGGCAAAAGGAAAGGCCGGGGGAGGGGGACCATCAGAATATGAAAGATCCGACACAAATTCGTGCTAATGTCGTCATCGCCGGGGTCGGGGGGCAAGGAGTGATATTGGCCGGCAACATTATATCGGACGTATGCATGGCCTATGGGCTTGATGTCAAAAAGGCGGAAGTGCACGGAATGTCCCAGCGCGGGGGATCCGTGTCCGCCCAAATCCGTTTTGGTCCCGAGGTCCACGGCGCTCTCATCGAAAAAGGGCGGCTAAATTGGGCCCTCGGATTCGAGTGGGCAGAGGCCTTAAGATGGATGCCTCTACTATCCCCGGATGGGACGGTATTTGTCGGCATCCAGGAGATGATTCCTCCGATTTCCTTAAAAGACCGACTGTCGGGAAGAATGGATTATCCCCTGGAATTTCTTGGCCATCCTCGCATCCGGACGATTGACGCGACATTGTTGGCCAAAGAGGCCGGCAATGTGAAAACGGCGGGAGTCGTGCTATTGGGCGCCTTATCCACGGAATTGCCCTTTTCTTATGAAGCCTGGTCAGAAGCTTTAAGCCAACGAGTGCCCGCTAAGGCGGTCGATGTCAACCTCCGCGCTTTCGACTTGGGTCGCCGATACAAAGAAAGGGTGATGTCCCATTCGGTGCGAAGGCCCCGGCCTCTTGAACGCCACTTTTGGCTGCATTTGGAAGAATCGTGGTGCAAGGGATGCGGAATTTGCGTCAACGTCTGCCCCGAAAGGATTTGGATGCTGAATGACAAGGACGTCGTCGAAACCCGGTCTCCGGAACGGTGCACAGGTTGTGGCCTCTGTGAGAAGCTTTGCCCGGATCTCGCCATTGATGTGATCACCGACCCCAGATCTCATGTCTTGGTTCATGAAGGGGGAAATGTATTATGGCAACCGAATTAGTCTCAGGCAACGAGGCTTGCGCCAGAGGGGCCATTGCCGCCGGCTGTAATTTTTTTGGAGGATATCCCATTTCACCTTCGTCGGAAGTGGCCGAGACACTGGCAAAAAGCTTACCCCGCCATAAAGGAATATTTATTCAAATGGAAGACGAAATGGCCTCTTTAGGATCGGTCTTGGGGGCGTCTTTGGGAGGTGCCAGAGCCATGACCGCTACCTCCGGTCCGGGATTTACCCTCATGCAAGAACATCTCGGGTATGCCACCTTAGCTGAAATTCCTTGTGTGGTTGTGGATGTTATGCGAGTGGGACCTAGCACGGGCGTGCCCACGGCTCCCTCACAAGGAGATGTGATGCAGGCGCGCTGGGGTTCTCATGGCGACCGGGAAGTGGCGGTTCTGGTTCCCGCTTCCGTCAAAGAAATCTATGACATGACGGTGAATGCCTTTAATATTGCTGAACGTCTCAGAACTCCGGTAGTGGTGCTGTTTGACGAAGTGCTGGCCCACATGCGGGAAGGAATAGAGCTGTCTTTGCCTTCAAATGAAGAACTGTGGCATCGTCCCAGCCCTTTGGATGACCCAGGTCCTACTTTTCGCGCCTATTTCCCTAACGAGGAAGGCGTGGCCGCTATGCCCAATTTCGGCGACGGCTATCATTTTCACGTCACCGGTCTCATGCATAACGAAAAGGGATTTCCCACCACTCATCCTGAAATCATACGCCAGTTGATGGCCCGACTAAAGCGTAAGATGGAGCCTCTGCCTTTATGGCTGCCGGCTGAACACTACCGATTGCAAGATGCCGAACTGGCCGTGGTTGCCTATGGAATCACTTCACGGGTGGCGAGAGAAGCTGTCGACAGGCTTCGGGACCAAGGGGTTCTGGCGGGTCTTTACCGGCCCCGGGTCTTATGGCCGGTGGGTGCAGCCGACTTAAGAGACACCTTAGGGCAATTTAAGAATGTGGTGGTGGCTGAAATGAATCAGGGACAGTGGGTTGAAGTGGTGGAACGTTATTTGCCCAGTTCGGTGCGGGTAATATCAGAGAGCAAACTTGGAGGCGAACCCATGACCACAGAAGAAATTTTGGACAGATGCCGAGAGTTTGTGAAAAAAGGGGTGAGGGCGCTATGAATCCTGGCAAACAGCTTTTGCGTCCGGAAATGATGCCCCATATTCTGTGTCCGGGCTGCGGACACGGAATTGTTCTGAATACCCTCGTGAGGGTGTTGGCCAAGCGGTTCACTTCGATGGATCAACTCGCCCTCGTGGCGGGTATCGGTTGCTCTAGCCGAATTGTGGGCTATATTGACGCCAATACCTTGCATACCACGCATGGACGGGCGTTGTCATTTGCCACCGGACTTAAACTGACAAGGCCTGAGCTAACCGTCATTGTGATTACCGGGGACGGAGACGGTTTGGGCATCGGCGGCAATCACTTGATTCACGCGGCCAGACGAAACCTGGATTTGACCTGTATTTTATTCAATAACGAAACGTACGGCATGACGGGAGGCCAGTTGGCTCCCACCACCGTCCCCCATGCATTTACGACCACCACTCCTTATGGGAATACGGAGAAAAGTTTTGACGCAGCAAATCTCGTCAAGGCTGCGGGAGCGACTTTTGTGGGACGGGGACAGGCTTACCGTCCCGATTTGCTCGAGGAGTTGCTGGATAAGGCAATAGCTCACCGCGGTTTTTCGTTTTTGGACATAATGACGGATTGTACCGAGTATTTTGGCCGAAAAAATTCCTTAGGGGGAGGCTCCGATCTTCTATTCAGCCAAGCCCGCGCCGAAGAAGATATTGCCCTGGGTCTCGGGGAATGGCCGACATTAAGAGAGGCGGACGGATTTCCCATTCGCGAAACGATGTCCATGGGTGTTTTGCACGAAGAGAACCGTCCCACCTTGGAAGAAATGATGGGATTGGCCGGTTATAGTGCGGAGGAGGAATAGCTGTGTGGAAGAAAGAGATTCGCCTTGCCGGATCCGGAGGCCAGGGTCTTGGACTCGCAGCCATTGTACTGGCCGAGGCCGCGCTCAAGGCGGGACTTCATGTCAGCACCTTGCAGTCGTACGGGCCGGAGGCCCGGGGAGGTGCCAGCCGATCCGACGTCACTTTATGCGATCAAGAGATTGCTAATCCTTGGTTCTCCAAGCCGAGCGTTCTTCTCGCCTTAAACGAGAAGGCATGGATTAAATATGGCCTCGAACTGGCCGAAGAGGACCTGGCGTTGGTGGACAGCGATTGGGTCAAGCTCCCTGAACGAAGGACCCTTTCTCAGATCCCATTGGAGCGTATAGCCAAAACGGAACTGAGGGAAAAACTGGCCGCGAATATGGTGGCCGTGGGTGCTCTCGCGGCACTGGTAGGGCGCATTCCGTTGCCCATCTTGGTTGAGGCGGCTCGCGTTCGTGCACCCAAAGGATTTGCCGGAATTAATCAGGAGGGCATCAAGCGGGGATGGGAATTGATGGAGGACTTAAAGGGAGGTGTCGATAATGGAGGCGCACCAGGTGCTTGACGGGATTAGGGTGCTGGATATATCCCAGGGCGCAGCCGGACCCAGTGCCGGCATGGTCCTAGGGGAATATGGAGCCACGGTGATTAAAGTGGACCCTCCGGAAGGCGACTGGGGAAGACGGCTTGGCCCTCCTTTTCTCGGTGAGGATGCGGCGGCATATATAGGGATGAACCGGAACAAACGTTCCGTGGTGATCAATTTGAAAACGGCGCAAGGTCCCCAAGTATTCAAAGCTCTTGCGGCAGAAAGCGACGTGATACTGGAAAGCTTTCGCCCAGGGGTCATGGATCGGCTGGGTATTGGCTATTCTGTGCTCTCGCATCAACATCCGGACTTGATTTACTGTGCGATTTCCGCATTTGGTACCACAGGGCCCTGGCGGGATAAACCGGGAGTTGACGGAATTATTCAAGCGATGAGTGGGTTAATGAGTGTAACCGGCGAGCCGGGGGGTCAGCCGGTAAAAGTCGGGGTGCCTGCCGCCGATATGACGGCGGCTTTAATCGCCGTCCAAGGCATTTTGCTGGCCCTATTGGCACGTGCCCGGAGTGGCAAAGGGCAGCGAGTCGACGTCTCTCTTTTAGACAGTTTGTTTTTTTTCCAGACGGTGCCTTGGTCCATGTTCATGGTCAGTCATCAATCTCCGGGAAGACAGGGCAGTGCCGCCCCCTATTCGGCACCCAACGAAGTCTATCCCACCAAAGACGGCTTTCTGATGGTAGCCGCCTATTGGCCCCAAAGGTGGTCGCGGCTGACCCAAGTGTTGCAATGTCCGGAACTGGATCGGGATCCGAGATTTTCTGAGGTGGGCGATAGAGTCGTTCACCGTGCGGAACTCTTTCGATTACTGGCGGAAAAGTTTCGAACGCGAAGCACCGAAGAATGGCGCCAGATCTTGGAAAAGGAGGATATTTTGTGTGCTCCCGTCATGGACTACGATCAATTGGCACAATTAGACCATGTGATGACACCCGAAAGTTTTCCCCGTCTGGAACATCCCGATTTGGGACTGACCCCCGGTGTGGGGATGCCGGCACAACTGGCGGACATGCCGCCCAAAGCTAGGTGCCCGGCTCCATTAGTTGGGGAACATTCCCGGGAGATCTTACAAGAATGGGGTTATGCTTCCCACGTCATTGATGACCTGATTGACCAAGGTGTTGTGTGGGAGAGGCCTCGGGCCTTAGCTAAAAGATCCCAAGACTAGGCTATTAGGAGGGGAGAAGTGTGGAGCAGTTATTGCAAAGAGAGAATCTGAACGGCGTGGTCCGAATCCGTATTAACCGGGAATCGGCCTTAAATGCCTTGACTCCGGAGATGTTAACGGATTTGCGAATGATGCTGGGTGAGATAGAGAACGATCCGAGCCTCAGGGTCATCATCTTGGCCGGTCAGAAAAAAGCCTTTTCCGTGGGAGCCGATATCAAAGGGAGGGTGGCCGAATATGATTTTGGGACGCTTAAGGATCCGCTGGGGGAGATTATTCGCGACTTGTTCGACTTCATCGAGAATCTCACCAAGCCGGTTATCGCCGCCTTAGCGGGGTACGTTTTGGGGGGAGGACTGGAACTGGCATTGGCAGCCGATGTTCGGATGGCCGATACCACAGCCAAATTGGGATTTCCCGAAGCCAACGTGGGGAGTCTGCCGGGGGCAGGAGGTACCCAAAGGCTGCCCCGGATTGTCGGTCCGAGCCGGGCTATGGCATTAATGTTTACTGCAGAACGCATTGATGCCGAACAGGCTTTTGCCTGGGGACTTGTGGACCGGGTGGTGGAAGAAGGAAAACTCGACGAAGAGAGTCTCTTCTGGGCTCAGGTTATGGCCAAAAAAGCTCCATTGTCCCTGGCCTATATTAAGCAGTTGGTTCATCTTGCCTCCAATACCGACATCAAGACGGGGATGGCATTGGAATCCTCGTGCCACACCATCTTGCGCAAGTCGAAAGACCGGGAAGAAGGAATGCGGGCCTTTGTGGAAAAGCGGCCGCCTCACTTTATCGGGCAATAGAACAAAAACCGAAACGATTGCGAAAGGAATTGATTAGGGATGAAGGGATTTGAAGGACGAATAGCCCTTGTGACCGGCAGCGGCCAAGGGATCGGAGAGGCGATTGCCAAACGTTTGGCATTAGGCGGCGCCTTCGTTGTCCTAAATGATGTGGTGCCCCAAAGAGTAGAGGACGCTGCTGCCAAGATTGCCCCCGAGGGCCGAGCCGATTATTTCGTCAGTGACATTGCTACCAAAGAAGGGGCCGAGAAGTTGATGGGATATGCTCGGGAGAAATACGGGCGGGTAGACATATTGGTGAATAATGCCGGGATCGCAAAAGATCGCTATTTGACCAAGATGTCGGATGAAGAATGGGAAGAGGTAATCCGTGTCAATCTGAGCTCCCAATTTTTCACTTGCCGAGCTGCCGGCCGAATCATGATGGAACAAAAATACGGACGCATTATCAATATTGCTTCCCGGGCTTGGTTAGGGGGCCCGGGACAAGCTAACTACAGCGCATCGAAAGGGGGTGTGGTGAGTTTGACCCGAACACTGGCCTTGGAAATGGGAAAGTTTCAAATCACCAGCAATGTTGTGGCTCCCGGTTTAATTGACACCCCTTTGTACCGACAGTTAAAACCCGAAGTGCAAGAACGCCTAGCCAAGACCGTTCCCGTGGGTCGGGTGGGAACCTCGGAAGAGGTGGCGGACAGCGTAGCGTTTTTTGCCGATGATGATGCAGGGTATTTGAATGGCCAGGTTCTTTATGTTTGCGGAGGACGGAGTGTGGGGAGCTATTAGATGGAGTGCATGAGTCGAGTTTTCGGCTTAGTCTCAAAGGCAAAAAAGTCTTAAAAGGGGTGAAAAAATATGGCACAGATTCAAGAAGGAGTAAATGGTCCGGATCACTATGAACTGGATGGAAAGGCTGTTTATTTGCTGGGAAGTCAGTGTAATGCCTGTGGGGCGGTATTCTATCCGGAACAACCGGTATGCGGACGTTGCGGTCATAGAAGCCACGAAAAAGTGCGACTAGGACCCAACGGCCTTCTTTATACCTGGACTCGGGTTCATCAGTCTACTCCCGAGTTCAAGACACCTTATGTGCTGAGTTATGTGGATTTTCCGCAAAATGTGCGGGTGTTGGTGCCATTGGTTGACAATGTGGAGCCAAAAGTCGGCATGGAAGTGGTCTTAACCTTGGCACCGGGTCCAAAACTTTCATCGGAGGGCCAATTCATGGAATTAGTCCATGTGGCACCCGCGACAAAGGAGGGGGAATCACGGTGATCGGCAATGGCGTGTATGTGATTGGAGTGGGGATGACATCTTTCGGCAAACATCCCGAAAGTACGGCAGCGGATTTGGCTGCGGAAGCAATATTGGGCGCACTGGATGACGGAGGTGTCCAAGCTTCAGATATTGAAGCAGCCTGGGTTGGCCATGTCTATCAGGGAATGGCCATGGGTCAGAGGGGCCTCGGTGCGGCCGGTATGTCGGGATTGCCTATAACAAACGTGGAAAATGCCTGCAGCAGCGGTTCTACGGCGATTTTCGACGCGGCGACGGCTCTTAAGGCCGGGCTCTATGATGTGGTTTTGGCTTGCGGAGTGGAATTATTGTCCACGCGATTTCGCGGAGCCTTGGCTCCCGATGAATCGGATATCGAGGCGCAAATAGGACTCACCATGCCGGCGGTCTATGCCATGCGTGCACGCCGGCATATGGAACAATATGGGACGACGTCCAGAATGCTTGCGGCCATTGCATCTAAGAACAAATTCAATGCCTCTCTCAATCCTCTGGCTCAGTTCAAGAAACCTGTCTCCGTGGATGAGGTGCTGGCGGGGCGTATGATAGCCGATCCCTTGCATTTGCACGAATGTGCTCCCGTTTCGGACGGTGCGGCGGCAGTGGTATTGATCAGCGAAAGAAAACTTAATCAATATGGCGCCTCGCGGGCGGTGAAACTTGCCGCTTCCGAATTGCGCAGCGGCAAGTTGGAAGTGGGACTGCCCGACATGACGATAGAAGATTTGACTTGGCGAACAGCCCAAGCGGCATACCGACACGCAGAATTGGGCCCCGAAGATGTAGACATGGCCGAGGTGCATGACTGTTTCAGTATTGCCGAGGCTACGCGCGTGGAGGGGTTGAAACTTTACCCTCTGGGTGAATATCCCGCTCGGGTGGAAAAGGGTGAGGCCAATTTGAACGGACGGCTGCCGGTCAATATGAGTGGAGGGCTCTTAGGCAAGGGACATCCTCTCGGGGCTACCGGTGTCGCCCAAGTGATAGAAATCGTCAAACAATTGCGTCACGAAGCAGGGGATAGGCAAATCCAAAATGCCAGAGTTGGTCTGGCGCATTGCCGGGGGGGCAAGGCCAGAGGTGTGGAAGGAACGGCTTGCACCGTCAATATTCTGACACTTTAAGTGAGGCGACTAGGATGGCCATTGAAGCGCAAATCCCCACGTTATTAGGGAGTCAGGAACTCATTGGCGTTCGCTGTACGGTTATGCGGGGAGGTACCAGCAAAGCGGTTTTTTTGCCGGCCGAGGTGGTACCCGAATCGGAATCTGACCGAAAACGGTTCCTTTTGGCACTGATGGGCAGTCCGGATCCTCGTCAGATTGACGGATTAGGCGGTGCCGATCTCTTGACCACAAAAGTCGCGATTATCGGAGGGCCTACGCGTAAGGACGCGGATTTGGATTACACTTTTGCCCAGGTATCAGTGACTCGCCCCGAGGTATATTTCGACATGAATTGCGGGAACATTTCCTCGGCAGTGGGGGTCTATGCCCTGGAAAAAGGTCTCATACCGGCCCAAGAACCTCTCACTCGCATCCGTATTCACAATCGCAACACTCATACCATTCTTTTGAGTGATGTTCCCGTTAAAGGGAATCATGCCTTGATCGAGGGCGATTGCATGGTGGACGGTGTGCCGGGAACCGGGGCCGGGGTGAAAATGGACTACCATCTCACCGCTGGGGGTGCGACCAGATCGCTGTTGCCAACCGGCCATGCCCAGGATCTGATTGCGGTCAAGGGATGGGGGGAGTTCAGAATCTCGGTGGTCGACATTGCCAATGTGGGCTTTATGGTGTCGGCCGAAGATGTCGGGTTGGACCCATCCAAGCTCCCAAAGGTACCGGATCAGGAACTGTTGCGTAAAATGGACGCCATCCAAAGGGCTGTGGCCCGCAATCTGGGTATGGCCGAAGGGCAGTTGACACCCATTCCCGTCATTGTCGCGCCGCCCCATGATTTTGCTACCGTTGTTGGAGGCATTGCCATAAAGGGTCATCAAGTGGACATCGTCTCGGAGGTAATTGGGGGACAGCCACTCACACTTCATAAGGCATTTCCCGGAACCACCAGCGTGACTCTTGCCGTAGCGGCAAAAATTCCGGGAACGGTGGCGTACGAACTCACTCGGAAAGAGGACACGCACTCGGTTCGGATAGGACATCCCAGCGGCCAGATGGAGGTAGGGGTCCGTGTCTCTTTCTCCGATGAAGGTTTTCCGGTCGTTAAGGAGGCGTCCTATCTTCGGACGGCTCGTTTGCTTATGGACGGCATCACGTATTTGAGGCGTTCCAGGCTTTAAAGTCTCAATGGGAAAGCTTAGCCAATGAAGACGGCAAATCTCCGCTCAGGCTACGCTTCCCCATCTCAAAATGCAGGTCAAAATAGGAAGAAAGAAGGGACCGCAAGTGGTGAGTAAAACCCAGACGGGTCTCACAGGCGTCCGTTATCCTTCTTACCGCTGGGTCGTCGTGCTGGTGATTTTTCTGCTGGCATTGTTTCAAAACATGTCACTTTTGACGACCAGCATTATCAATCCGGTCTTATTAAAGACGTTTCATTTTTCTACGGCGCAGGTAGGTATGTTAAGTTCTGTGGCCGGATGGATCGCTATTCCCATGGCCTTGGTCGGCGGATACGCGGCCGATCGCTGGGGACCCAAAGTAGTCGGCGGGATTTTTTTGGCGGTGGCCTCCATTAGCAATTTTCTGTGGGCGGGAGCCGGTACGATGGGTTCAATGATCCTGGCCCGGATTGTTTACGGTTTCGGAGGGACCGGGGGATCCACACCGGTGGGAAACCGCATCATTGGATATTGGACCCCTAAGCCTGAGCGGGGACGAGCAGCAGCCATTTTTAATTTTAGTTTCCCGTTGGGGGTTCTGATTTTGACAGGCGTGGGAGCCCCTTTGGAATTTCTGTGGGGATGGCAAGCTCCTCTCATCGGCTTGGGAATTCTGGGATTGATCGTTCTCATTCTTTGGATGTTGCTGGTGTCAAACCGACCCGACCAGAACCGTTTTGTTCCCCCTGCTCAAAGTCATTACCTGAACGAACCGGAGGAGTCAGAGAAAATTCCCTTGAAGACCATCATTGCTTCGCCAACTCTCACCGGCACGGGAATCGCCTGGGGGCTTTCGGGATGGTCCTTCGTCTTTTTGGTGGCATGGCTTCCCGCTTACTTTGTGATGGTGAAGCACCTGAATATCATGCAGGCGGGATTTGCGGCGGTAGGGCCCTGGATCGGGGGAGCGGTGATGGGCCTTTTGGCGGGATTTATTACCGACTACGTTTTTGCTCGCACCAAAAACCTGCGGGTGGCCCGAACCTATCTCGCGGCTTTGGGACAATTTGTCTTTGGCCTCGCGATTTTATCGACTCTCTTTGCCCAGTCTGTGATTACGGTGGCCATTTTGCTCTTTATCGCCGAGAGTCTCAATGAACTGTCCGCTTCCATTTTCCAGGTCATTCCCGTTGACACTTTGGCTCGTCGGGCGGGTTCGGCCACAGGATGGATTTTCTTGTTGGCCCAGCTTATGGTGACACTGTCTCCACTCATTACCGGGGCGTTCTTGATTCATGGCACAGAGTTCTTGCCTGCATTTTTGGTCGCGGGGATTTTGCCCTTGATTGGAGGCGTGGTGCTTCTCACCATGGTCTATCCCGGGCAATTGGGGCGAAACCGAGGGCCTGTCTAAAGAGGGAAAGAAGGGAGCCAAAGTGGACAAGAATGACCCCAAGGCAGCACAGAAAGAGGGGGGTATAACTGTCTGGTCACCGGTCTCATAGTTCCCACATGGATTTGAGGAGTCCCGGTATTGGGGTGACAGAACAAGAAAGAGGGGTCTTTATGCAAGATGAGTCGGAACAACAAGGATTTTTGAACGTCACGGATGCCATTTTTGGACCTTGGGATCGGTCGGATGCCGAAGAGAGGCCGGCGGTGGTTTACCGTGATCAAATATGGTCTTACCGTCAGTTGATTGATGAAATAAACCGGGTGGGCAACGGACTTCTCAAAATGGGTGTAGAGCCCGAAGATCGCATATTACTAATCGGTTATGATTCCCCATTTTTTGTGGCTATTATGTTTGGCGCCATGAAAATCGGAGCAGTTCCGGTCCCTGTTAACACCTATCTTTCTGCTCGGGACTACCGCTATTTTCTTGAGGATTCACGGGCTAAAGTGCTGGTGACTCAACCGGAAATCTGGGATCAAGCGGCTTCGGAGTCTAGTCTTGGAGTGTCTGATCTGAGATGGGTGATGCTCTTGCCCGGGCTGAAAGATGCCTTTGTGCGTCCTCAAGGATACGGAGGTCCCTTTCTTTTTTATCAGGACTGGATTGAACAGTGGGATACAAAATTAGAAGCGGCTAAGACGCACCCCGACGACATGGCGTTTTGGCTTTACAGTTCCGGCAGCACCGGGCGGCCCAAAGGCGTGGTGCATTGTCACAAGGACATGTTGTTTGCCAACCGAGTCTATGCCCGCAACATTTTGAATGTGACGGAGCGAGACCGCCTTTACAGCGCGTCGAAACTCTACTTTGCCTATGGTCTCGGCAACGGTTCATACTTTGCCTTTGCCAACGGAGCATCAGCCGTGCTGGTTCCAGACAAGGTAGATCCTCTAAACGTTTTCACGACCCTTGAAACGAGCCATCCTTCCCTTTTCTTCGGGGTACCGACCCTTTTTAATGCCATGTTAAGGATTCCCAATTCTTATTCTCCGCAAGGGCTGAGGGCTTGTGTTTCCGCCGGAGAGCCTCTTTCCCAAGAGATTTACCTGCGCTGGAAGAACCAATTTGGGGTGGAAATTCTGGACGGTATCGGTTCCACTGAGGTTCTTCATATTTATATTTCCAATCGCCTGGGCCGGTCCCAACCCGGAACCACCGGGACCGTTGTTCCGGGTTATGAAGTGCGTATTTTCGATGAAGATCTCCAACCGGTTAAATCGGGAGACATGGGGGATTTATACGTCAAAGGGGAGAGCGTCGCGCCCTATTATTGGGAAAAAAGTCAGAAAACCCGGGAGAGCATGATTGGCGAGTGGTTTAAGACGGGGGACAAATACTTTCAGGATGCCGAGGGACATTTTGTGTACTGTGGCCGTTCCGATGACATGATAAAGGTGGGTGGCATCTGGGTATCACCGATTGAAGTGGAAAATGCATTGGCGGAACATCCTCTGGTCATGGAAGCGGCCGTTGTCGGACAACGTGACGAGAATGATCTGGAAAAACCCGCGGCATTTGTGGTACTGCACCCTGATGCGGCTCCTGGCCCTCAATTAGCGACCGAACTTCAGAATTTCGTAAAAGAACATTTAGCCCATTACAAATTTCCCCGCGAGATTTATTTCGTGGCGGAACTTCCCAAGACGGCGACCGGTAAAATTCAACGCTATCGGCTTCGCGAAGAGAAGTGGTTAGCAAAAACCTTGGAATGAAGAACAGATGCATAAGAAAGCGACCAGATCACCACGCTGCGGACTATTAGGGAGAACCTCAAGGGGTGCACAGGGGAACTCCCTGGCAAAAGTGTCAATCCGGTTGAACGTGTCCGTGAAGATGATGCCATTGTGTGTCATGAACCGAATGCAGCCACGGAACTTCTAAGCGGGGATCTCGGCAAATCCGGCCTTCTTCGAGGGCATCCAAATATTCCATGTCGGCATCCAGACGACGTTGAAATTCTCTGGCGCCGTATCCCAGGTGCCCGTGACCGGGTACGAAAATGTGAAGGTAGGGTAAAACTTTTGACAATAAGGACAGTGCGATGCGGTAGTCTTTGACAGGATCCGGTGCCGTCAGGTCTAAGAGGGGAATTTCGACATCCGAGAGCATGTCTCCCAAGATGAGTAAGCCTCTTTCTGCCAGAAATAAGGCGGCGTGTCCGGGAGCATGGGCGTTGTGCGTAATTAGTTGGGCGGTCGGGCCGGTCCACGGCAGAGTCTCACTTGCTGGCGGAAGCTCCGTGAGTTGGCCGAACAAGGTGGGATCGTGGCCCGGGGCTCTGCCTGCATCATTTCTGCGAACATGATGTCGCGGTGAGTTCTTAGACTTTGAATGGCTCGCCCTGTCGCGTAACGAGGAAGGTTGCCTAGTGCAGGGCTCCACAAAACATGGTCCCAATGGGGGTGAGTCGAGAATCCCAATTCCGTTTTCATCCCTGCCTGGCGTAAATCCACACCGAGCATCATGAGTTCTTGTACGGTAACGGCCGGATCAATCACCAGCACGTTGTGATTTAAGCCTTCGATCACAACAGAATTGGTCAGATAAAGTGAGCTGGAGGCCACATACGCTCCTGGGGCAATTTGTACGAGTCGAAACATGACAACACCTCAATATTCGTTGATGGTATTACTGCTAAATGTCTTTTGGACAAAAGTGTGTTCAGTCCGGATATATGTCGGGACTGAACATGCCATGATTACAAGGCAATGGGGTGAGCATACCAGGAAATGGGGCAGGGAGGATTAAACGCAAAAAATCCTGAGTCAGAATAACAGCGGCATTCATCGCAATCGTAAACACTTGTTTGAGGAGAATAATATAACATCCATAATCGGTTAAGTCACGTGATAGGGGTGAGGCCCCCAGGTCCTCGGCAAAGTTAGATTGCGACAATTATGACAATATCATGATGAAAATCGGTGCGAGGCCCACTCAGAAGGGTGGGCACGGTAAGCGATGATGTTTCCGACCTGAAGACATGTCAAACCCCCGGTCGCTGGCGACCGGTCCCACGTGCGACTGGCAGGTACAGAAGCTTGCAGGTGAAAGTCCTGCTCCTGCGAATTACCCCATTCAAGTGGGATAGCCAAGAGTGGCAGGGTGTCCGGAGTAATCCGGAATCTGGT